>JACQZI010000007.1 GCA_016207825.1 Planctomycetota bacterium | reverse complement strand
TATTCTATACGCTGAGGAGGATATATTACAATGGTAAGGGGAATGCATTTATTGGGTATGGGGAGTTATTCGCTTGGGTATCCGGGCATCTTCGCTATGGAATACTGGGACTCTCTCTTGGGGAGGGTAGGGTTTTTAAAACGGCATTTTCCAAAAACGATTGCTCGTATCCCTTATAAATAGCAACTTATAAGACGTATAAAATTTTTACCGGGCATCTGTTTTACGCACCGCTTCAGTTCCAGTTCAAGCAAGGTGGCAGAAACAAGCGCCGGGGAGAGCTTGGATTCCTGCGATATCTCGTCAATGTGCTTGGGTTCGTCTTTGGAAAGGAGGTTGACAATGGTCTCTTCCCGGTAATTCAAACCCGTGGGTTTGGTCTTTGCGCTTTCCGCCTTTCTTTTAGTTTCTGATGCAGGCAAATTAAGTTCTTCGATTATATCATCCACGTTTTCAACCAGCTTAGCGCCCTGCTTGATTAGTTTATGGCATCCCTGGCTCATCGGGCTATCCACCTTTCCGGGCAGGGCAAATATTTCCCTGCCCTGGTCCAGCGCCATATCCACCGTGATAAGGGCACCGCTTTTCAAAGGCGCTTCGACCACCAGAATCCCAAGGGATAGTCCGCTGATAATGCGGTTGCGGACCGGGAAATTACGGCTGTCCGGCGGGGTATCCAAGGGCAGTTCAGAAATAACCGCCCCGTTTTCCGTAATTTTTTCGGCAAGCTTCTTGTTTTCCGCCGGGTATAGATTATTTATTCCGCTTCCTAAAACGGCTATCGTCCTGCCTTTCGCCCTGACCGCGCCCATATGGGCATGGGTATCTATCCCGCGCGCCAAGCCGCTCACCACGCAAATCCCTCGGATTGCCAAATCGTATGATAATTGTTCAGACTGTCGCCTGCCGTAAAGAGACGCCCGGCGCGAGCCGATGACCGCGACAGAAAGCGTATCCGATTCCTTCAGCTCGCCTTTGACATACAAGACAAGAGGATAATCGCAAATGGTCTTTAGGTTTTGCGGATATTCGTCATCAAGATATGTTATTATTTTTACGCCTGCTTTTCGCGCCTCTTCCAACTCTTTGGCGCCTCTTTTTTCCCGCGCGGAGAGCGTTATTTCTCGCGAGAGCTCCTCGCCGATTCCCGGGATGCACATTAATTTATCCGGGCTTGCTTTCAGGACGTTCTCAATACTCCCGAAATGATGCAACAATTTATCGTAGCGCACCGAGCCGATTCCGCGCGCGCCGGTCAAAGTCAGCAACGATTCCAGCTTATCCATTTACTGATTTATTTTTTGGGGTGACCCACGGGAATAATATAAACGGGGTATTCGTTATCCGGCAGATTGAGAAGCGCCTTCACCTGGTCATCCTGAAAAGCGCCGACCGGGACAGAGCCAAGCTCTAGGGCGACCGCCTGGAGGTGGATATTCTGCGCGATATGGCCGGCTTCGATATCGACATAACGCTGGGCACGGTCCCTGTATTTGCCGGAGCATTTCTTGTAATCGCCGCTGATAATAATGCTTAAAGGAGCGCTCTTTACGCAGCCCTGGCCCAGGCATGCCTTAGACAATTCTTCACGATTATCACCCGCTTCGATAAGTTTTAGTGAATGCGAAACCAGATTATATTTGTATATCCCGTCTTTGGTCACGGCGTATAGTTCCACGGGATAAATCGCGCCGGCCGAGGGTGCGGTGCGGTTTGCCCTTGTTTCAACGGGCGCGCTTAGGCCGTCTGCCGCCCAGAGAATCTGGCCTATTTGTGTGTCAGTCAATGCCTCATCTTTGAAAGTCCGCACCGAACGGCGCAGGGACAGTGTTTCCTCCAGGGACAGTTTGCCCTTTTTCACAGGGGCAGGCAGTTTGATTTCTTTCATATCTTTTTCCTTCTCTTTATCTTGACCGATGCCATAATCATAAAAGCCAAGCATAATCAATCCGATAACGACAATCAACGTAACCATAAAAGCTTTCATGTCACCCCTCCTTTATAGATGATTTTATAACGTCCTCTTTTATCCCGTCCACGACGATTGCTTTTCCAAGACGTTCCAAAAGGACAAACCTCGTTTTCCCCAAAAGCATTTTCTTATCAAACCTGAGGGCTTTAATTATAGCGGGCGCTTTCAGGCTTTTCTTTAATATAACAGGCAATCCGTAAAGTTTCAATAAATCCTGCTGTTTTCGGATAACTAACAGGGAAGCTAATTTCATCCGGGATGCGATGCGCGCGGCGCACATCATCCCCAAGGCGATGGCTTCCCCGTGCCGGTATTCCCCGTGATGCTCAATCGCATGGCCGATGGTATGCCCGTAATTAAGAATCATCCTGAGATTCTTTTCCTTTTCGTCTTTCATGACGATTCCGGCTTTGAGTTCCACTGTCTGCTTAATCATCTCCGCCAAGGGGGATATTTCCTGCGATAATATCTCCGAACGGTGTTTTTCCAAGAATCCGGCAAGGCGGGGGCTTCTTATCAAGGCGATTTTAATGACCTCAGCCATTCCGTTTAAAAACTCGCGTCCAGGAAGTGTTTTAAGCAAGGACGGGTCGATTATCACCAGGCGCGGCTGGTAGAACGAGCCTATCAGGTTTTTTCCTTCAGGCAGGTTTATGGCAACTTTCCCGCCGACACCGGAATCTACCTGGGCAAGTAGCGAGGACGGCACCTGGATAAAATCTATTCCGCGCATGAAGGTCGAGGCAACAAAACCGGCGATATCGCCGATGACCCCGCCGCCAAAGCCGATTACCGCGGAAGAACGGTCTAAACGCGCCGACAAAAGCTTGTGGTATATTTTCTCGACAGTCTTGAGTGACTTGGTTTTTTCTCCGGGGGGAAGCGTTATGAGATTCACGGAAAAACCGGCGCGCTCAAGAGAATGCCTTATCTTTTTCCCGTAGAGCCTGCCGATATTGCTATCCGTAACAACCGCGAGACGGCATCTGCGCGCAAGGGGACGCCTCAATAACATGCCCGCTTGCTCCACTAAACCTTCTCCGATAAAAACCGGGTATGTTTTTTCCCCAAGCCGGACGATGATTTTATTCATAAAGATAACTATAAAAAAAACAGGGTGATAATTCAAGCAATTAATTAACTTGATTTTAGGTTTTCCTTAAGTATAATCCTTATATTCTATGGATATATTGCTCACGAATGACGACAGCATTGAAAATAACGGGTTAAGCGCTCTTTACAAGGAGTTGCGGAAACTGGGAAGGGTAACGGTCGTTTCGCCGTTCAGCCAGCAAAGCGGGGTCGGGCACGGGATTACCATTTTCAAGCCGCTTTTCATCCGGAAAGTTTATGACTATCTTTCCTGCAACGCCTGTTTGTACGCGGTCGAAGGCACGCCGGCTGACTGTATAAAATTAGGCATTGTTGAGATATTAAAAAAGCGGCCAGACATCGTGGTTTCCGGGATAAACGACGGGGCGAACGTGGGGATAGACGTATTTTATTCCGGTACGGTGGCGGCGGCGATCGAAGGCGCTTTCTGGGGAATTCCTTCTTTTGCCGTTTCCCGGGAAAAACCCGAAAACCACTCCAACCCGGATTTCTCCGATACCGCTAAACTAGCCGTAACAATCATAAAAGATATCATCCGCGGAAAAATACGGGGCACAAACGGAATAGTTTATAACATCAACATCCCCTGCTGCTCACCCAGGCAAATGAAAGGGGTTAAACACACCCGCCAGGGAACCGAGTATTTGCCGGACCAGTTCGTTTCCGGGACAGACCCGAGGGGCAGGAATTATTATTGGATGAAAAGCGGGCTGAAGAAATTCCGGCATAAGAGACCCGTAAAAATAACGGCAAAAGCCGTCTCCGACATCAGCGCGGTGAAAAAGAAATATATTTCAATAACGCCGCTGGTAACAAACCTTACCGACTGGCATGCCTTCGATAATTATTAGGATTATTTCGGCGTTTCTTTAGGAGGCATTTCCGATTTATCAAATTTATGCGCCAGATTTTTGTAGTTTTTTATCGTTTCCGGAGCGATTTTCAATGCGTTTAATGCCTCAATGATTGACCGCTGGAGCTGGACATCCTCTTCCAGGTTAACGATAAATTCTTCCCCGCGGTCATCCGAAACCTGTTTCCGGACGTAATCCCAAACTATGCCCCTTACATCATCCTTGGAAAGGTGGATATTCAGTTTTTCGTTAAGAGAATTGTATAGCTCATTAAAATCGGGATAGAGGTTGTAATCAAGACTATCATCTTCCGCCAAACGGGTGAAAAGCTCTTTGTTTTTCCCGTAATTGTTTTCGACGTATTTTGTGACAATATCCGATTCCATCACTTTATTAAAAGCAAAATCCTTCCAGGGGTCGCGCTCGGGCTGGGCTATTTCTATATCGGGAGACAAGCCGCCTTCGCCGTTAATTTCCTTATGGATACACCTGCCTGAAGGCAGGTAATATTTGGCGATAGTTATGCGGAAAACGGTCTTCCCATTAGTGCTTTTTAACGGCCATAAATTCTGAACGCTCCCCTTGCCGAAGGTTTTCCCTCCGACCAGTTTACCTTTGCCGTAATCCTGCAATACCCCGGCCAGTATTTCCGAAGCGCTGGCCGAACCGTCGTTCACTAAAACAAAAACAGGCAAATCTATCTTATTATCATCTAAGGTCACATAAGGCTCACCCAGCAGGTTACCGTCTTTGTCCTTGGTCGTTAATATGACCTTGCCTTTCTCGATGAACATATCTACAATCTCGCAAACGGCACTTAAAAGCCCGCCTGAGTTAAAACGGAGGTCGATGATAATCGCCTTGACATTCGCCTTTTTAAGTTTTTCCAGGTTTTCCCAAACCTCTTTCGCCGTGTTCTGCCCGAAGGTAAGGATGGAAAGAAAACCGATATCTCCCGGCAATATCACGCTGCGGGCGGTATCAATCTGGATAATCGCCCTGGTTAACTGATATTCCTTTTCCTTCGGCCATCCTTTGCGGTAAACCTTAATATTCACTTTGGTTCCTGGTTCGCCCTTAAGGTTCTTAATAAGCTCTTCTATACTTTTCCCCCTGGTTGATACGCCTTCAACTTCTGTTATTTTATCGAGCGAACGCAAATTCGCCTTGTAAGCGGGTCCGGAATATATCGGTCTTTCAATGGTGAGGAAATCATCCCGCATGCTGACGTATGCCCCGATGCCGCCGTATCTCTTATTGAGGTCTTCTTCGGCCAATTTTTTCTCCTCTTCGTCCTGATAGCCGGAGAACTTATCCAGGCTGCCGGCAATCCCTTTGGCCGCCTCAGTAATCAATTTATCAACATCAAATCTTTTTGGATCGACGTAATACTGCTTGATAATATTAAGCATCTCATCAAGAATACTATAATCGTATTTATTCTGGACAGCTGATTTCCGGTTATAATCCTTGTAAAGCTGGTAATAATCGAGAAACGCCTGTGCGAGCCTGCCGTTTTGTCCCGGTTCTTTGGCCAATTCTTTTATGATATCGCGGACTTCTTCAAAAGAGCCCAGTTCAGCCAGCGTTAAGGCGGCTTCGGCGCGCAGGCCCGGATATTTCAGTTCGCCTTTCGCGTTTTTGGCTTCGCCCGCTTTTACGAGGTCTTTTATTTCGCTTATTCCCCGGATGTGACCTTTGCCTTTGGTGTAATATAAAGCGCGGCTCAAGTTTAAGCGAACCTCCGGCTCCAATACGATATCCAATAATTGCTGGATTGACTCCGCAACATTATTTTTATCGCCGTATCCGGTATCATCCTTAATGGAAGTCCCCAGAATCTCCGAGGCAACCCTTTTGATTTCCTTGGATTTTTCCTCTTTTAAGAGGGAAAGCAGGGTAACAACGCTCTCCGGCTTACCGTCGAGCTCGTAAATAATCTTGGCGCAGGCCAGCCGGATAAAAGGATTGGTGTTTTGCAATCCTGATTCAACCGCCGGTTTTATATCAGTGCCTAAGCTTTCTATTTCGGACACCTTGCCCCAGAAGGCTTCACCCTCATATTTAGGCAGGTTTTCCAGCAAATCCTTTACCTGGGAGGCGTTTTCTGTCTGGGTATATGAAAAAGGCACCATGGTAAACAAGAAACAAACTAACAGCGCCAAAGACCAGATGGTTATCTTTTTCTGCAACATAATAATCAACTCCTTCTTACAATTAAGAACCTCAAACTATTTATTTTATGTGTTATAAGACAAATTGTCAAGAGAAATACCCCAAGAACAATAATACTACGTAAAACAGCCTGCGTTTGTTTGGGAAAATCGGAATATTTTTTATTCCCTTTAATTGAATCTTTAACCGATATTTTGTAATATGGCTTGAACGCTTCGCAAGAAGTTAATGAAAATCAGGTCCTAATAAGCGTCGTAGCGTGACAAGAAATTTTACGGTGAAGGAGGATCCGCCACCTGCGGAAAGGAGTTTTATATGATTGATTTACCAACCTGGTCGTTAATAATCAGCATTGTTTTACTGCTTTTCTTAAGCGGGTTCTTTTCAGCCAGCGAGCTGGCGTTGTTTTCCTTCCGTAAAACACGCCTGGTCATGCTGGTCAAACAGGGAAATAAAAAAGCACAGCGGCTTAACCATATCATGCAAAAACCGGAATCCATCCTTTCCACCATACTGGTCGGTAACAATATCATCAACACAGCTTCCGCCGTCCTGGCAACAATCCTGGCAGTCAGGCTCTTCCCGGAGCACGGCTACCTGATTGCGCTGTTCGGAATGGCGTTCCTGACCATCCAGTTCGGGGAAGTCCTGCCCAAAGCATTAGCCAGCCAGTTCTGGGAAAAAACGGCGTTTTCCGCGGTTAATCCGTTAAGGGTTTTCAGCACCCTCTTTTATCCGTTTGTCAAGTTCTTTTCGCTGACAACCAGGTTTTTCGCCTTCCTCCTGGGCATAAAGATTAAATACAGGAAGCCGTTTATAACCAAAGACGAACTGCGTTACACCGTCGAAATGGCAAAAGATGCCGGACACCTTAAGGATGACGAAACCCTGATACTGCAAAATATCTTTAAGTTTACCGACCAGACGGTTGCGGATGTAATGCTCCCGAAAGAAAAAGTGGATGTTTTGAATATAGACGCCTCCCAGGAAGAAATCCTGACGATGATTACGAATAAACATCACACGCGCATCCCGGTTTACCAGGGAAAACCGGATAACATCATCGGCATTTTATATACCAAGGAATACCTTAACGTAATCTGCCACGGCGATACCGGTTTGATTATCTTGCATGACCTGATAAGGAAACCCTATGTCGTTTCTGATACGGCTAAAACAAGCGAAATACTGAAAGTCATGCAGAAAAGCCACATTCACCTGGCCATCGTCAAGGATAGGGCGGATAAGTTCATCGGTGTAATTACGATTGAAGATATACTGGAAGAAATCGTCGGCGATATCTGGGATGAGCATGACGAACTGCCGGATAAAATCTAATCTTCCCCTTCCTCTTTGTTTCTCCCTACATCACGCCGGGAGATTAAGCGGGAGTCACTTTTAGAAAGAGTCTTCGTCTTCTTCATTCAGGCGTTTGAATATCGCCCGGAGCATCTTTTCCAAACCGGCCTTTTTGAGAGCGGAAATGGGTAAAACATCTGCTTTGAATTTTCCGGAGTATTTCTTGTAGTTTTTCTCGCCATCCGGCAAATCTATCTTGTTTGCAATTATGACCTCCGGCTTTTTAGCCAAGACAGCGCTATAAGCGTTAAGCTCTTTCCTGATGGTCTTATAAGCGGCCAAAGGCGAACCATCTTGGGAGAAATCAATCACATGCGCTAGAAGGCGTGTGCGTTCGATATGCCGCAGGAATTTATCTCCCAAGCCTTTGCCCTGGTGTGCGCCTTCAATCAATCCCGGCAAATCCGCCGCGACGATGGTGTGGTAGTCTGGCCCGCGCACGATTCCCAAACTCGGCTCCAAAGTGGTAAAAGGATAGTCCGCCACCTTGGGCTGGGCGGAAGAAATACGCCTCAAAAGCATTGATTTCCCGGCATTCGGCAGTCCGATTAATCCGACATCGGCAATCAGTTTCAGTTCCAGATGGATTTTCTTTTCCTCTCCGTCCTCCCCGGACTGTGCAAACCGGGGCGTCTGCCTGGTCGGCGTGGCGTAGGTGCTGTTTCCCCGGCCGCCTTTGCCTCCTTTGGCAATGATGCTGCTGTCCCCCTTTTCTTTAAGGTCTTTGATGATATTATGATTAACCGAATCGGAAATAACCGTTCCGAGCGGGACTTCTATGATTGCATCGCGTCCGTTTTTGCCGAAACAATTATTGCCCCTCCCCGGAGCGCCGTTCTGCGCAAAATACCGCGGTGAATGCGTCAGGTGATATAATGTATTAAGGTGCGGACTGGTTCGGATGATAACATCGCCCCCTTTGCCGCCGTTGCCGCCATCCGGGCCGCCTTTGGGCATGAATTTTTCCCTGTGGAAGCTTATGCATCCGTTTCCGCCGTCGCCTCCCTTGACGTGAATCGTTACTTCATCCTTAAACATCAGCGCCTTTTGAAATAATCAACCGCAATAACTGTGGTTGCTGTTGTGTAAATCGGACCGATATATTCCGAAATAAATTTGCCTACATCCGATATGACCGTTGAAGGAATATAAACAATATCTTTGGGGTATAAAACGACATTCCCGCGCGTATTGCCCCGCATGATTTCCTTCATGTTTACTAAAATAACATCCGGTTCTTTGGCGACGGTTCCGCGGATGATAAAAACATTGCTTATCTTGGCGGCTTTTGTCCATCCGCCGGCTTGTGATACTAAATCAACCAAAGACAAAGTCCCGGAAATAGTATAAACACCCGGCCTGGACACCTCGCCAAGTGCAAAAACCTTTTCCTCGGCGAATTTCTTGACGACCAGCGAAATATCCGGGGAAACCAGGTATTCGGCATATTTACGGGTAAGTTCGTCATCGAGCTCTTCAAGCGTTTTTCCTTCAGCCAGCGTTTCACCGATTAAAGGCAGCGAAATCTTGCCGTCCGGACGAACCGTTACATCGCGCGATAAATCCTCATTCTTCCAGACAAACACTTCAATCACATCGTTTGCGCTGATTTTATATTCTATCCGCTGTTTCACCTCTTCCGGGCTATACGCCTGCGGACGCACATTCGGCGGGTAGGCGGCTGGACCGGTTTCACACCCTGCCAATAATACTGCAAACAGGGTTATTCCGAATAGGTATTTAAGGTAAAACATAAATCTCTACCAAATAAATTGCCGTTTCAGGAGACATTTGTTACGCTATCTTTATTATCGTCTTTATATTATGTTAGTTAAAGATAATTATATATGAACCTTTCACCGATGATTGTGCACAAAGCATATAAATGGATTTCCGCTGAAAGCGGATCCGCCTTTGGCGGAAAAGGACGCCTGTTAAACAAGGGAGAAAGCATCTTGATCGGCGTTTCCGGCGGCGCTGATTCAATCGCCTTAAGCCTTATCCTAAAAGAAATAAGCGAGCGGTTTAAGCAAAACTGGCGCATCGCCCTGGCGCACCTGAATCATGGTATCCGGGGGCGCGAGGCACTCCGTGACGAGAAATTCGTCCGTTCATTCGCCCGCAGGCATAAATTCACTCTTTACACCAAACGCATATCAATACCATCTATGATGAAAAAACGCTCGTTTCCCCGCTCATCCCGCCAAGGCGGGATTATTAATAGGGAATCCCATGCCAAAGGTACGGGAGAAGCGCTTGCGAGGCAGGAACGTTACCGTTTCCTTGAAACCACCGCCCGCAAAACAAATACATCTAAAGTAGCGGTAGCTCATAACCTCGGCGACCAGGCGGAAACGGTTATCATGAGAATCCTTGAAGGCACAGGTCTGCGCGGGTTAAGAGGCACACTGTCCTCCCGGCCGATTCATACAAACTCCAAAATAACATTAATCCGCCCGTTATTGACCATTGAACGGAATGAAATCATTGCCTATCTCAAAGAAAAACAAGAACCTTATTGCATGGATTCTACCAACTTAAACCGTCAAATCATGAGGAATAAAATCCGGCTCGAACTTTTGCCGCTCCTTAAAAAATACAATAAGGATATCACCAAACACCTGGCGCGCCTTGGGCATTCCGCGCAGGACGCCTATGATTACCTTGAAGCCGCCGCCCGGAAAGAGCTGAAAGACCTCAAGGGGAATTCTGTTTCTATTGCCCGCCTAAAAGAACTCCATCCGGCACTTAGAGAAATGGTTTTGATTGCCCTAGCGGAAAAATCAGGCGCTGCTCCCCTGCGCCTGAGCCATTCACATTATTCCGCCCTGGCGGAACTTATCGATAATCCCTCATCCGGAAAGGAAATTATCCTACCCGGCAACCTTATTATTCGCCGGCGTTATGATTACCTTAGCTTTATTAAAAATCCGGTTAAAGAAGAAACTCTTGAGACGATCCAGCCGCTTACCCTCAAAGTACCAGGCGAAACTGTCGCAAAAGTTTACGGATTACGTATCAAAACCTCTTTCTTAAAACCCATTAAAAGTCCAAAGAAATCCTGTCCCGTGGCCTTTAGTAAAGCCGAAGGAATGGAAGAACTGTTTGATTATGACAAGCTAAAGCATCCGCTCTCCCTGCGTTTCCGCGCGCCCGGCGATAAATTCCGCCCCCTAGGAATGAAAGGCTCAATGAGTCTTAAAAAGTTCTTTATCAATTACAAGGTCACGCGTGAAATGCGCCAAAGGATTCCCTTAATCACCTGCGGGAACGAGATTATTTGGGCAGTCGGTTACCGCATGGGAGAAGATGTGAAAATCACCAACCGCACGGAAAAGATACTGAAGATAATGTGCCGAATGATGCCGTGATTGTTTATTTTAAAGCTATCTTCGCTTTTTTGAAGATAATCTTAAGGGCCTCAGTAGGTTGTGCGCCGTTTTTTACCCAATAAAGCAGACGGTCTTTGTTTATCTTGACCTTCTTGGCTTCTTCTTCTTTTGGATTGTAATCGCCGAGCCTTTCCAGGTATTTGCCATCCCTTTTGGTTTTCTTGTCCAACACGACGATTCTGAATAACGGGATATTCTTACGCCCGATTCTGGTTAATCTGATACGAACAGTCATTTTTAATCCTCCAAATCATTCTTGAATCACCTGTTCGGCAATCTGCCGAAGAGGCAGAAAAACCATATCTTATAAATATTCCCGATAAAGTCAAACATATTCCGCTATCTTTATTTTCTTGAAGAAACCGGCATTAGATAGTATCTTGGTATTTTATGGAAGATAAAGCGCAAGAAATGGCGCCTAAACACATAGTTAAAGAACATAAGAAAAGTACACCCACGCTTCCCTATCTAGTATACCGTACAAGATGGTTCAGGTATGTGCTATCAGTTTTATCCGGCATCCTGCTTTTCATTTCCTTTCCGCCGTTATCATACGGCCTTGTCGGCTGGGTTGCCTTGGTGCCCCTGCTTATTGCAGTTTACAGTTCGCCCACCCCGCGTATCGCCGCATTTTGCGGGCTTATAAGCGGGGTAGTTTTTTATTCCGTTTCACTATCGTTCCTTATCAACGCCCTCGGCTTTATGGGTTTCTTGGTCTCCAATATCTTTTCCGTTTACTTGGCGCTTTTCTCAGCCTCCGCGTGGGCGACGGCAAGCCGCATAGGCCTCGGTAAATCCTTTTTCCTCTTGCCCATTTTTTGGACCGGGATAGAACACTTCCGCTCGGAAACATATTTCCTCAAATTCCCCTGGCTGGCACTTGGCTATTCGCAATCTCCGCACCTGGCACTTATCCAGTTCTGCGATACCCTCGGCGTTTACGGGCTCTCGTTTATCATCGTCACGGTCAATGCCTTGGCCGCCTGGTTCGTCCTAGAATGGCTCCGTAAAAAGAAAATTACTTTTTTCCCTCTTGTCACGGGACTTCTTGTAATTTGTTTCCTATTTATTTACGGGGTAACCCGCCCGGATTACCTGCCGCGCTACCAAAGGCACTACGGTGACAGCCTGCCTACCCCGACGTCCGTCGTGACGCAAACAAACACGGCAGACAGGCCCATTGAAGAAAAATATATCCCGGTGGCAGTGGTCCAGGACTGGAGCGACTCGATTAACCAACTTTTAAGCGTCACCGGCCAATCCGTGCATAGCACCAAAGAAACCCTGGCTGTCTGGCCGGAAGCCTACCTGGACGACGCCCTGAACAATACGGAAAAGCGCGGACTTCTGGAGGCGCTCGTCAGGGATAAAAAACTGTATCTGGTCTTCGGCAACCGCGAGCCGGTTCACGGAGAAATATTGCAGTGGCACAACTACGCGGTCCTGATGGGCCCGAACGGCGCGGTCATCGGCAAATACGCCAAGCGCATTCCGGTGCAGGGTATAGAAAGCCTTGTGAAACCCGGAGATAAATGGGGCATCTTTGATACGCCTCTGGGTCGGATAGGCATATTCATCTGCTACGAAGGCGGCTTTACAAAAATAGCCCGCTGGATTGCCGGCGTGCGCGGCGCCGAGATACTGATACTGCCCACCCTGGAAACCGCCGGCTGGGGCGGCTGGTCACACCAGATACACGCCGCGATGATTCCATTCCGGGCAATCGAAACCCGCCGCGCCATATTGAGAAGCGCCGCGTTGGGATACTCCATGATTATCCATCCATCGGGCAGGGTAGAAGGCCGGCTGGGTTATCTTGCTTCGGGAGTATTGCGGGGAGAAGTCCCTATGGAAAGCAAGGTCACGTTTTACGTCGATTACGGGTACCAGTTCCCGATATTATGCATGTGGCTTTACACGGCGTTTCTGGCGGCGTGGATAGGATTAAGTATTTTTAGTTCACTTAATAAACTACTGCCGCCAGCCAATTATTAGAAGCGGTTTCACAAGTCATATTCATAACTGATTACCGATAACTACTCATAGGAGGTGAAAGCTATGAGTAGGGCAATATATTTAACAGATAAACAATGGGTGGCAACAAAGCCATTACTACCTAAATTAAAGAGTAAAGGGCGCCCATGTAAAAATAACAGGGAGGTTTTAGAAGGAATATTATGGGTTTTAAGAACCGGGGCCAGGTGGAAGGATTTACCCGATAAATATCCTAGTCCGAGCACCTGTTGGCGCCGGTTAAAACTATGAGAAGAAAGGGTGTCTGGTTAAAGATCTGGCGTAGTTTCATAAAATAAGCTGGATAAAAAATCCCAAATTGATTGGAGCGAATGCTTTATGGATGGCAGTTTTATTCCTGCTAAAAAAGGGGGGTGCCGAAATCGGCAAAACCAAGCGTGGCAAGGGTTCGAAGCCTTATGGTGGTGGCGGACGGCAAAGGTATTCCTTTGGGGGTGTCCGTGCACTCTGCCTCGCCACATGAAGTAAAACTGGCCAATAAAACGATAGAAAAAGTGGGCAAAAAGCCGAAGTGTTTGGTTTGTGATAAGGCGTATGATTCGAAGAAATTGCGTAGTGAATGGAAGGAACAAGGAATAGAGCTGATAGCTCCACATAGAAATAACAGAAGAAAAAAGATCCAAGATGGGAGGAAATTGAGGAGGTATAAACGCAGATGGAAAATAGAACGGTCTATTGCATGACTGGGAAATTATCGGAGATTGGTTACTAGATGGGGCAGAAATATTATAATTTATCAGGCGTTTTTTCATATTGCTTGTGCTTTAATTACTTATAATAACTTATGAAACCGCTTCTGGTTTTTATCAGAAAATCATTAAGGCCGGAAATTACTTCACAGATTATTTTATTTCTTAAAACTAATTTGTTTTTTTTTGGTTTAGCTTAATCAGCTTGTTGTTTTTTCTTGACCGTTTCGTTGTTAGTTATAATAATACTGAATCCTATTGATTGCTATGTCCAAACTTATCTTTGAAGAATCGCGCAAAGGAAGCTGTGGTTGCATTATTCCCGCCAATGATATCCACGATAAAGAGACGGCTAAATTAATCCCTGCCAAATACCTGCGCCTACATGACGCGGCGCTCCCGGAAGTGAATGAAATCACAATCGTCCGCCATTATACCAACCTTTCCAAACGAAATGTCGGGGTGGATGATTCCTTCTACCCGCTGGGCTCCTGCACGATGAAATATAATCCCAAGATAAACGAGAGCATTGCCGCCATGGACGGCTTCGCCAAGATGCACCCCTACCAGGACGGGGCGGCTTCCCAGGGGATGCTCGAACTTATGTTTGAACTGGGCGAATACCTTAAAGAAATCGCCGGAATGGATTCTATTACACTCCAGCCGGCCGCCGGCGCGCACGGTGAATTCACCGGAATAAAACTCATCCGCGCCTACCTAAAGGATAAGGGCAATCCCCGGAAATACATCCTGATACCGGATTCCGCACACGGGACGAATCCGGCCAGCGTGGCTTTCTGCGGTTACAGCCCCATCGAGATAAAATCCAATAGCGACGGCAATGTCGACCTCGCAGACCTTAAATCCAAGCTCACGCCCGACGTCGCGGCAATGATGCTGACCATCCCGAATACGCTGGGCTTATTCGATAACCAGATAAAGGAAATCGCCGAGCTCCTCCACAAGAACGGCTCGTTTTTATATATGGACGGGGCAAACCTGAACGCGCTGATGGGCATCATGAAGCCGTCCGAAGCCGGGGTGGACGTCTTACATATAAATCTTCATAAAACATTCGCCACTCCGCACGGCGGCGGCGGACCGGGCGCGGGACCGGTTGCCTGCGTCGAAAAGCTTGCCCCCTTCCTCCCGATTCCGGTAATAAATAAAGATAAAAATGTATTCTCTCTCGATTACGACCGGCCGAAATCCATGGGACGGGTGAGGGCTTTTTACGGGAATATCGCGGTCCTGGTCAAGGCATACGTCTATATCAGGATACTGGGGCCGGAGGGAATAAAGCGGGTGAGCGAGATTGCCGTCCTTAACGCCAATTACGTCATGGCGCACCTCAAGAAATATTATCCGGTTGCCTACGAGCGCGCCTGCATGCACGAATGCGTCCTGACGGGCGAGGAGCACCACAAGAAATACGGCATCCGGACATTGGATATCGCCAAGCGATTACTCGATTACGGGTTCCATCCGCCGACCATCTATTTCCCGCTGATTGTCCACGAAGCGCTGATGATAGAACCGACCGAGACGGAATCCAAGCAGACGCTGGACCGGTTTATCGAGGTGATGATAAAGATAGATGAGGAAGCCCAAAAAGACCCGGAGGCGGTGAAATCCGCCCCGCATTTCTGCTCGGTGAAACGGCTGGATGAAGTCGCCGCAGCCCGTAATTTAACATTACGCTGGAAGGGTAAAATATAAAATATTAAATATTAAAAATCAAAAATACAGATTAAAGTTTTAAAATAGGGTAAATACAATAAACCCGGATGGAAGACAACAAATCACGGTTTAAGGATGATTTTAAAAAGAGATTATACAGCTTTACTTTAAAGATGATAGAATTTATCGATAAACTGCCTAAAGACAATGTTTCCAGGAGAATCGGCGACCAGTTGCTTAGAAGCGGGACCAGCGTTATCGGCAATTATATCGAAGGGCAATCCGCGAGCAGCCGCAAGGATTTTACCAATTTCTTTAACATTGCCCTTAAATCAGCCAATGAGAGCAAACTATGGTTCGCTTTGCTGAGAGACATCAACAGGACATCGGCTGAAGATGTTAAATGGTTTTTGGCGGAACTGCATGAAATTAGCAATATATTCGGTTCAAGCATTCTAACGCTGAGGGGACGAAAGTAATTTTAATATTTGCTATTTATTTTTGATATTTGATTTTTGATATTTACTCTTACATTGGGGGTGTTAAATGAAGATTGCTGTATGCATCAGAAGAGTTCCGTCAACCGAGACCACGGTCAAGGTTGCCGCGGACGGCAAGACACTTGACCCGGCAGGCGTGGAATATATCGTCAGCCCCTTTGACGAAATCGCGCTGGAAGAGGGCCTAAGGGTCAAGGAAAAACTCGGGGCGGAAGGCAACGAGGTGATTGCCGTAACCGTCGGCCCGGCCGAGGCCGCCACGACATTAAGGACGTGTTTGGCAATGGGCGCGGATAAAGCCATACTCTTGAAAGACGACAAGCTTTACCAAAGAGCCCCATATGAAATCGCCCAGGGCTTGAGCGCGGCATTGAAAGAGCTTGCGCCGGACATCATATTTTTCGGCAAGCAGGCGGTGGATGACGACAACTCCCAGGTACCCACGATAACCGCCCAGCTTTTGAACCTGCCCTTTGTCGGATTAATCGTAAAGTTAGATTTAGCAGGTAAAACCGCGACGGTTCAGCGCGAGATAGACGGCGGGAAGGAAGTCTTAGAGGTGGTCCTGCCGGCGGTCTTTAGCGCGCAGAAGGGCCTGAACGAGCCGCGGTATCCTTCGCTAAAAGGAATCATGGCGGCAAAGAAGAAACCGATGGAGGAAAAAGCCGCCAATATCACAGCGAACACACTGGAAGTTTTAAAGATGGAATACCCGCCCAGCCGCCCGCCCGGAAAGATTGTCGGCAAAGGCGTTGAGGCGGTTCCGGAACTGGTAAAGTTATTGAAGGAAGAGGCTAAAATAATCTAAACACGAATTACACGAACAGAACGAATGTTCACGAATAACATACTGATTTTATTCGTTTAATTCGAAACAATTCGTCTTATTCGTGTTAAATGGAGGAATAAATTATGCCCAATCCGATATTAGTATTCGTGGAAAACAAAGACGGCACACTTAAAAAGGGAGCGATAGAAGCCTTATCCGAAGCGAAGAGGCTGTCCGACGCCTTAAAATCCGAGGTCGTCGCGTTAGTGATCGGAAATAACCTTGGCTCTGCCGCCAAGGAACCGGCTTTTTACGGAGCCACTAAAGTGCTGACCGTGGAAGGTGCCGCTTTCGGGCATTACACGACCGCGCCTTACACTAAGGCAATGGTTGCAGCCTTCAACAAAGTGAAACCTGACGCGATATTATTCCCGGCCACCCTGAACGGTAAAGACCTGGCCGGAAGCGTTGCCGGAGCATTGGGAACAAGCGCCCTGCAGGATGTCATCTCCATAAACGCGGATGGCGGTACCCTTACGGCAAGACGTCCGGTTTACGCCGGCAAGGCAATCATCACGGTAAAAGCGTTAAAGGCGCCATCAATAATATCATTAAGGCCAAAGATGTTTACAGCCGCCAAATCCGACCAATCCAAACAGTCACAAGTTGAGAAACTGGATGTGGCGATTGACGCTAACGACCAGCGGGTCAAGGTGAAGGAAGTGCTTAAAGCGGCCACGGCAAAGATAGAGCTGACCGAGGCGGATATCATTGTTTCCGGCGGGCGCGGGATGAAAGGGCCGGAGCATTATAAGATAATCGAAGAACTCGCGGCGATATTGAAAGCGGCGGTGGGCGCCTCGCGCGCGGCGGTGGATGCCGGCTGGCGTCCTCATGAAGACCAGGTGGGCCAGACCGGAAAGACCGTCTGCCCGACGATGTATGTCGCCTGCGGGATTTCCGGGGCGATACAGCATTTGGCGGGAATGTCCTCATCCAAGTGCATCGTGGCGATAAACAAAGACCCGGAAGCGCCGATATTCAAGGTGGCCAATTACGGCATCGTGGGGGATTTATTCGAAGTGGTGCCGGCATTAGCCAATGAGCTGAAGAAAAACCAGGGGTAACCCAACCCCCTTTTTCCCTATTCCTACGGGGCACCCCGTCCCGAAATGCTTCGGGACGGGGGACTCCCCGAAATCGGACCCAGCGAAAGGGAATCAAGTTTCATTTATAATATTAAAATAATTTTTAAGAATTTCGTATTTTCTTGCCTTAAATTCCGATATTCTTATAATACCCCCATACGCGGACGCCCGGAAACGAAGCGGGTCGGGCAATCCAAACATGGGTAAAACAACTTTCCCGGATTCATCGTCCGGAAAGATTAGAATATATAAAACCAGGGATTTAAAAATATATCCCGACCCCGCTCCACGGGATCCCGATAATCGGGACCTTCGGCAGAATGGGATAATATTCGGGAAATTGAAGGAGGAGATAGAATATGCCGACAACACAGGAAATACAGGATAAGGTGATAGAAATAGTCTGCAAACAGCTTGGCGTGGACAAGGCCAAGGTTTCCGTGGAGACATCATTCGTCAACGATTTAGGCGCGGATTCGCTGGATACGGTGGAACTGGTCATGGAAATGGAAGACGCGTTCGGGCTTTCCATCCCTGATGAAGACGCCGAGAAAATCCAGACCGTCAACGACGCCATCACTTATATAGAAAAGGCTTTGAAGAAATGAACTGTCCAGCCAAAAGACGCGTGGTCATCACCGGCTTGGGAGCGATTACTCCACTCGGGCACAACCCGGAAGATTACTGGCAGGCATTGCTTGCCGGCAAAAGCGGCGCGGCGCGGATTACCGCCTTTGACACAACCGGCTATGACGTGACCATCGGCGCGGAGGTGAAAAACTTCCAGCCCGGGCAATGGATGGATGAACGAGAAGCCCGCCGTATGGACCGTTTTTCCCAATTCGGCATGGCGTCAGCCGCCCAGGCAGTCAAAGAGGGCAATATAGATTTCACCAAGCTTGATCCCAAAAAGTGCGGGGTAATCATGGGCTCCGGTATCGGCGGATTTATCGAATACGAGGAACAGCACAATAAGCTCCTGCAAAAGGGGCCGACCCGGGTATCGCCTTTCTTTATTCCAAAGCTCATGATAAACGCCGTTTGCGGACAGATTGCCATTTATTATAAGCTCAACGGGCCGAACTTCATGGTTTCTTCGGCCTGCGCATCGGCAAACCACGCGATGGGAATCGCCTTAAGGACGATACAACACGGCGAAGCGGATTTAGTCATCACCGGCGGGACGGAATCCGCCGTGACGGTCATGGGGTTATCCGGTTTTGCCGCGCTTAAAGCCCTTTCCAACCGCAACAACGAACCGGAAAAAGCCAGCCGCCCGTTTGACAAGGACCGGAACGGATTCGTCCTGGGCGAAGGCTGCGGTGTTTTGATATTTGAAGAACTCGAACACGCTAAAAAGCGTAACGCTAAAATATACGCGGAGGTTTTAGGATTCGGGATGAATGATGACGGCAACCACATCACCGCGCCGGACCCGGCAGGCATCAAGCCGGCCGAGGCAATGCGGTTGGCCATGGAAGACGCGGGGGTGAAACCGGAAGATGTCAATTACGTCAACGCGCACGGAACATCCACGGAGCTGAATGATTTGACGGAAACCAAGGCGATTAAAATAGCTTTCGGCGAACACGCCAGGAAGCTTGCCATAAGCTCAACCAAATCCATGACCGGACATTTGCTGGGCGCAGCCGGAGCGGTGGAACTGATTGCCTGCGTAATGTCAATACGCGATAATAAGGTCCATCCAACTATCAACTATGAAACACCCGACCCGAATTGCGACCTGGATTATGTTCCGAACAAGGCAAGGGCGATGCAGGTAAATGTCGCCATCTCCAACACTTTCGGCTTCGGCGGGCACAACGCTACGATGGTCGTGGGCAAATACAAGCCATAGAAGGCAATCAAAACCTGGAAAGCAACCCGAAATGAAAACCTATATCCGGGCTGTTATCAAAGTTTATCAGGTTTTCCAATACGCCGAATTCCAAGAGATGCCTGGACGAAACCTGATATTTCATGCCGAATGTAATTTCGTGAGATGTATCCGAAAAGTCATAGAAATATTTTGCTCCACCAGTATTGGCTAAATATTGCGTTATCAGCGAAGCCTTGCGCGCTATACGGTATTCACCAGCCACCCAGAAAGAATTCTGCCCGCGGCGTAGTTCAATCCCTCCCATTGTTTCTTCCCCATAATAACTGTAGCCGAGCCCTCCATATAAATTAAATCCACTCCATTGTTTGGAAACCGAAAAAGACAATCCGGCATCAACCCCGTGGCCGCTTAAGGGCAGCCTGGTATTCCCGGTAGGCAACTTAACAGAAAGCGAGACGGCACAAGCGGGAGCCATGATATTGCCGCAGGTAAGTTTGTATTTAGCACAACATATTATATCATCAATGGTTAATGTCTTGTTCGTTTCGGTAAAGTAGGTATTGTCTGTTTTATTCAGCAATTCAATCTTGACCCTATTACGCGGGTAATCGGTGCGTTTGTGTTGCCCGATATTTAAAATATTATGTGTATTCTCAGCCAATCCGTCCATGATTCCCCCGGTGACACAAGTAACCGGAATTTCTACGCCTATCTGCCAACGGTCAGTTAAACCATAATTAAACTCGGTCAACAAACGGATTATTTCGGCATCAACAATAAATCTGTTTTCCTTAATCATCCATAGGTTTGACCAGGTTATAGTAGTAAGTATTTCTTTTCGCCCTCTTAATAAAGTAGAAGGACTGTCCGGCCGAATAGGAATGCGAAGTAATTGCAAAGGCGATTGGCTGGATAAGTTCAGCGGCCCATAACCGACATTATCAGAGCAAAAGGGATATTGGTTATTATCAACATCCTCAGCATAAAGTGCCGGGAATATAATCAGAAGAAGAAATATTACGAGACAGATATAACTTTTTATCATGCGTTTTCCATATTTATTTCAGTCCCAGGACTAAAAAACAGCTTTCAGTAAAACAATAAATTAATCCATCTGAAAGATCCTAATTTATGTATGAACCCTTTTCATAAAAACCAATCCGATAGTCCCGAAAATAACCAATGGAAGAGTCACGGCAAACGGGGCCGGGAGTATCCCTTTATTTCCCAAGTTAATGAAAAAGAACTGCGTTACAAAAAAGGCAATGCTGACAACCAAGCATATGCCGATACCGGTAAATAAATTGCGTGATTCTCCCAGCAAGAGGAAGGGAATTCCGGCAAAGACCAGGATAAAAAGAGAAAACGGAATGACAAATTTATTATATAACTGTATCTTCAAGTGCACCTGATGCGGATATTGCAGGATGCGGGACGACAAATCGTAAACGCCCATATAGGAAAGCGATTTTTCCGAACGTTCCAGGTCAGTCGGAGTAAGGCTTGTTTGCAGGTAATAGCCTTCTTCCCCAAAACGTTTTATCTGCCGCGCCCCGTTTACCGGGTTATAAGTGTATTCCACCCCGTTATAAACAACCCATCCCGGTCCGGTAACACTTATCGAACTCATATTTGGAATTATCTCCGGATACCAGATGCCGTATTCCGCAGAAAGGGTCGAATTAAACGCCTTTGATTGATTAAAATTCACCATGTTTATATTAGTCATCTTCTTATGGGTATAGTCATAACGTTCAATAAGTAAGCTGTTTCTTGAATCATCTTGGGTAAGAATATAACGCTCGGCACCTTCAAACCTTAGTATCTTATCCGTATGTGATATTTCACTCTCTAAAAGGGGAATAATCATTTCATTTATAAGAAATGTTACCACAACCATAATTAATGCAATCGTAAGAATGGGCGAAATAATCCGGCGCATGCTTATCCCAGAAAAGAGCATAGGGATAAATTCATTCGTTTTTATAAAACGGCTGACTGTAATCATTGCGGTCGCTAGGATGATAATCGGCAAAAGGTCGACCAGGTAAATGGGAAAGCGATAAATGTAGTACTTAAAAATAAGCGCCAAAGCCGAAGCCTGGTTTGTTTCCATGAACGGGGTAAGCTTGGTGAAAAAATCGATTACCAGATATAACCCCAAGAGAATAAAGGTGATAATCAGCATGGAGAAAAGGAAGTACCTGATAATATACGCATCAATCTTTTTTATCATTTATTTGCGCAGTATAATATAAGTTAAAACAGCGGCCCCCGCAAGAATCACGGCATTGGGAAGCCACACGGCAAATTGGGGCATAATAAAATTCTTTTCGCCTAAACGCGTAAAAAGGATGGTTAAAGGATAATAACCCGCAAAAACAATCAGGGCGCTTATACCAAGCCCTGCTACTTTACTTCCTTTGTGGACAATGATCCCGACAGGCATGCCGATTAAAAGGAAAAGCAAGGGAGTAAAACCAAAGGCAAAACGACGGTGTTTTTCCACGAGTATTTCGCTCATCCTGAATCTTTCAGTCTGATTTTTCTCTATCAGCTTGTCCAATTCATTAAGGCTCATCGCGGAGAGGTTTTTCGATTTAGGCAAAAGCCTTCTGGAAAGGTCAAGCACACTCTGCATAGAACCGAGATTAGGCAAAACACGAGGTTCCTTTTTCCCTTTTTCCCCTTCCCAGATTATTTCCGTTACTTTTTTCAGGGAAAGTATCATTTGAGAAGTTTCCTCGTCAAAATCAAGTTTCCCCTCTTCAGCTTTAATATGTTCATAAAGATTACCGTTTTTATCCAATTGTGCAATGGAAACGTCATAGAGCGTATTATCTTTTATATCGTTGTAATAAATCTGGTATTTCTGGGATAATTTAAGGCTGCGATTGATAAGGCTGGGAGAAACAATATTATTCTTAATGGTATCCACGGTAACTATACGAGTCCCGTTTAATGCGCTGGGTATGACATGTATATTAAACCAAACAATTAACATGCTTAAAAGCAAGCCAAAGAAAACCACGGGCCAGATTATCCTGCCCAGGAAAATCCCGCTACTGCGGATAGCCATTATTTCATTATCTTCGGATAGCCTGCCGAAGACAAATACACTGGCAATCATAATAGCGAGTGGAATAATAAATCCTAAAACCTGCGGGATGAAATAAGGCAAGATATCTGCTAAAAACTCCGCGCCGACCGCTTCATATTGTTTGTAAAACTTGAAAAAAGGGCCCGTAATAATAATTATAGCGAATAGCACGATGAGAATAAGCAAAAAAGCCTTGACAACTTCTTTGGCAATATATTTTTGCAGAATCATACGATGGTCTTTATCAAGAAATCCGGCAAGAAATCATTACATACATAAACTTCAATGTGATTTTTCCCTACTCCGCTTTGCGGGATAGGGACTCCCTATTATCGGTGTCCCCGAATCCCGCAAGGCGGGAGGAGCGGGGTAGTGGTTAGGACCATAGTCCTAACCATAAAACTCCTTGACCGAGTCAACAACCCATTTTATCTGTTCGAGGGAAAGCTCCGGATACATAGGCAGGCTCAAGGTGTTTTCCGCATAATATTCGGCATTGGGGCAATCTCCCTTGTGATACCCCAAATGTTTGTAGCAAGGCTGGAGATGAACCGGAATCGGGTAATGCATGCCTGAGGCGATTTCGCGCTTCTTAAGGAAGTCCGCTAGTTTATTCCTGTTTTCTGCAAGCACGACATACAAGTGATAAATATGGTCGCCTTTTTCGGGATTCGGAAGAACCACCGGTGATGATGCACCAAAAAGCTCATAGTATATTTTTCCGTTCCTGCGGCGTTTATCGTTCCATTCATCGAGATATTTAAGCTTAATCCGCAACACTGCCGCATGTAGATTATCCAAACGGCTGTTGAATCCCATAACGGAATGTTCGTTTTTAATCTTTTGCCCGTAATTACGCAGAAGACGCGCTTTTTCGGCAAGTTCGGGGCTGTTTGTAATAATCATTCCGCCATCTCCGTAAGCCCCGAGGTTCTTGGCCGGATAAAAGCTGAAGCAGGCCAAATCGCTTAAAGAACCGACTTTATTTTTACCGTCAAAATATGCACCATGCGCCTGGGCGGCGTCTTCAATTACCCGCAATTTATGCTTCGCGGCGATTTCTTTTATTTCAGCCACTTGAGCTGGCTGCCCGCAAAGGTGCACCGGAATAATCGCCTTGGTGTTTTTAGTAATTAATTTAAATAGGTGTTTTGGATCAAGGTTATAAGTTTTGCGATCTATATCCGCCAAAACCGGTTTGGCGCCAGTTTGGGAAATGGCAATGGCAGTAGCAATAAAAGTATTAGCCGCAGTAATAACCTCATCTCCTTTCCCTATATCGCAGGCTAAAAGGGCCAGGTATAAAGCATCTGTCCCGGAAGCCACGCCAATGCCGTACTTCACGCCGCTATAGGCGGCAAATTCGGACTCAAATTGCTCGAGGTCTTTCCCCAGGATAAAATCGCCCCGTGAGATAATATCGGTGATTTTGGCGGCGATTTCGCTTTTAATGGATTCATACTGGGCGGTTAAGTCGACAAACGGGACTTTCATATTCGTCAATTATAACATCCTTAACCGGTGTGTCAAAATAATATTCTGCATTTTTGCCGTCTAACGCATTAGCGGTATTTCCGCATCGGGCTAATGCCGATAATAGGAATAGAATATTGCCTTATAAGGTTGAATTTGTTATAACATTAAACGTCCGTATTATATGCGTCAATACGAATTGAGTCTGCAAGATTACTGGCGGGTTATCCGTAAAAGGCGTTATATTATCTTCATTGTTTTCATCGCCGTTATCGTTCCCACTTTTATTTACACGAGATTCCAATCCGTCGTTTACCAGGCAGAATCGCAAGTGGCGATAACAGAAAGAAAAACAGGCGGAAATGTCCTCCTGGAATGGTTTTATTATACGCCGGGCGACCCGATGAAAAGTTACGCTGAAGCGATAAAAAGCCAGGAAGTAATGAAACGCGCCGGTGTCAAGCTGTCCCTTATCCCCCCTGAAACCATTGAACAGGAAAAAATGTCTGCTGATGAGATTAAAACCGTCCTTACCATTCAGTCAACAATTTCCACTAAGGTCGTAGAAGGAACAAACAAGATAATCATTTATGCTACTTCATCTAATCAGGATAATGCGCGTCTTTATACCAATGCAGTAGCTCATGCCTTTGTCGAATACAACCTGGCGGAAAAAACAAAAGAAGCCCGGACTGTGCGTAACTTTATCGAAAACCAGGTTAAGGAAACCGAAACGAAATTAAGGGAGTCTGAAGTGTCCCTTCAAAAATTCAGGGAAAAGTACCAAGCAGCCGATATCGCCGGGCCCACTTATAACAGGCTGGAAGATTTAAAGAAAGAACGAAATGAATTATTAAAAAAATATACCACAAAACATCCTGATGTCATTTACATCGATAAACAAATTAAGATGCTGGTCAGCGAGTTAGGCAAATATTCGCAGGACCAGATTACTTTTTCCCAGTTAAACAGGGACGTTACCGTATACACCACGCTTTACAACGATTTGAAATCCAGGTTGGCCAACGCGATGATCGAAGCGGAAAAAACGGCTGATGTCAGCGTGGTTAACGAAGCGAACGCAGCCGTGCCATTAGGAAGTAGGCAAAACTTGAATTTAATAATTGGAATAATTTTGGGGATTATTCTGGGGTTGGCGCTGGCTTTTATCGTGGAACAACTGGATACTTCATTGGGAACTATAGAAGAAATAGAAACACTTCTTAAATTACCTGTTTTGGGGGTAATCCCTTATTTAGCTAAAGAGAAGGAAAAAACCTCGCCTTTTTCCGGATTGTTGGGGAGCAAAACGGAAAAAGACTCCTCCCGAAGCGAAAGCATCAGGTCGCAAATGATTTTAAACTACAGCACCCTCTCGCCTATCACGGAAGCTTATCGCATTTTGCGGACCAATGTGATCAAAAACGGGGAACCTACTGAAGAGGGAAAAATTATTATAATAAGTTCTACCGGTCCGGAAGAAGGAAAAACAATAACTTCGATTAACCTGGCAATTACTATGGCGGAGAAAGGGGAAAAAGTCCTCCTGATTGATATTGATATGCGCAAAGGATTAATCCATAAAGTATTTTCACTTAATAAGGAGCCCGGATTAAGCGAGGTTTTAATGGGCAAACAACGCCTTAATGCCGTCATCCGCGATATTACGGATACTTTACTCGGCGGGCTTTCTTATGATGTTATCACAAATACCCCCGGTATTGATAACCTGCATATCATGACAACCGGAGCAATGGCAAGCCATCCGACCGAATTAATCAGCACCTCTGACAGCGACGTTTTGCTAAAAGAGTTAAAAATGAAGTATGATTATATCATATTGGATTGCGCGCCGATATTACCGGTGACGGACGTCCTTATTTTAGGGCACAAGGCGGATTTTGTCATCATGGTATACCGGGCGGGCAAAACGGCCAAAAGCGCATTAGTCAGGGCGGTTGACCAGCTCAAAAACGCGAATATCCCGATAAAAGGAGTTGTCTTAAACTACATTTCACCTGAGATAGATATCTCACCGAATTATTACTACCATACCTACAAATATTATCCTACTGAACAGACGGCAAAAGAATAGTCTTTACCGGCTAAAGCCTCGGAAGTTATTTATATTGACTTGATAAAATAAAGTTGGTAGATTTATTTTCCCGAGAGCCAAAGGGCGGTTAGCTCAGTTTTCGCCAGAGGCGGATCCGCCTTCGGCGGAGGTTTAAAAATACCCGGGTAGTAATTATAAAGATATTCAATGGGCGGTTAGCTCAGTTGGTTTAGTCCCGATAGCTATCGGGACGACACGCAGCAATGTATTATGTTTATATTTTGGAAAGTGTAACGAGCAAAAAATATTATATCGGGTATACGAATAATTTGGAAACCAGATTAAATAGCCATAATAACGGATTGCAAAGGTGGACACGGAATAAGGGTCCATGGAAACTGGTTTATAGCGAACAATTTGACGACAAAAGAACAGCTATTTTACGAGAAAGAGAATTAAAGAATAAAAAAAGCAGAGTTGTTTTAGAATACCTGATTAATAAAAATAATATAGCAATGGGCGGTTAGCTCAGTTGGTTTAGAGCGTCTGCTCGACACGCAGAAGGCCAGAGGTTCGAGTCCTCTACCGCCCACCATTATTCTCATCGATATGCGGTCATCCCGGATTTGGCCGTGGTACCGCCCAGCATGTCCTACTTCTCCATCGCCTTTTTAACGATATCCTCTCCGATACGGACCAGTTCCTCGGCCCGTTCTTGGGATATCGCATCAGCGTAAACCCGAATCAAAGGCTCGGTTCCGGACGCCCGGATAAGCATCCAGGATTTATCTTGGTAGACGCGTTTCAACCCGTCAATCGTAATATCCTTGACCTTATTTTCAATTCCTTCCCTCTGCCAGATATCAAAGACTTTCTTCATCACTTTGTCTTTTCTCTGGTTATCGCATTTTATCGTGTGTTTCACCTGATAAAACCTTGGAAATTCTCCCGCTAAAACAGAAAGCTTTTTATTCGCTTTAGCCATTATTTCTATTATTTTAAGGCTTGCCAAAATCCCGTCCGGCCAGAGCGCCTGCCGGGCGAAGTAATATTTTCCGGATTCCTCATAGGAAAAAGACGCCCTCAGGTTCTTTATCACCTTAAGCGTCGCCGGCTGTCCTATCGGGCAGTATTCCAGCTTTACTCCTTCCGCGCCGCAGGTATGCTCCGCCAAGCCGGATGAATTAATCGGCGTGACGCAAAGCTTTTCATCATTGCATCCGGCGAAAACCGAGCGCGTAAAGATAGCACCGACCAAATCCTCGGAAAGGACCGTGCCCGCCTCATCGATAAAAAGCACCCGGTCCGCGTCGATATCCGTGGCAATCCCGATGTCACATCCATATTCGGTCACCTTCGCCGCGGTCTCTTTTAGGTTAATTGCCCTGGGCTCGGCGGAACGCTCGGGCACGGGCTGCATATTGTCGTTAATCGCCTTAACCTCGCATCCGAGCTCCCTCAGTAAATCCGGCAGTATCATCGAAGCCGTCCCGTTGGCCGGGTCGACCAAGACTTTATACTTCTTTTGCTTAATCAGCCCGCGGTCGACGCATCCCAAGAGGAATTCTTTGTAGCTCCCAATCGGATTATCCGCCTGTTTATATTCGCCGATTGCCTCGGGCATAATCCTGGCGTTGCGGATTTCATACCGTGCGAATCTTTCCTCCAGGCTGTGCGCCACCTCTTCCGGAATATACGCCCCGTCAGCCATCATAACGATAATCCCGATTGTATTATAAGGCATGTGCGAGCCGGTGATAAGCACTCCGCCGGCAAGCTTATTGCTGACGATATAATGCGCGATGCCGCCGGTCGGAATGGTCCCGCAATCCAGGATATTTATTCCTCCGGAAAGCAGCCCGCCGGAAATAATCCGCGCGAGCATATCCGCCCCGTAGCGCGTATCGTGCCCGATGGCGACAGTCCCTTTATTCCCCAGCCAATCCGCGTAAACATGGCTTATCTTTAAAGCCAGCGTCGGAGTGATTTCCAGGTTGGTCAGCCCGCGGATGCCGGCCGTCCCGAAAAGCTTGGGGGTAGCGTTTGCGGACGTCTTCTTCGAGCTCTCCGGCAGGTAAAAGGCCTTCGGCGGCGGCGCCTCTTTGCTGTCGCCCGCGCCGATAACCCGGAAAGACGGGTCCGCGCCCTTGGATACTTTCAGCAGATTAAGCGGCTTCCTTGCCTTGCCGGGAGATAAAAACATCATCCCGACCATCAGCACCGCCACAATCACCACCACTATTTTAACGAAGCTTTCAAATCTTATCTCGTCTTCCGTCAGCACGAACTCGTTAAGGATGGCAAAGGAAATGAAAAGTATCATGATACTGATTATCAACTTATGCACTTTTGGGTTCATTTTAAGATCGCTCCTATCTTGCTGATGCCGAGCCGGTCCGCCCCGACACGCACCATAGTTAATGCCTGCTTTCTATCGCGGATGCCGCCGGCGGCCTTTATCCGGATTTTATCGCCGGCAATCTTCTTAATCAGTTTTATATCTTCCGCCCTTGCACCCGTCGGCGCGAATCCGGTCGAGGTCTTGACAAAATCCGCCTTGCTTTTTATCACCAGCCGCGTCGCTTTGATAATCTCTTCGCGGCTGAGATACGCCGTTTCTATGATAATCTTAACCACCGCATTAAAGCGGTGCGCGAATTTGACTATCTTCTTAAGCTCATCCAATGCCTTATTATACCAGCCGGATTTTATATAGCCGATATTAATCACCGCGTCTATCTCGCGCGCCCCGTTTTCGATTGCCTGCATTAGCTCTACCAGTTTGGCCGCCTTGGTTTGGTTGCCCAGAGGGAATCCGATGACCGTCCCGACGACGATATTGCTTTTCTTTAGGTAACGGACGCTCTCTTTCACCCAAACCGGGCTGACGCAAACGCCGTAGACGCCGTATTTCCGGGCATCCCGGCAAAACGCCTCGAGCTCCTTTGCCGTCGCCTCCGGCCTTAAGAGAGTATAATCAACTAATCTTGCCAAATTCATTTTTCTTGCCTATAAACCAGCCTGCCAGGAAAGAAACTCCGCCCACGGCCCAATACCACAAAATAACCGTCCACAGCGAAGGATAGCTGTAAGGATAATAATGTATCGTCGTTGTCCGGTAAACCACCGGCAACCGCAGGAAATCATCCCCGAAAACCTGGGAGCCGATTGTTACCAGCGGATTCAGGTTAATCAGCCACTGGAGAACTGCCTTGCGAGCCTCTGCGGAAACAGCGTCTATAAGCGTATCCGCGTAAAACAAGGTTCCCATCATCAAAAAAGCTGTCAGCGTCACCATTGCCTGCGCGGCAACTCCGGGCGCGCCCAAGGCGCACAACAGGAAATATAATCCGGTAAGTAGAACGCAGTAAGAAAGCAGAAACGCTGCAAGCTTAAATGCTCCGCCAAAACCCGCTCCGCCTGAAGAAGCGACCAGGATGATTAAAACCAGGCACACATCGCCAAAGGCAATGCCGGCAGTCTTAAGCGGCCAAAAGGGAGAGGCGTTTTCCTTCCGGCGGCTTAAAATAAAGGGAATCGCCAAAGATAAGATTATCAATCCCAGATAACTTGCGAATCTGGATAGCATTTATGAAACGATTTTATGAATCTGTTTTAAAGTTTTAAGGAGTCCCTGCAGGCTTTCCAGCGGCAACATATTCGGGCCGTCGCACAGCGCCTTATCCGGGTTATGGTGCACCTCCAGGAATACGCCGTCACAGCCGGCGGCAACCGCCGCGCGCGCCAGCGCCGGGACAAACTGCCGCTCTCCGCCTGATTTACTGCCCGCGCCACCCGGCAGTTGGACGCTGTGAGTGGCATCGTAAACAACCGGATAGCCGAATGATTTAATTATCGGGATTGCCCGCATGTCGCTCACCAGATTATTATACCCGAAGGAAACTCCCCGTTCGGTAATGATGATATTGCGGTTACCCGCGGAAGTGATTTTCCCAATAACATTCTCAATATCCCACGGGGCAAGGTATTGCCCCTTTTTTATGTTTATCGGCTTACCGGTTTTGGCGGCGGCGGAGATTAAATCCGTCTGACGGGAGAGCAACGCCGGTATTTGGATGATATCAAGAACCTTGGAAGCCGGCCCTATTTCCATGGCACTATGGACATCGGACAATATCAATAATCCCAGTTCTTTCTTGAGGCGCGCGAGAATATCGAGTCCCTTTTTTAATCCGGGCCCGCGGTAGGAAGAGAGGCTCGAGCGGTTCGCCTTATCGTAGGATGTCTTGAAGATGAAGGGGAGATTGAGCTTACGGGTAATTTCTTTAAGCCGTTTGGCGGTGCTGAAGAGGCTCTTTTCATCTTCTATGACGCAGGGTCCGGCGATGACGAAGAAAGAGCCTTTCCCGCCGAAGAGCTGTTTGCCTATCTTTATCGCTTTCATATCCGTACATAATAGTAGTTTTGGGATAAATATCAAATAAAATAGCGCACCTTTCGCAAAAAGGGAGTTACCAACAAATATTCTCGAAAGCGGAATTTTATTTGAACCAATCAGGTTTTTATACGTATATATATATATATGGAAAGCGTTAAAACAACCTATTGTTTTCTTATAATCAGCTCGGTTTTCATGCTGCTCATCGGCTACTTTTTAACCAACGCAAGAGTGTATTGCAATGGCGAACTTTATCTGGACATGGGCATTTTTATATTCGGGTTATATTTGATAGTCGAAGCGGCGTGTTTCCTGGCATTCGGGTTAGCCATCAGGAAAAGCTATAAAGACAAAGCTAAAAAGCGCTTGACTTTGCTTCCGAAGTGTCGAGGTAACTCCTAATTGTTTTCCTCTAAAACGACATTTTATCTTAACCCGATTGGCGTCCCCGAAGCGTAATCATCAGATATCCCGTGAGGGGCAGCGTAGCGGGATTAACTACAGTTGACTAACCTGAATATCCAGATATAGCTGTGTGGTTTCGAGGACAAAATTCACGCTCACGTCAAGCTCTTCCAAAGCATAGTCTTTAACTAATTGATTGGTCGAGGCGTTTTCTTCGGCGATGACACGTTCCTTGTTTTTCTCGGTCGTTTGGACTATCCTCGACCCGGCTTTTTTAATCCGGTTAATCAGCCTTTTCCTGAATTCCCCGGATCGCTCCGGCTGTGTTATTAAAACCGGATGCCTTCCGTAATAGATATCCGATTTGGTCAGCAACTCCATGACCGTTAAATCTCCGGTCAGCCAACGGGCGGCAAAGGGCACTACGCCCCTCACGATATTCTTATAACCGCCAAAGGGCAATGCCGTCTGGCTTATTTTTAACGCCGTCCAATACGCCTCTTGCTCAATCTTTTCTGCGAATCTTTTGGCGGCTTCCCCGTCCACGGTTTCAAATATCCGTTCGGTATTATCCTTGAATTTGCCGTAGGCTTCGGGGATATTGGTTATCATGCTGTTGATAATATTCTCGAATGTCTTGCCGCGTTTGGTGCGGTAATTGGGGTTAAGGAATTCAATCTTGTTCTTGATAGTAGGCTTAGCCATCTTTTGTGCATAATCGCCTAAGCCGGAGATGGATGCTTTAAGATTCCTGCCCATCCTGGGGCCGGCTTCTATCATGGAGCGCTTCCATTTCTCCAGATACTCCGCAGGCGGTTCATCCGGTATAAATACCCGCACCTTAATCCTTGATATCGCCTTTTCATCATCGTTTTCCATATCTTTACCCTTCCTTTCTGTCCTTTAACCCTTTAATCCTTGAACCTTTGAACTTAAAATGAGTCTTAGGGTGCCCCTCTATATACGGGGTAGGGTGGGGATGCGGCTTTAAAATCTATCCCAAACGGCTCCAAAAGTTATCCCAAGCGGCTCGAAGAGCTACCCCGAACGGCTCCAAGAGTTACGGGAAACTGCCCCAAAAGGTATGGAAAGCGGCTCCAAGAATCCCGGGGAACGGCTCCAAAATCCCTATGGACCGGCACCTAAAGGGCTGGGGACGGGCTCCAAAAGGGCTGGGAAACTGCACCTAAATCTATCTAGAACTGCACGAAGAGGTATGGGGATGTGCTCCAAAAAGTATCCCAACCGGCACCTTGAAAATCAGGGGAGGGGGGTTTTGGAATGCGGAGAGGGGACATTTGCATCATATATGTAAAATTTTCAAACTAACGTAATGTCTCATCGTGATTTCCATATTTAGTAAATAAAATGTTATTATTACCTTGATAAGCATATTGAATACGTTTAGAATTTGTCAATCTAAATCTCCTATAACCCTTTTTACTTTTAATGGGCTCATCCACTAATCCTTGATCTTTTATAATTCGGGGGACATCTTACTCAATTACAATTAACTTTTTGTCCCATAAAGCAATCACAACATCCATTTGTTGGTTCTGCTTAACAGAATTATTTGTAATTCTTGCCCAGAGTTCTTTTTGGCTACGAGAAAGGGTAGTGTCTAGTTGTAGTAGTTGTACAGCTTTAATTGCATATGATTTATTGTTTTCTGAGGCTGTATAATTACCACACGTAACGCCTTTAATTTTTCCTTCTTCGCAAAGACCAAGAAAAGCATTTTTTGGACAAACTTTATCCTGAGTTGTAACTTCATTTTTGAAAATATCAGTAGCTGCTACTTTCCACGCCTCTTCCGGGTTTCTAATACTTTTAGATAATATTAAATCAACCGCTTTAATTGCACATTCTCCAAATTTACCCATTTTATTTCCTCTTGGAACACACCCCGGCGTATTGCCCATCGCCCTTTTTCGGAATATAACTAAACTTACCGGATTAGCCACAATTGGAATTCGGGGTAAGTGTCTTTATCGTAAAAATCTAAATCCTTATCGTCTTGCCAGACAAGCTCGGTAAAGTTTTCGTAATCCTCGTTGTATCCTTTGCAGACAACAATAAGCCTGCGGAACGGATTAACCTTAAGGATAAGCTTTGCTAAAAACGGGCTTATGTTTATTGCCATGAGGTAAAGTATAGATTTCCGAGGACAGATTGTCAAAGCAATTGTATTTTAAAGGACACCTTTTCCCTTACTTAGAGACAAGAAAATAATCGTGAGTTAGAGGTTATTCCCGTAAAACAGGATAAGGGAAAATCATTTTATATTATGAAGTTGTCCCGTTCAGCTATGCGGGACGGGACGCCTGATTAATTGTAGTTTGTAGAGGCGGTTTTTCTTGCAGTGCAGAAAAGCGGGGGCTTTTCTGACCACTGAAAATATTAAAGTTATCTTGTAGGATTTTCTTGCTTTTCCTTTTTAGTGTGCTATGATATTATCCCATGACCAAGTTCGTTTTTATAACGGGTGGCGTGGTTTCTTCACTCGGCAAAGGCCTCACCTCCGCTTCCATCGGACTCTTGCTCGAAAACCAGGGGCTTAAAATCAGCCTCCAGAAATTCGACCCCTATATCAACGTCGACCCCGGCACCATGAATCCCTTCCAGCACGGCGAGGTCTACGTCACCGAAGACGGCGCCGAGACCGACCTGGACCTGGGCCATTACGAAAGGTTCACTAATGCCCAGCTGACTAAAGATTCTAATTTCACGACCGGCCGCATCTATTCCTCGGTCATCGCCAAGGAACGCCGCGGAGAATACCTCGGCAAGACCGTCCAGGTAATCCCCCATATCACGGACGAAATCAAGGCCGCCATCATGAAACCCATCCGGCGCGATACTGATGTCGCACTGGTCGAAATCGGCGGGACGGTCGGCGATATCGAAGGACTCCCCTTCCTGGAAGCCATCCGCCAGTTCAGGCTGGAGCACGGAGCGGAAAACGTCCTCTTTATCCACCTGACGCTTATTCCGTACCTGTGCGCCAGCGGCGAGCTTAAAACCAAGCCCACCCAGCACAGCGTCGGGAAACTGCGGGAAATAGGAATCCAGCCGGATATCCTCATCTGCCGGACGGAAAAAGCGCTGACCGAGGAAATGCTCGGCAAAATCGCCCTCTTCTGCAATGTCGCCCGGAACGCCGTCATAGAGGAAAAAGACGTGGATTACAGCATCTACCAGGTGCCGGTGATGCTTTCCGAACAAAGGCTGGATGAAATCATCATCAAGCGCCTTAAGCTTAAATGCTCTAAGCGTGACCTGCGGAAATGGCACAAGATATTACAGACCATAAAAAAGCCGCGCCTGGAAACCGAGATTGCCATGGTCGGCAAATACCTGGAGCTCTCTGACGCGTATAAATCCATCAACGAATCGCTGACGCACGCCGGAATCGCCAATAACTGCCGGGTGAAAATCCGGCGGGTGAATGCCGAAGACGTGGAAAGATACGGCGCGGCTAAAATGCTTAAAGGGGTGAAAGGCATCCTCGTCCCCGGCGGATTTGGAATACGCGGAATCGAAGGCAAAATAAAGGCAATCGAATACGCCCGCACCAGGAATATCCCGTTCCTGGGGCTGTGCCTGGGGATGCAATGCGCGGTAATTGAATTCGCCCGGAATGTTTTAGGATGGAAAAAGGCGCACTCGACCGAATTCGCCAAGCAAACGCCCTATCCGGTAATCGATTTGATGAGCACCCAGTTGGGGCTAAAGGATATGGGTGGGACGATGCGGCTGGGCTCATATCCATGCAACCTGTCGCAGGGGTCGCTTGCCGCCCGGGCCTACGGCGCCAAAAAGATATGCGAACGCCACCGCCACCGTTATGAATTCAACGACCATTACCGGCAGGCATTTATCGACCACGGGCTAACCCTTTCCGGAGTCTGCCCGGATAATAACCTGGTGGAAATAATAGAACTCAAGAAACACCCCTGGTTCTTGGCCGTGCAATTCCATCCGGAGTTTAAATCCAAGCCCGTAAACCCGCATCCCTTGTTCCGTGATTTTATAAAACATTCGCTGAAACAATAATATTGGATAAGGAATAATATGGATATAAAAGTCGGGGCAAGCATCCTTTCCGCGGATTTTTCCAACCTTAAGGGCGAGCTTAAGAAATGCGAAGACGCCGGAGTCGATATCATACACCTCGACATAATGGACGGGCATTTTGTGCCGAACCTTACCTTCGGTCCGGTGGTGGTGGAAGCTGTCCGCAAACACACCAGGCTTCCTTTGGACGCGCACCTCATGATTCGCAACCCCTCGCGTTACATACCGGAATTCCTGAGGGCGGGTGTTGATATCATCACCGTCCACGCGGAATGCTATCCCTGGGCCGGAAGCGCCAACGAGAAACTCTCCGGCGAGGAAAAGGAGCTCCTGGCGAACCTCGAACGGACATCCGTCATCAAATACGTCCAGCGGGTGGATTTGGCAAAACTTAAAAGGGATTTGGGAATCATCAAAGGTGCGGATGTCAAAGCGGCGGTTTCCCTGAACCCCGGCACGCCTTTGTGTTTTGACGCCCAGCTTTTGGCGGAGATGGATATGGTGCTGATTATGTCCGTCAATCCGGGATTTTCGGGGCAGAAGTTCATGGAAGCGGTCGTCCCGAAGATAAGGCAGCTTCACGCGATTTACAAAGGGGATATCGCGGTGGATGGCGGGATAAACGATAAAACCGCGCCGCTGGTGGTAAAGGCCGGGGCAAATATTTTAGTGACGGCCAGCTACTTTTTTTCCTCGCCCAACCATAAAAAAGCGGTGGCCACCCTGAAGAGCATGGGTTAAAGGTTCCGCGGCTATTAACACACCCCTGCCTTTGGCACCCCCTCTTTTTAGAGGGGACTTAAAGAATCCATCAAACCAACCCGGACGGCTCATCGGAAAATTGTTGCTAATAAATATAAAATCATTATAATGTATCCCACTGATGAAAAAAAGCGATTTCGTCCACCTGCATCTCCACAGCCAGTATAGTTTGCTGGACGGATTTGCCACATTCGAGAATATTTTCCAGATAACAAAAAGATTGCAGATGAACGCCGTCGCGCTGACGGACCACGGCAACCTTTTCGGGGCGGTTGAGTTTTACCAAAACGCCCTAAAAAACGGCATAAAACCGATTGTCGGGTGTGAAATGTACGTAGCACCGGGCAAGATGACGGAGAAAACGCATTCCAATAACGAGGAGCTTTATTACCACCTCACCTTGCTTGTGAAGGACGAGACCGGCTACAAGAACCTGCTTAAGCTTTCTTCAATCGCGTACCAGCAGGGCTTTTATTACAAGCCCAGGATTGACAAAGAAGTCCTGGCTAACCATTGTTCCGGGCTTATTGTCTTAAGCGGCTGCATGAGTTCGGAAATTTCTTATCACCTTAACCACCGCAAGCCGGAAAAAGCATTCGAGGTCGCCTCCTTTTACAAGGATTTATTGGGAGAGGATTTTTACATCGAACTGCAAAACCACGGCATAAAAGAGCAGGAAGAAATCATCAAGGGGCAGGTAAAAATATCCAAAGAACTCAATATCCCGGTTGCCGCCACCAATGATGTCCATTACCTAGCCAGGGATGATTCCAAGGTCCATGATGTGCTCCTGTGCATTGCCACGAACAAGCTCGTCACCGATTCCAACCGTCTCAAGATGTCGACGGATGAATTCTATTATAAAACACCCGATGAAATGAAAGCCATTTTTTCCGAAATACCTGACGCGATAAAAAACACCGTCCGGATATCGGATGCCTGCAACCTGGAAATGCGCTTTGGGGATTACCACCTGCCTAAATTCAAGCCTCCTGAAGGGAAAAGCTCGGCGGCATACCTGCGTGCGCTGTGCGAAACAGGATTGAATATGCGTTATGGAACACCAACGGACGTAGCCAGGAAGCGCCTGGAATACGAGCTGGGCGTGATTGAAAAAATGGGCTTCGCGGATTACTTCCTTATCGTCTGGGATTTTATCCGTTACGCGCGGCAGAATAATATTTCCGTCGGTCCCGGCCGCGGCTCCAGCGCCGGGTCTTTGCTGGCATATACGCTTGAAATCACGGATATTGACCCTTTAAAATACGATTTGCTCTTTGAGCGTTTTATGAATCCCGGGCGGCGCGAACTGCCGGATATCGATGTTGATTTCAACCAGGAAGGCCGCGAACAGGTGATAAATTATGTCCGGCAAAAATACGGGAATGATAGTGTCGCGCAAATCATTACCTTCGGAACCATGAAGGCGCGTGCCGCGGTGCGCGACGTCGGTCGCGTTTTGGGCATGCCTTTGTTCGAAGTGGACCGGCTGGCAAAACGCATACCGGATACGCTAGGGATAACCTTAAGGGAAGCGCTGGATTCAGATAAGGAATTGAAAAGCTTATACCAAAACAAGAAAGAAACAAAAGAATTATTCGATATTTCAATGAAACTGGAAGGGCTTTGCCGCCACGCCTCAACACATGCGGCCGGAGTCGTCATTGCCGATAAAGTCCTTACTGAATATACCCCTCTTTATAATAATTCCGGCGTCATTACCACCCAGTACGATATGGACCAGTTGCAGAAAATAGGTCTCTTGAAAGTTGATATGCTCGCCTTGGCGACTTTGCCGGTCATAGATAATTGCGTTAAAATAGTGGAAAAGAACCGTAATATCAAAATAGATATCCAAAAAATCCCCTTGAATGACAAGGATACCTACCGCTTATTGAGCAGCGGCGATACCAAAGGCGTCTTTCAGCTGGAATCCGCCGGCATGCGTGACCTGGAACAGAAATTAAAACCCGATATTTTCGAAGATATCATCGCCTTGATTGCTTTATACCGCCCGGGCCCCTTGAAAAGCCGCATGGTGGATGACTACATCCTGCGCAAGCACGGGGAGGAAAAAACCACCTATTTACACCCGACACTCGAACCAATCTTGAAAGAAACAAACGGCGTTGTTCTCTACCAAGAGCAAGTTATGCGCATCGCTAACCGGCTGGGGGGCTTGAGTCTGGCAGAAGCCGATGCGCTCCGCAAAGCCATGGGCAAAAAAATAGTGGAATTAGCCAGCCATTACCGCGAACAATTCGTCAACGGCTCGGTCAAAAACGGGATTAAATCCGATATCGCCAATGGTATTTATGACCTGCTGGAATTCTTTGCCGGATACGGTTTTAACAAATCGCACTCGGCCGCTTATGCGATGACTTCATACCGGACCGCTTACCTTAAAGCGCATTATCCGGTTGAATATATGGCCGCGCTTCTCACCACCCACCGCCATACAACCGATAAAATCGTGGAATACATCGAGGAATGCAAGCGCATGGAAATTGAAATCGCACCGCCAGATGTTAATGAAAGCGAATCCACTTTTACCGTTGAAGGAAAGAAAATCCGCTTCGGCCTCTCGGCCGTAAAAAACGTCGGCGAGGCAGGCGTGAAAACAATAATCACCGCCCGCGAGAAAGACGGCAAATTCCGCTCTTTCTTCAATTTCTGCGAAAGAGTTGATTTGTCTATCGTAGACAAACAGGTCATGGAAAGCTTTATTAAATGCGGCGCTTTCGACTCCCTCGGTCATCACCGGGCACAACTGATGGCAATCGCCGATAAAACCATCAAGATTGCCGCCCAGAAACAATCGGACCGGAAATCTGGGCAGCTTAATCTCCTTTCCACAAAAACCGGCTCGGATAGCGAAACCAATTATTCCGCGTATTTTGATATTAACAGAATTAACCCGTGGAGCCAGGAAGAATTGCTTAAGATGGAAAAAGAGGCAACCGGGCTTTATATCACCGGCCATCCCCTAGTCAAGTATGAAAAAATCATCAAAGAACTCTCTTCCCATAATACGGAAACCCTTAACTCTTTAAACGAAGAGGTTGATGTTAAAATAGGCGGCATTGTTTCAGGCGTTCAATCGAGCCTCCGGCGGGGCGGAAACGGGAAAAGCGAGAAACGGCTCATCTTTAAACTAAGGGATTTAACCGGCATGATTGATGCGATTGTTTATCTGGATGAACTGAAAAGGCATAAAGACCTCATCCGGGAAGATAGAATTATATTTATCAAAGGGAAATTAAGCATCCGCCAGGGCATCACGGCTATAAAGGTAAGGGAAGTCGCACCCCTGGCGCACGCTTATGAAGAACTTGCCCGAAGCGTCACTATCAACCTTTCAGTTACCGGCCTGGAAGAACGCATCATCCAGGGCGTGAAAGATGTCCTTCAGGCGCATCCCGGTAATTGCCCAGTTTTTATTTATATCACCACTCCGGAAAACCAGAAAATTCTCCTTAAAACAGGCACGGATTTCATCGTTTCCCCCTCTGAAAGATTCATACAGGATATCGAGGAAATTATCGGCGCCGGGCATTTAACGTTTAATCATTAGTAAATATATAGGAAAAAGAACTATGAATGTAGCAACTTTGATTGTCGGTCCCATCCAGGCGTGTTGTTATGTGGTAAATTTTCCGCCGGATTCCGAAGCCCTTGTCATCGACCCGGGCGGTGATGGGGAAGAAATCGTCAACTATCTTAAGAAGAAAAAGCTGAAACCGGTTTATCTCGTCAATACCCACGGGCATATCGACCATATCGGGGCGAACGCGGAATTGAAGAAGGCATTCCCGGATGCCCTGCTCTGCATCCATCCTTCTGATTCAGCAATGCTGGGCGCCTCGCATAAAAATCTCTCCACGGAACTCGGCTTTTCCTATACCTCGCCTGAACCCGATAAACTTCTTGAAGGAAACGATTCCCTAAAGATAGGGAAACACGAGTTTAAAATTCTCCATACGCCGGGACACACCCTGGGCGGCATTTCCCTGTTGCATCAACCGTCCGGGATTAAAGCCGTTCCGACTATATTTACCGGCGACACCCTTTTCCAGATGGGAGTGGGGAGGACGGATTTCCCCGGCGGCTCGATGCAGGAATTAATACGGAACATTAAGGAAAAGATATTATCACTGCCGGATGATACGGTGGTTTATCCTGGCCACGGACCGGCAACGACCGTCGGCGCGGAAAAGCACGGTAATCCTTTTTTGTAATCTGATTAAACGGATTAAACTGATATTTATCCCATCAGATAAATCAGCTAAATCCGTTTACCATACTGAATGTAATTTATTATGAAATATCTTTCCAGGAAAGAGATGCAGGAACTCGACCGCCGGACTATCGAGGAATACGGCATTTCGGGAATGGTCCTCATGGAAAATGCCGGCAGAGCTGTCGCATTGGAAGCTCTCAAGATGCTAAAATCCAAGAAAGGAAGTGCGCTGACCCACCACAAAAATATTCGTCGCGTTCTCGAAGCGAAGCGGAGCGGGATAGTTCATATTATCTGCGGCTCAGGGAATAACGGAGGCGACGGATTTGTTGCCGCGCGTCACCTCTTTAATTCCGGCGTAAAGGTCAAAGTATTCTATCTGGGCAATCTTAAAGAAGCCCTGGCCAAAACCGGCGACGCGGCTACCAACTTGAAAATCGCCCTGAAGATGCGCCTCCCCGTAATGGAATCAACGGTTAAACCGTTAAACGGTCTAAACCCATCACTTATCATAGACGCTATCTTCGGCATTGGCTTAACACGTCCGATAAACGGCCCTATAAAAGAACTGGTTGAATCTATCAACCGCTCTAAAATACCGGTTATTGCGGTGGACGTCCCTTCAGGTCTCGATTGCGACAAAGGTATCCCGTTGGGTATAGCTATCAAAGCGGACAAAACCATCACCTTCGGCGCGCCTAAAACGGGATTCAAGAACAAGTTAGCCAAAAAATACCTGGGAAAACTTATTGTTTCCGATATCAGCATTCCGCGCTTTTTATTTTAGCTTATCCCTGCCGACTTATTCAACAAAACGGGTTTTATTTGACATAACTGCCAGCTTGTTATAAAGTAACCAGATGGTTTAAATGCTATGAAATCGACTAGTGACTTACTGAAAGATAAACTCAAGATAAAGGTCACCAAAGTACCCAAGGGAGAGCTTGTTACCATATCCGAACGCTGCAAAGGATGCGAATATTGCATCAGTTTCTGTCCCAAAGCCGTCCTAGCAATGTCCCCCGAATATAACAGCAAAGGCTACCACTACCCTCTGGTAAAATCACCGGAACTATGCAGCGGGTGCAATAATTGCGGGCTTTTATGCCCGGATTTCGCCATCTATATCAAGAAATCAAAGGGAGCGAAAACGGAAGACCCCGGCGACGGGTCGGCTTCCTAAGGAAATATATGTCTGAAAACGAACCGGTTTTAACGGGCACCCACTTCATCAACGGCGATATCGCCTGCGCCGAGGGCGCCTTGGCCGCCGGATGCACTTTCTTCGGCGGATACCCCATCACCCCGGCGACCGAAATAGCCGAGCGGATGTCCGAAAGGCTCCCGCTGATAGGCGGCGTCTTTATCCAGATGGAGGATGAAATCGCTTCAATGGCGGCGATTCTGGGCGCTTCCTGGGGCGGCAAGAAATCCATGACCTCAACCTCCGGCCCAGGCTTCAGCCTGATGATGGAAAATATCGGGCTTGGAATCATGACCGAAACTCCCTGCGTGGTGGTGGATGTCCAGCGCGGCGGACCTTCTACGGGACTGCCCACTCTGGTCGCACAGGCGGATATGATGCAGGCGCGCTGGGGCTCCCACGGGACTTATGAAATCATAGCCCTGTGCCCCAATTCTCCCCAGGAGATGTTCGACCTGACCATCCAGGCATTTAACTTCGCGGAAAAATACAGACTGCCCGTCTTGGTCATGGCTGATGAAGTGATTGCCCATATGACCGGCAAGGTTGTCATCCCGCCGGCTTCCCAGATAAAGCTCTATCCCCGCAGGCATACGAAACTGCCTCCGGGTGAATATATACCTTATAAACCGGAAAAAGACCTCGTTCCGGATATGGTCAATGCCGGCGAAGGTTATTACATACATATTACTGGACTGACGCACGAGGAAAACGGCTATCCCAAGATAGACGCGGCAACCCAGCAGAAATCCGTCCAGCGGCTGGTTGATAAAATTGTGGTTAATAGAAAAGATATCCTCATGTATGAGGAAAAATACCTGGAAGACGCGGAGATTGTTGTCTGCGCTTACGGGATAACATCCAGAATCGCCATGCGCCCGATTGAACAGGCGCGCAAAGAAGGCATCAAAGTCGGGATGTTCCGCCTGATTACCGCTTGGCCGTTCCCTGAGGAAGAAATCAGGGAAATCGCCGGCCGGGTAAAGGCGTTTATCGTCCCGGAACTTAACGCCGGGCAGATGGTCCGCGAAGTGGAGCGGGCGGTTGCCGGAAAAGCCAAGGTGACTTTACTACCCCATATGGGCGGCGAACCGCATAATCCTGATACGATACTTGAAGCTATAAAGAAAGCGGTGAAATGAAAGAAGAACTAATGTTAGAAAAGCCCGATATGCTCCATCCTCTTGACGAATACGTCAGGGAAGAGCGCATGCCCCACATCTGGTGTTCCGGATGCGGGCTGGGCGTTGCCCTGAATGTCTTTTTGAATACGCTGGTCAATACCGGAACCCCAAAGAACAAGATTGCCGTAGTTTCCGGCATCGGCTGCTCCGGGCGCATCGCCGGATATATAAATGTAGATTCTTTCCATACCACGCACGGGCGGGCGATTCCGTTCGCGACCGGATTAAAACTAGCACGGCCGGATTTGACGGTTATTGTATTTTCCGGGGAAGGCGACTTGATTGCCATCGGCGGCAACCATTTCATCCACGCGGCGCGCCGCAACGTCGATATCACCGTCATCTGCGTCAATAATTCCAATTACGGGATGACCGGCGGGCAGGCAAGCCCGACCACCCCGCTTAACGCGATAACCTCGAGCACTCCATACGGCAATTTCGCGTTTCCGATGAGCCTTCCGTATCTCGCGGCGGCTTCGGGCGCGGTTTATGTTTCCCGCTGGACCGTTTACCACGCGCGGCAGCTGGAATTATCCATGCGCAAAGCCATCTTAAAACAGGGATTCAGCTTCCTGGAAATAATCTCGCCCTGCCCGACCCTTTACGCGCGCAATAATAAAATCGGAAGCGGACTTGACATGATGAAATTCTACCAGAAAAACACCTTGACAGACCATAAAGCCCAGCTTAAGGATATAAATATCGTCCGCAAGGAGAAAATCGTGGTCGGCAACTTTGTCGATATCAAACGCTCCAGCTACCTGGGCTTGACCACCGAGCGCCGGAGCAACACCATGCAAAAAGGCAAGGTATTTAAAATGGCCGAAGAAGAAAGAGACAGGCATTAGAATAGAATGAATAAGGAAATTATATTCAGCGGGCTTGGCGGGCAGGGGATAATACTCACCGGGTATATCGCCGGCAAGGCCGCCAGCATTTACGACGACCTCTTCGCGACCATGGTCCAGAGCTACGGGCCGGAATCGCGCGGCGGCTCCTGCAGCACGCAGGTAATCGTTTCCGATAAAGACGTCACCTACCCGATCGTCACCCATCCGGACGTCCTGATAGTCATGTCCCAGGGCGCTTATAATAAATACGCCGCCGACCTTAAGCCGGGCGGAATCATGCTCGTCGAACAGGATATGGTTAAAATGGACGCGCCCCGTAAAGACGTCAAGATATTCAAGATACCGGCAAGCAAGCTGGCCGAAGAAGTCGGCAAGCGCATGGTTGCCAATATCGTCATGCTCGGCTTCTTCGCCGCCAAGGCAAAAGTGGTCTCGGAAAAGGCCATGCAGGAAGCCATTAAATCCTCCGTTCCCCCCGGAACAGAGGAGCTTAATATCAAGGCTTTTCTGAAAGGATTTAATTATGCGGGAAATTAAAACCGATATCATCACTTCCACCATCAAGAAAATCTGCATGGACGCCGCCTATTTTATTCCAGAGGAGGTCCAGCAGGCATTGAAAGATTCGATAAAAAAGGAAGAATCCACGGTCGGGAAGGAAGTGCTGGCGCAGCTGGTTAAGAATAATGAACTGGCGCGCAATAAGCAGATGCCAATCTGCCAGGATACCGGCACCGCGGTCATCTTTATCGAGCTCGGACAGGATGTCTGCCTTAAGGGCGGCTATCTTTATGACGCGATTAACGAGGGCGTCCGCCAGGGCTATACCGAAGGCTACTTGAGGAAATCCATCACCATCGACCCCTTGAACAGAAAGAACACCGGAGACAACACCCCGGCGGTTATCCATACGGAACTCGTCCCGGGAGAAAAGCTCAAAATCACCTTTATCGCCAAAGGCGGCGGCAGCGAGAATATGGGAAAACTGATTATGCTCCCCCCTTCTGCCGGAATCGCGGGCGTAAAGAAGTTTGTCGTAGAGACGATTAAAACCGCCGGCTCCAATCCCTGCCCACCGATAGTGGTCGGAATCGGAATCGGCAGCACCTTTGACGGAGTGGCGGTCCTGGCAAAGCGGGCGCTCCTGAGGCCTTTGGGAACAGCTAATCCCGACCCGTATTACGCGAAACTGGAGCAGGAATTATTGACGGATATAAATAATACCGGAATCGGGCCTTCGGGACTGGGCGGAAGAATCACAGCCTTGGCGGTTCATATCGAAAGAGCTTCCTGCCATATCACTGCACTGCCGGTGGCGGTCAATTTGAATTGCCACGCCGCACGCTATAAAACAATCACTATTTAACCGTTTTGTAATCTTCCCTCTGCGGATACCAGGCATCAATCACTTTAGCGGGTTTGCCTAACACCTTGGCGCCGTGTTCCTGATTCGCGAGTATTACCACCCCGTCGCCTTCCTTAAGCACCTTGGTTTTGCCTTCAAGGGTGAATTCGAGCTCGCCTTTGATGATGTAGGTTATCTGCTCGTGCGGATGGCGGTGTGGGGGCATTGTGGCATTCGGCTCGAAGTCGAAGAGCGTTATCATGGTCTTTTCACATGAGGCAACTCTTAGATTAACTCCCTTGATAATCTCGCGCTTATTCAATTCAGCTTCCCTGAAAAACCCCATATTATCACTCCTTATTTAATACTTAGCCGGTGCGTTAGCCTCCCCGTAAGGGGACAGAGAGCACTGAGAAAATTATTCCTTAACTATATCAACTTCCTTTCAATGGGGCAAACAAATTATTCTCCTCAGCAAATATCTTTTCTCTGTGAACTCTGTGGTTAATATGCCCTTTCTTTTTCTTGAAGCGCCCCTTTAATTGGTGTATATTTTTATTCAATGACGATATTGGAAACGCAATCTATCACCCGCCGTTTCGGCGATTTAACCGCCGTGGATAATTTTTCGCTCGCCGTCAAAAAGGGAGAGTGTTTCGGCCTCTTGGGCCCGAACGGAGCCGGCAAGACCACCCTTATCAAGATGCTCATCACCTTATTACCTCCTTCTTCCGGCTCGGCAACGGTCGGAGGTTTCGATATAATCAAGCAGGATTCTTCTGTCCGCAGGATTATCGGCTATGTTCCCCAGATGATTTCCGCGGACGGCTCTTTGACCGGATACGAAAACCTTTATTTCTTCGCCCGGCTTTACGATATCACTCGCAAGGAATCCAAGCTTCGGGTGAATGACGCCTTGGCTTTTATGGGCTTAAGCGATGTCTCCGATAAGCTCGTGCGCAAGTATTCCGGCGGGATGATTCGCCGCCTGGAAATCGCCCAGTCCATGGTGCACAGACCTCTCATTATGTTCCTGGATGAGCCAACGGTTGGCCTCGACCCGATAGCGCGCGAGGCGGTCTGGAAACATATCCGGAATCTCCAGTCTGAATTCGGCACAACCATATTCCTGACCACGCACCACATGGAAGAGGCCGATGAATTATGCGACCGCGTGGCGATTATGCACCTGGGCAAAATGGTCGCCTTGGGCACGCCGAAAGAGCTTAAGAAATCCATAGAAAAACCTGACGCCACCTTGAACGACGTCTTTATCCATTACGCCAAAAGCGAATTGACTTCAGAAGGGAATTACCGTGAAATCTCAAGGACCAGACGCACCGCAAAAAGGCTCGGATAAACCGCTGGCTTTCCAAAAGAGAGGGTTTATCGCCGGAGTCTCCGAGTTCGTCACCAAGACGCTCGTTATTGTCAATATCGAGATTCACAAGCTGCGCCGCGACCCGAGCGAGCTCCTGATGCGCGCGGTCCAGCCGATACTCTGGCTCGTCATCTTCGGGAGCGTCTTTACCAAGGTGCGTGCCATCCCGACCGGCGACCTGAAATACCTCGATTTCCTCGCGCCCGGCATACTCGCCCAGAGCGTCTTATTTGTGGCAATCTTTTACGGAATTTCCATCATCCTCGACCGCGATTTGGGCGTCATCCATAAATTCATGGTCTCGCCCACCCCCAGAACCGCTTTGGTCCTAGGCAAGGCGTTATCAGCCGGGGTGCGCGGCTTGTGCCAGACAGTGATTATTTATATCGTCGCGTTAATCGCCGGCGTGTCGCTGGATTTCCATCCCTTGAAAATAGCCGGGGTGCTTCTAGTCGTGCTTTTCGGGGCGGTCATATTTTCCACCTTCTCGCTTATCATTGCCTGCCTGGTCAAGACGCGCGAGCGTTTTATGGGCATCGGGCAATTGATGACTATGCCGCTCTTCTTTGCCAGTAACGCCATTTACCCGATATCGATAATGCCCTCGTGGCTCCAAGTGGTTTCGAGCTTCAACCCCCTGACCTATCAGGTCGATGCCTTAAGGGCGTTGATGCTCGATAACGGGGCAAGCATATACGGAATCGGGCAGGATATCGGGGTATTATCTTTAGTAACTATTTTCGTTGTCTTTATCGCCGGGAAATTATATCGAAGAATCATAACTTAATCTTTGTGCTCTCTATGTCTCTGCGGTAGGATTTATCTTATGAGGATTGCAATTACCGGTAAAGGCGGAGTAGGCAAGACAACCCTGGCCGCATTGCTCGCCCGCTCGTTCGCGGATGATGGGAAAAAGGTCTTAGCGATAGACGCCGACCCTGTTTCGAGCCTCGCCTTTGCAATGGGCTTCCCCAATCCGGATAAAATCAAGCCGCTAAGCGAGATGTCATCCTTGATAGAAGAGCGCACCGGCGCCAAGCCCGGCACGCTCGGCCAGATGTTCAAGCTTAATCCCACGGTGGAAGACCTGCCGGAAAAGATTGCGCATGAATATAACGGTATAAAACTCGTTGTCATGGGCGGGATCAAGGCCGGCGGCTCGGGCTGCGTCTGCCCGGAAAGCGCGCTTATCAAGGCGCTCGTCCGGCATATTATACTGGACCGTGATGAGGTCGTGATTATGGATATGGAGGCCGGTATCGAACACTTGGGCAGGAGCACCGCGGATTCAGTCAATGTCATGGTTGCGGTTGTCGAGCCGAGCATCAAAAGCATCCAGGCCGCTCTCAAAATAAAACAACTGGCCAAGCAGATAGGCATTAAAAATATCAGGGCGGTCGGGAATAAAATCAGGAATGATTCGGACAAGGAATTGGTCCGTAAGGATCTAGAAGGGATAAAAATTATCGGGTTTCTGCCTTTCAGCCTGGATATCCTTTCTGCCGACCAATCACACGCTTCAAACGGCATCCAGATGAAAGATCCCCGGCTTATTTCAGAGTTAAAAAAGATAAGAGGCGGATTGAATTAAGTTTAGCCGATTAGAGGCCGTTTTCCCAGATTTCCTTATAACAATGGTCGCCGGTCCGCCGCATCATCCAGCATCCGCCGCCGCAGGCCGGCAGATAATCGCATTTACGGCAGTCATCCGTCAAATCGGTTTGCTGGCGAAACCGCTCAAACCGGTTTTGCCAGAGCCAGCGCAAAGACTTCTGCCGCAGGTTCCCTTCTGTCCATTGCGTTTCAAACGCCGGGCAGCCGGCGATGTTGCCGTTCGGCATAATGGTAAATGTCCTCCAGCCGCAGCCGCAGAAAAATCTATGGTCATAAAGGCGCCTGGTATAGGAACCGATATAACCGCAGCTTTCACCCATAAAAATATTGAAGACGTTCTTATTCGCCAGTATAAAGCGGAAAAGCTGCTTAATCTGGTTTTTATCCAGATACATCCAATCCTGGTTCGTTTTCGCCCGTCCTTCGCGCACGCATAAATGAAATTCCCAGTAATTGGCGCTTGAAGCGCGCACATGCAGGAAAAGCTCCTCTAACTCCTGAAAATTCCTTTGGTTAAGCGTAGTGCATAAAACCCGCGTGCCGATATTTAATCCTTCAAAAAACTTTAATGCCTGCATACAGGCATCAAAATTATCCGCCCCGCGCAATCCGTTGTGTGTTTTCGGAATGCCGTCCACGCTGACCTTAACCGCCGCCGGCGGCAACGCCTTCAACTCTTTCTCGTATCGCGGGACATAAGCGCCGTTGGTTACCAACGAATATTTAATGCCCTGCTCTTTGGCGTAATGGAGCACTTCCCACAAATCTTCTCTTAGCAAAGGCTCGCCCCCGGTAAGCTCCAAAAGCTTCGTGCCCATCAAAGCCAGTTCGTCGATTGCCTGCTTGATTTCCCGAGTGGTCAGTTCATCCTCGCTTTTATGCCCGGCATTCGTTCCGCAATGGGCGCAGGAAAGGTTGCACCGGCCGGTTGTCAGCCATTGGACCTCTTCCGGCTGGGGCAGCAGCCCTGCTTTCCCTTTTATCCGGTAAATGGTATTCCAGATATTCGCCCAGTTATAGTCCAGAAAACGGTTAAAAGCCTGCTTTATCATAATTATTTCGGCCTTGACCCGTAAACCGGTGGCGGCGGCAGTAAAGGTTCAAATTGGGGGACTTTGGTTGCCAGATTATCCTGAATAGGCTCTGTTCCTATGGATTTGAGCTTCTCCGCAATATCTTTCAAAAGAGCATTTATCCTCATCTTGACCTCCGGTTCAGTGGCTGTTTTCAAGGCTTCCTCTAAAAGCTCCTTGGCAACCGGGCCTATTTTCTTCAGTTTTTCCGTTGCTTTATCTCTGACATCCCAATTATCATCGCCCAATTGCTTGATTAAGCCGGTTATCTTATCTTTCAATTCCGGAGTGGCTTTAAACCCGACATCCAATTCCCAGCCGACCAAAATTTCCTGCTTGCTGATTTCAGCGGTCATGCCGTTGGTAAAAATAATTTCTACTGTTTCATTCGTTTGGTTTTCCAAAACGGTTGTGGTAAACAGGCCGATATTTTCTCTGGCTTTATCCCAATCCTTACCGGCATCTTTAAACAACAACGAGCCCTTGATGTTTTTTATTGCTGACTGTTTTGGAGCGGGAGCGATCTCTTCATCGTCAAAAGGAATCACTCCGTATTTAGTGGTGAATTCCGGCTCGTCTTCCGTTGGTTTATTCAAAATAGAACCGGGAATCGAACGGCGGTAATATACAAACAAATTATCCATAAGCGCGGTTACGGTTTCTTTATATTCCACGCGTTTAAGGTTTCCCGCCTTTATCCGTTCGTCAAAAGACATCCCTTTCATCTGCAGGAAGTTTTCTTTAACCGCGTCTTTCATCATCTGTGCCAGCCATGAGTCGTTCCGGGAGATATCGCGGGCAAATTCTTTCAGAATCTTGCCCTGGAACTGGAGATTCTTAACGGTTGAAGGCAGCATCTTTTTCATATCCGGTTTTTTATCTTGAAGCCGCTGTTTCGTTATTTCTAGTTTCTCGCTTAACAGGGTCTTTAAATAATCGCTCAGTTCCCGCGAAATCAGCGTTTTGGCATGCAGTTCATCCGCTTTCTTCTGCGCCTCAATCACGTTCTTCTCCAGTTCTTTGATTGTTTCTGTGCCGGCGGTTTTTATTCGGTTGTAAGTCGACTGGATAAATATCCAGTCTGCATGTTTAAGCAGCGGGTTTTCCGTTTCCTTATCCTGGGCGTAAACCGGAGCCCTCCCCAGTTTGCTTACCCCGACAATCGCGCCCAGCCCCAAAAGAACAATGCTCAGGTAAAGCAAAAACTTTGTGGCGTATCTGGAATGGGCTTTTTGCTTAATCTGATGTATGCCGAATACAAACAGGAATGTCCCGGCAACGCAAGCCATTAAAAACAGGGCAATATTCAACGCTTTTTCCATGTGTTTCCTCCTTCTTTAAATTCAATAATAGTTAGCTTCTTTATATAATATTAGACTCGTTTCAGCAACCAATTTGTGTAAAAATCATGAAAAGCTGGATAAGTTGCTTAAGACAAAGAATGCGCTAATCTGAGTGCGAAGCCTCCCGACGAACGTCGGGATAGTCTGATACTCTGATTCTCTGGCAGTCTGCGTAGCGAAGCGGAGTCCCGACCGAAGGCATCGGAATATTCTCTACTTACTCTCCCCCTCCGGAATCCTCAATTTGTCTCTTATCTTATCGTGGATATGCTCGGAAATCGCCCTGTCTCCGAAAGTCCCTACCCGAATGCCCACCGAGGTTGCGTCGCTTGAAACCATCTTGACCTTGGCGTATATCGGCGTGCCATCCGCCATTTTCGCGGTCAGATGCCCGTTAATATTATCCTTCTGGCGGTTGCCGATTTCGAATTCCAGCTGTTCCAATGTCGTCATGGTCGCTTCCCAGGTCTTTGGAAAATCCGCCGGATATGTCCTTTCCAATTCCCCCTGGCTGTATGAATATACCCCCACCGCCCCTAATCCCACAAAGGCTGCCAGACAGCCGGATGATAAAACCAAAACTCCCAGCAATAAGCAGAAAATAATATTTTTCATTGTAATTCCTTTAATAAGTTGCTTAATGATACTGTTTATATTAAATCGTCATTCTGACCCCAAAAGTTTATCTTTTTATCTTGCCCCGTTAGAGACCATGGTGATAAGATATAATTAAAGTTTTGCCACGGAGACTCAGAGTACGCAGAGAAAAAATTAATATTCTGGCTCTGTGCTCTCTGTGACTAATTAATTATGCCAAACTTACTGCTTGAAATAGGGACAGAAGAGATTCCGGCCGGTTATCTTACCCCGGCTTTAGCCCAGATGGAGCAGTCTTTTAAGGCGCTCCTGGAGGAATCGCGCCTGGCCTGCGGCAAAATCTATACAACCGGCACCCCGCGCCGCATGGTCCTCTTTGCCGCCGGGCTGCCTCTCTCACAGACTTCTTTCAGCAAGGAAATCTTAGGTCCCAAGATCGCCATCGCCTTTAAAGAAGACGGCAAGCCGACCGAGGCATTAATCGGATTCGCCCGCCGTTACCAGACCAAGCCCGAAGATGTCAAGGTCAAGGATTCGGACAAGGGAAAAGTCTGTTATATTCTCCAGACCGTCCGCGGCGAAAAGATAGAGGCGGTTCTCGCGCGCATCATCCCCGCTCTTATAAACAAGCTCTCCTTCCCCAAATCAATGTGGTGGCAGGATAAGGCATTCTCCTTTGCCCGCCCTATCCGCTCCCTGGTAGTATTGCTGGGCAGGAAAGTCATAAAGATATCACTATCAGATATCGCGTCATCCAATAAAACCCGCGGGCATCATATATTAAATAACAAGCCGATTACGATAAGCTCGGCTGATTATAGCCAGTATAAAAAAGCCTTATTACGCGCCTCGGTCATGGTTGACCACGACGAGCGGCGCGAGGAAATACATCAATTGCTACTCCACGCCCTGAAAAAGCACGGCTCCAAATTCACGGAAACGGAATTGCTTGATGAGGTCACCAACCTCGTCGAATATCCGGAGGTATTGGAATGCGAATTCGAGCATGAATTCCTGGCACTGCCCGCGGCGGTTTTGGAATCCGCCATGAAAAGCCACCAGCGCTATTTCCCGGTGCGCGATGTCCACAATAAATTGCTTTCCAAATTCATCGTCATCACCAACGGAGGCAAAGACCGGAAACTCGTGCGTGAAGGCAACGAAAGGGTCTTAAGGGCGCGCCTGACCGATGCCCGCTTCTTCTGGGAAAAGGATAAAAAGATACCGCTTGCCTCCAAAACGGAAAACCTTAAGCAGATGGCGTTCCTGGGCAGGCTCGGCTCTTTCTACGATAAATCCCAAAGGATTAAGCAAATCGGACTTTTCATCTGCTCCGAGCTTAATTACGGTTCGGATATCACCTTGACCGTCTCCCGCGCGGCGGAACTCTGCAAGACCGATTTACTGACCGAGATGGTCGGCGAGTTCCCGGATTTGCAGGGCATCATGGGCTATGAATACTCGCGCATCCAGGGCGCCGCGGAAGAGGTTGCCATCGCCATCAAAGAACATTATTTACCGCGGACCGCGGATGACGCCATCCCGAAATCAACCTCCGGGATAGTACTTTCGCTTGCCGAGAAGTTTGATAATATCACGGCCTGCTTTGTCGCCGGATTCGAGCCGACCGGTTCGCAGGACCCTTACGCGGTGCGCCGTCAGGTGCTGGGCGTTATCAGGATAATCGAGGAAAACGGGCTTCCACTGCCCTCTATCCGGAAACTGATGCTCTTTGCACTTGAGCAGATACAAAGGACGATACAAACATTGGCGGATAAAAACCGGATTCAGTTCGGGCAATCGCGGGAATACGCGGATAAGATAATGGCGTTTTTCCAGGAACGGCTGATTAACCGCCACGTGGATGAACAGCATCCGCACGATTTGGTGCAGGCGGTGTTGAATAGCGGGTTTGACAATATGTCCTTATTCAAGACGCGCCTGAAGGATTTGGTGAAACTGCATACGCACGCCTCCTGGCCCAAGCTGGTTGAGGTGGTGGAACGGACTTATAATATCCAGAAAGCATCGCAGGCCTCGGGCGCGGTCCGTGACGAGCTTTTGAGGGAAAAGGAAGAGCATATCCTGTGGGAGGCATACCGGAATAACAAGGACCAGATTCAGTCGCTCATCAGCCAGCAGAAATATTATGACGCCTCGATTTTATATGCCAAGGTATTTGCCGAGCCGGTGCACACGTTTTTTGATAAGGTGTTTGTGAATGTGCCGGACCAGATGCTGAAGAACAACCGGATATTGATGATGAGGCATATAAACAAGTTGTATTCCGAGCACATCGCCGATTTGTCACAGGTGGTTAGTGGCAAGGCCACCGTTAAGTAATATAATCTATTTTTATGGGTAAGGGCTTTCGTTGCATATTAATCACGCTAATTCTCACCCTGTCTTTATCCTGCGTTCATAGGGTGTTAAGAAAACCGGAGGAGCCGACCGGGCCGCACTTCAAAATCGTGACATGGAATGTTAATTGGGGCATGCCCCAGTCTAATGAAACGCTCCGGATATTGCGCGACATAAACGCGGATATCATCTGCCTTCAAGAAACCACTCCGGACTGGGAAAGGTTCTTATCTGTCGGACTAGAAGGCATTTATCCATTTATTGATTTCCGCCATGAAGGCGGCGCCGGAGGGCAGGCGTTATTTTCAAAGAAACCCTTTAAAGAACTTAAATATATCCTGCCGGCTAAAGGCTGGTTTCCAGGCTGGGTCAACGAATTCGAAACCGATATCGGGTCCATACAAATCCTGAGTGTCCATCTCCACCCAACGCTTAATAACAAAGGCAGTTTCAGCATCGGCGCTTATTTATCAACACCTGAAATACGCCTGGGCGAGATACAAACGCTCTTCTCGCACCTTAAAAAAGAAACCGCCACGATTGTCCTGGGTGATTTTAACGAGAGCGATTCAAGTGATGCGATTGAATGGGCGGTCAAGCAGGGATATACCGATGCACTGGCAGAATTTGATTACAAAAGCAAAACCTGGGAATGGCAGACGAGTTATATTACACTAAAGAAAAGATTCGATCATATCCTGTATTCCAAGAAATTATACTGCCTTAACGCAATGGTAATTCATGGCGGCGGCTCTGACCATTTCCCGGTAGTTGCCGTGTTTGAGAAAAGAGCAATTAAATAAAACTGTATGAAGATGGTTTTGTATATCATTGCCGGAAGGTTGATGCTTCTTATCAGCACAACACTGCTCTTGTCAAGTCCTTTTCATAAAGAGATCAGGATTTATTTTCCTTCCCCTTTGTTTCCCTTATAAATTATTTCTCCATGATCTCTACGGATTGGCGGTGAATGATCTGGTTTATGTTTACATTTTGTAAACTACTTTTATAATATAGGTTGCTTGTACACAGATTAAGCGAATTAAGCCGATGGTTTTGTTTATCAGAGAAATCAGTTCAATCGGTGCACTATAGAAATTATTTATGTTTATCGTGCTGCCCGTCGGCGATGTCAATTCGAGAAGGACTTTCCCATTCGTTAACTACCTTCTGGCCGCCGTCAACTGCTACGTCTTTTTCGCATATGGGCTGGACGAGGATTTCATCTACCAATACGCCCTTATCCCGGAGAGATTGGAGCCGCTTACCTTCCTTACATCTATGTTCCTCCACGGGAGCCTGGCGCACCTTATCGGCAATATGCTCTTCCTTTTAATCTGCGGGGATAACGTGGAAGATAAAGTCGGACATTTCGGCTACCTGGTTTTGTATCTGGTGAGCGGGCTTATCGCCAGCGGGGCGCACGTGGTGACGCATTACGCCTCCGATATACCGACCATCGGCGCTTCCGGAGCGGTTGCCGGAATACTCGGCAGTTACCTGGCCTTTTTCCCCTTCAGCCGAATCAAGTTCTGGGCAATCTTCCTTATCTTCCCCTTCTCCTTTTATATGCCGGCAATCGTGTTCCTGGGCTTTTGGTTTGTCCAACAATTATTGCTTTCCTACGCGGAAATAAGTTATAATATGCCGTCTGGCATGGCTTACTGGGCGCATGCCGGCGGCTTTGCCTTTGGGTTATTTGTATCTATTATTTTGAGAATGCTGGGCGTTGGAAGCACAGAGCGAAAGAGGGAGCGAAAATAATCGCCCTCCCCCGGCCCCCTCCCGTAAATGGAGGGGAAATAATTAGGAAAGATATAATAATATATGAAGAACCCTTCGACTTCGCGCAGGACTAAAGTAATCATCGTCGCGCACGGCGGGACGGGCAGTCCGCTTACTTTAAAAGACGGCACGGACAAGGCCGCCAGAGAGGCGCTGAAAGCCTTTAAAAAGACCGGTTCGGTCCTGGAGGCGGCAGTTGCCGGCGTGATGTCCATGGAAGATGACCCGCGCTTCAATGCCGGGACGGGTTCGTATCTGCGCTTGGATGGCAAGAGCATAGAGATGGATGCCGCGGTAATGGATTCCAATGGCGCGCTCGGCGCGGTGGCGGTTATCCAGCGCGTCAAGAACCCGGTTAAGGTAGCTTATGCGCTGGTCGGCTCTCCCCATACATTCTTATCCGGCAAGGGCGCGACGGATTTCGCCCGACTGAAAGGTTTCCCGGATTACGACCCTTCAACCCAAAAGGCGATAAAGCTTTATGCCAAGCGCATGCGCCAGATGAAGACGAACAAGCTTCCCCAATGGATTACCCAGAAATGGGAGGAGAAAAAGAACCTGCGGTTCCTTAAGGCATACCTAAAAGGCGTGCATGACACCGTCGGCGTGGTGGCGCGGGACGGGAAGAATAACTTCGCGGTGGCAGACTCGACCGGAGGGACCTCTTTCATGCTGTCTGGAAGAATCGGGGATACGCCGCTGGTCGGATGCGGATTCTATGCCGGGCCGTTCGGCGCGGTGGCATCGACCGGAATCGGGGAGGAAATCACCAAGAAGATGCTCGCCCGCGAGATATACCAAAAGATGGCGGAAAGGTTCTCCGCCCAGCATGCCTGTGAATGGGGAGTGAAGCTGTATCCGAAGGAGATGCCCATCGGCGTTATCGCGGTTTCGCTCGACGGGTATGGGATTGCGTCGAATCAGCAGATGGCGGCAACCGCCATTGTGAAGTGAGTAGCGAGTAGCGAGGAGTGAGGATAAGATGAGGAATATTATTAACCTAGCGGTTTTGATATCGGGTTCGGGGAGGACGTTGCAGAATTTTATCGACCTGATTGCCAAGGGAGAACTTCCAGCCAAGATTCAGATGGTCATTTCCAGCAAGCCCAACGTTGTCGGCTTGGACAGAGCCAGGAAGCATAATATCCCCGCCTTTACGGTCAACCGCAAGGAGTTCAAGAGCTCGGAAGAATTCAGCGACGCGATAAATAAGGTCCTTAAGAATTATCCGATAGATTTGATTACCATGGCTGGGTTCCTTAACCTTTATAAAATTCCGCCCGAATACGAGCGTAAGGTGATGAATATCCATCCGGCGCTTCTGCCGGCATTCGGAGGGAAGGGTTTTTATACGGATAAAGTCCACGAGGCGGTGATAGCGGCCGGCGCCAAGTTTACCGGATGCACGGTCCACTTCGCGGATAATGTTTATGACAAGGGACCGATAATCCTGCAGAGGAAGATTCCGGTATTGGCAAGCGATACCCCGCATTCGCTGGCTGACCGTGTCTTTGCGGAGGAACTCATCGCTTATCCGGAAGCCATCAGATTATTTGCCGAGAGAAGAATCAAGATAGAAAATGATAAGGTTATAATACTGAAATGAAGCGTTTTATTTGCCTGGGTATCGAAAGCTCCTGCGACGAAACCGCGGCAAGCGTGGTTGTTGATGGCTATAGGATTTTATCCAATGTGGTCGTATCGCAGGAAGATTTGCACAAGTTATACGGGGGCGTGGTGCCGGAAATCGCTTGCCGGGCACATATTGAATCAATCCTTCCGGTTATCGACCGTGCGATAACTAAGGCGAGGCTGAAGCTAAAAGATATAGACGCAATTGCCGTTGCCAATACGCCGGGGTTGGTCGGGGCGCTCTTGGTCGGGGTCTCGGCGGCTAAATCTCTAAGCCTTATCCTTAATAAGCCGCTTATCGGGATAAACCATTCGGAAGCGCATCTCTATGCGGGATACCTGGCGACAAATTCTAATATTAATTATCCGGCGATAGGTTTAGTCGCGTCAGGTGGACATACCTCGCTCTATTTAATGTCCAGTATAAACAAATACCGGCGTATAGGCTCTACGGTTGACGACGCGGCAGGCGAGGCGTTTGACAAGGTGGCGGCGATTCTCGGATTGGGCTATCCGGGCGGTCCGAGCATACAGAAGGCCGCGATGAAAGGAAACCCGAAGGCGATAAGATTTCCTTTAGGCGTGCCCGACCGGAAATCATTCAACTTCAGTTTCAGCGGGCTTAAGACCGCCGTCTTATATTACGCCAAGGGCCAGAACGCCACAAAGAGCAGCCCATTAAAGCGCGGGATAAAGGTTCCGGACGTGGCGGCAAGTTTCCAGGAGGCGGTGGTGGAGACGATTACGGAAAGGGTTTTTAGCGCCGCAGATAAATTCAAGGCAAAGACAATAATCGTCGGCGGAGGAGTCGTTGCCAACAGTCGCCTGCGCGATAAGATGCAGTCAGAGGCTGAAAGGGGAAATATCCGGCTGGTCATCCCGCCTATTTGGCTCTGCACGGATAACGCCGCGATGATTGCCGGAGTGGCTTACCATAAAAAGAAAGATATCAAAGCAAATAATCTTTACCTTGACGCGGTGCCGACCTGATGAGAAAAATATTAACAAGCCTGAAACAGCGGATGGAGCTTTACCGGGCGATTTACTGCGACAAGCGCACTCCGCGCCTGGCGCGCTGGCTGATCGCGCTGGCGGCCGGTTATTTTATGCTGCCTTTCGACCTGATACCGGATTTCATACCGGTGCTGGTGCAATTGGATGATATTATCATCGTTCCCTTATTGCTGTTTCTGGCGTATAAAATGGTGCCCCGTAACGTTTATGAGGAGCATTACAACCGTTTGTATAAATCAAATTAATCCGGCCCGCGGATATGAAAACTATCCATAGTAAAAACCTTTGACAAATTTTATATTACGTGGTTTAATCACCTGATTTTGTTTTACTCTTTAAAATGCAAATAAGGAGAGGATTATGTTTGGATTAAGCAAGGACAAGGAATTCTACGAATTATTCGAGAAGGCGGCAAACAACACCTGCCAGGGCGCCAAAGCGTTGGATGACTTACTGCAGAATTATCCCAAAGATGTCGAGCAGAAAATCAAGAGGATGAAAGATATCGAACACCAGGGTGATCAGCTTACGCACCAGACCGTGGAAATGGTCAATAAAACCTTCGTGACGCCGCTTGAACGGGAGGATATTTACGCGCTGATAACCAAACTAGATGACGTTTTAGATTTTATGGATGCCGCGGCCAGCCGGTTATCGCTATACAAAATCCCTTATGTCACGGAACACGCCAAATCGTTCGGTAAAATCCTGGTTAAAGCCACCGAAGTTCTTTCAACGGGGATTTCCAGTTTGCGCAAAATAAAAGACCAGAAATGCATTTTCGATTGCTGTATTGCCGTTAATACCATAGAAAACGAAGGCGATGTGCTTTTGCGCAAGTCTATGGTGGAACTGTTCGAAGGCAAAAAGGACGACCCGATTTACGTGATAAAATGGAAAGAGATTTACGAGGATTTGGAACGGGCGACCGACCGATGCGAGGATGTCGCCAATATCGTTGAGGGAATCGTCCTCAAGAACGCGTAGCGGGGGGAGGAATTTCGATTGACCATAGTCATCATAATAATCGCTATCGCCCTTATCTTTGATTTCGTAAACGGGCTTCATGACGCGGCCAATTCCATCGCCACGGTCGTATCCACCCGCGTCCTTTCCCCCAAGCAGGCGGTTATCTGGGCGGCATTCTTCAATTTTATCGCCTTTCTTATTTTCGAGACGCATGTGGCGACCACCATCGGCAAAGGCGTAGTGGAATCCAGCGCCATCACCACGGCGGTGATTGCAGCCGGACTCTTGGGCGCGATTGTTTGGGATATCCTTACCTGGTATCTCGGATTGCCGGTCAGTTCATCCCATGCCCTAGTCGGCGGTTTGCTTGGCGCGGCCATTACCCATAACGGGTTCGGAGTGGTAATTGCCAAAGGCGTTTTGATGATATGCGTTTTTATCGTATTGTCTCCGGTGTCTGGACTGATACTTGGTTTTATTTTTATGAATATAACAAATTGGCTGTTCCGTAATGCCACGCCCGTGAAGGTAGATGGTTATTTCCGCAAGCTCCAGCTCCTGTCGGCCGCCTCCTATAGTTTGGGGCACGGCGGCAACGACGCCCAAAAGACCATGGGTATTATCGCAATTCTATTGTTTACTTCCGGTTATTTAGGAACTGAATTCTACGTGCCTTTGTGGGTAGTGCTTGCCTGCCACGCGGCAATGGGATTGGGAACCTTGATGGGCGGGTGGCGGATAGTAAAGACAATGGGGCAAAAGATAACAAAACTGCGGCCGGTCGGAGGGTTCTGCGCGGAGACCGCCGGCGCGGCAATGCTTTTTGTCTCCACATTTATGGGAGTTCCGGTAAGCACGACGCATACGATAACCGGCTCGATTATCGGGGTCGGCGCGACTAGAAGACTGACCGCGGTCAAGTGGGGTTTAGCCGGAAGGGTCGTCTGGGCGTGGATTCTGACCATCCCGGCCGCAGCGGTTGTTTCGGCAATCAGCTATCTTATCCTTAAACACTGGATTTAGGCAATGAGAAAAACCTACAGTAAATTAGATTGCGCGATGGTGGATACAGGCCGCCACCAGCGGTGTGGCTTTCCGGAGGTGATTTTCTGCCAGGGTAAAACTCCCCAACAAATTAAACATATTGCCGGAGAGATTCTCAAGCACAGCAAAGTGCTTTTGGCCACGCGTGCGGACGAAAAGGCGTATAAGGCGATTAAATCCATCGCGCGAAACGCGGTTTATCATAGAGAGGCGCGTTGCGTAACGGTAACTAAAAGAGAAAAGATGAAAGATGAAAGAGGAAAAGGGTTTATTTTAGTAGCCTGCGCCGGGACTTCGGATATACCGGTGGCCGAGGAAGCGAGGATTACCGCCGAAATCATGGGGAATCAGGTTAAAACCCTTTATGATGTCGGTGTTGCCGGCGTGCACCGGTTATTAGCCCATAGCAAACTCTTGGACGAGGCAAAGGTAATTATCGTGGTGGCTGGGATGGAAGGGGCGTTGCCAAGCGTCGTCGGGGGACTCGTTTCAAAGCCGGTTGTTGCTGTCCCAACCAGCGTGGGATACGGCTCGCATTTCGGGGGCATCGCACCGCTTTTGACCATGCTTAATTCCTGCGCGGCAGGGGTTTCGGTCGTAAATATTGATAACGGATTCGGCGCCGGCTATTTCGCATCGCTTATCAACAAAGTATCATCCTAAAACTTTTGACATTTTATCAGGCAACTTGTAACATCTAACCATAAGTTTCGGATAATACCCGGTGGTGTAATTGGTAGCACAAGAGATTTTGGTTCTCTTAGTCTTGGTTCGAGTCCAAGCCGGGTAGCTTAATATTTGAGATTGATTGAAAAGGAAAGAAAGCTATGATTAAGAAAATAGGCCTGGTTATATCATTAGCCATGGTAGTACTTTTGATAAGCGGAGCCTTTGCTCAGACCGTCGAACCCGCGCCGCATGCGGCAAGCGCGGAAGCGCATCCGGAAAGCGGCGGACACCACGCCCCGGATATTAACATATGGTGGATTACGCCGTTTGTCCTGATGCTCCTCTGTATCGCAATATTGCCTTTAATGTTCCATCACTGGTGGGAAAGCAACCTAAATAAAGGAATCATCTCGTTTGTCTTAGGCCTTCCGGCGGTTATTTATGTCCTAAACGTCTATCCGCCGGAATTATTGGTCGTGCTTCAGGATTATATTTCGTTTATTATTCTTTTAGGCTCTCTTTTTATCATTGCCGGTGGTATTTACATCAAGGGGTCGCTGGCTGGTTCCCCGCTAACAAATACCGTAGTTTTGGCGATAGGCGCGGTCCTGGCCAGTTTTATCGGGACGACCGGTGCGGCAATGCTTTTAATCCGTCCCCTCATCCGGGCCAATAAGGCGCGCAAGGATAAGGCGCACGTCATTATTTTCTTCATCTTTATCGTGGCAAACTGCGGTGGGTTATTGACCCCGCTGGGCGATCCGCCGCTCTTCCTGGGATTCCTTAAAGGCGTCCCGTTCCTTTGGACATTCAGGCTCTGGATGGAATGGCTTTTTGTCAACGGGATACTCTTAATCGTCTTTAACTTTATCGACCAGTGGAAATTCAGGCGTGAAGATATCGCCACTCCGGGCGATTTGGATAAGCAGGTCGAGCCTAAAAAGCCTTTGGCAATCGAAGGCGGAATTAATTTCCTGTTACTCTTGGGAATCGTCGCGACAATATTCCTTTCCGGAGACCCGTTAGGCGGAGAGGAAAAGCATCCCTGGGAATTCGGCGTTAAAGAGGGCTTTATGGTTTTCCTGGCGATACTTTCCATGGTCATGACCAAAAAGCACACCCGCAAGGAAAACGGGTTTACCTTTGCCCCGATAATCGAGGTGGCGGTCTTATTCATCGGCATATTCGCCACCATGGTGCCGGCCTTGATATTGCTGAACGCAAACGGCAAGTCTTTGGGATTAACCGAGCCGTGGCATTTCTTCTGGGCGACCGGTTCGCTTTCCAGCTTCCTGGATAACGCGCCGACCTACCTGACCATGGCCGCGACGGCAAGCGGGATAATGAACGTCCCGCTGGAAGGCTCTTACCTGGCGGAATTCCTTAAAGCAGGGCAAAGCAGTATAGTATTGCTTACCGCGATTTCCTGCGGGGCGGTCTTTATGGGCGCGAACACCTATATCGGAAACGGCCCGAATTTTATGGTCAAGGCAATCGCCGAGGAATCGCATATTAAAATGCCCTCGTTCTTCGGCTATATGGCTTATTCGGTCCTGATATTAATCCCGATATTTATCCTGACCACTTTTGTGTTCTTCAGGTAAGTTTTCTTGACAGGCGCTTGGGATAATAATAGAATAGTGTTCATGGACAATAAAATACTATTATCCGGCAATAAGATTTATATATTGAGTTTTCCACCCATTCCCCGCGACCCTCCTTTTTAAGTAGCCACCTTGGTTTAGCTTCATTGATACGCGTTTTCTTATCGTTTGTTCACATTGATTGACTGATTTTCTGCGCTATTAAAGGAGGCCTATTATGGATAATGAAAAAGAGACCCCATTGGGCGGATGTTTATTAAGAGTCTTTTGGATTTTAGTCGGGCCGGCTGCCTTGTTTATCAGCGCTATCTTCATCGGCATTTACCAGGCAGCCTTCCCCGGCCCGTTCGATATTTTCTACGGGGTGGTTTTGATGCTTACCGTTGCGGCGCGGATTGCTGATAAGCCGCAACCGGACGCCCCTGAACCTGAACGGCGCGCGGTTAAATTATATGTAACGGTCCTCCCCATCGCGGCGATTGCGCTTTGGCTGATTGCGCATTTTGGTCTTAAAAAGGTTGTTTTAATATAGCTTCTGATTATATATGATATCAGTAATTATTCCAACCCTTAACGAAGAAAAGACTATCGGCCGGGTGATAACGCTTGCCCGCCAATCCAAAGGGGTTGATGAAGTAATCGTCGTGGACGATAAGTCCGTCGACCGGACCGTGGAGATTGCCAAGGAATCCGGCACGAGCGTAATCACATCCCCCAAAATCGGCAAAGGCGCGTCCATGATGGATGGATTGCTTGTCGCGAAGAATAATATCGTCGTTTACCTGGACGGCGATATAGATAATTACGCCCCGGATGTGATTGACCGCCTGGCTGAACCCATCCTTAAGGATGAAGCGGATTTCGTTAAATCCACTTTCGGCCGCGAAGCCGGCCGGGTGACCGAACTGGTTGCCAAGCCGCTCCTTTCTCTATTGATGCCGGAAGCCCTCAAATTCTCCCAGCCGTTGAGCGGGATTATCGCGGGCAAAAAAGTGTTCCTCCAAAAGATAACGTTCGAGAATGATTACGGGGTGGATATCGGGATACTTCTTGATATGCTCAATTTAGGCGTCCGGATACGCGAAGTCAACATCGGCAACGTTTCGCACAAGATGAAACAGTGGCGCGAACTGGGGAAAATGTCCCGCGAGGTTTCACGCGCTATCCTCAAGCGCTCCCGAACCCGCCCGGATTTCTCCCTCGATTCTTTGGAAACCATCAATATCATCCGCGACCAGATGGAACTGGCTATCAAAGAAACGCTCTTGCCCTTAAAGAAGATGATTATCTTCGATATGGACAATACCCTGCTGGAAGGAAGGTTCATTTTCACGGCGGCAAAAGAGTTTAACTTTGAGAAAGAGCTGATTAAGATTCTGGCGACCAATTCGGAATCCTATCTTTTGACCAAGCTGATTGCCCAGCATCTGAAAGGGCTGAACATCGCGCAGATGCTCGCGGCGGCGGAGAAGATTCCGCTCGTTTCCGACGCAATCGAAACCATACAGGAGCTAAAGAAACGGGGTTATATCGTCGGGATTATCAGCGACAGCTATGACGCGGTTGCCAACCATATCAAGATGAAAATCGGGGCGGATTTCGCCATTGCCAACGAACTGGAATTTTCTAACTCTATCGCGACCGGAGAAGTCAAAGTCCCCTCCTATTTCATGCGCACGGAAGAAAGCAAATGCAACCATAATTTCTGCAAGAGCAACGTCATGCTCAAGCTTGCCCAAAAATACGATATGCCGCTGGGCAATATTATCGCGGTCGGGGACAGCGAATACGATATCTGCATGGTCAGGTTCGCCGGCATCGGCATTGCCTTCTGCTCCAGCAACCACATCCTGAATAGCGTCGCGGATTACCGGATAGAGGCTAAAAGTTTTAACGAGCTTCTTAATTTCGCATTATAAAGAAAGGAGCATTAGCTAATGTTAAAACATTTTTTGATTACAGGGATTGTTTTAGCTGTAATATTAAACCTGACTGCTTGCGGTAAAGCAGAACAGGGTAATATTACTTTAAGATTCCTTGATGCGGCTGACACAGGCGGAGCATGGAAATCGCTGATAACAGAATTCGAACAATCTTATCCTAATATAAAAGTAGAATTAGTCGAGGGACCGGCGGCCACCAATAGCCGCGAAGATATGTATGCCCGTTCTTTTATGGCAGGCGAATCTGTTTATGATATGGTTTATATGGATATTATATGGGTACCTAAATTCGCTTCTGCCGGTTGGATTAGCCCTCTGGATGAGTTTTTTACTCCGGAAGAACAGGCAAAGTTTCTTCCCGGAGATATCGCCGGTTCAAAATACCAGCAGAAAATTTATCGCGTCCCTGTGCGTACGGATGCCGGAATGCTATATTATCGCAAGGATATCCTTGAAGCACATAATCTCAAGCCGCCTCAAACATGGGATGAACTTAACCGTATCGCTATCGAATTGCAGAAACCGCCGGAACTCTATGGTTTTACTTTCCAGGGAATGCAATACGAAGGCCTTATATGCTGTTTTCTTGAAATTCTCTGGGGCGGAGGCACTGATTTAATGGATGAAAGCAATCAAATCGTCATTGACAGCCCTCAAGCCATTGAATCGCTCACTTGGTTATGCGATCTGGTAAACCGATACAAAATTGTTCCTCCGGATATTACCAAGTATCAGGAAGAAGATGCTCGCCGGCTTTTCCAGGAAGGCCACGCAATCTTTATGCGTAACTGGCCTTATGCCTGGACATTGGCCCAAGGGATAGAATCGCCGATAAAAGATAAAATCGGCATTATTCCTATGGTTCATAAGGAAGGACAAAGAAGTGCGGCAACTTTAGGCGGCTGGGGATTTGCTATTGCACAATCATCGCCGAATAAACAGGCGGCATGGAAATTTATACAATTTGTCTCCGGAGAAAAAGGACAGAAAATAATGCACTTCAAAAACGGAGCTATACCTACCCTGCATGGTTTGTTTAAAGATGCCGAAATTATTTCCGAAAGCCCGCATTATTCGGACTTATATAAAGTGCTTTTAACCGCCCGTCCCAGACCAGGACATCCATCCTATGCACATATTTCGGATATCCTGCAACTATATGTTAGCAGTGCCTTGGTTGGTAAAGAAACGCCCGAATCCGCTCTTAAAAAAGCCGCCCAGGAAATAAGGCAGTTGCTTAAGTAAAAGTTTTTATTGGTGTCACGAAAATCTTCTTGACTGGCTTGGCTAATTTTTTTATATTAGGGCTATGAAACGATATCAGAATTATCTTTTTATCTTACCGGCGGCAATCTTGCTTTTTATCGTAGTGTTTTTCCCTGTCTTAAGATGCTTTTACCTGAGTTTTTTCCATAATGTCAAGACTTCTGCCGAGCCGGTTCATTTTGTCGGGTTGAGCAATTATGCTACACTCCTTGCGGATAAGTGGTTTTACTCCAGTCTTTATAATACAATTGTTTTTACGGTTATTTCGGTAAGCCTGGAATTTATTATCGGGTTAGGGTTTGCGTTGCTTTTGAATGCCTCGTTTAAGGGACGGGGATTAGCCCGCGCCTGTGCCTTAGTCCCTTGGGCATTACCGCCCGCGGTGATGGCGATGGCTTGGGGCTGGATGTATGACGGCACCTACGGGGTTTTTAACGATATCCTGATGAAATTAGGAATTATCAGTTCACCGGTTGCCTGGCTGGGTAAACCGGCTTTGGCAATGGGCGCCCTTATCTTTGCGGATATCTGGAAGACAACGCCCTTCATTATGATTATCTTATTAGCCGGATTACAATCTATCCCGCGCGACCTCTATGAAGCAATTAAGATAGATGGCGCCGGCTGGTGGGGTCAATTCCGACGGGTTACTCTGCCGTTACTTAAACCATATATTGTCATGGCATTACTTTTCCGGACGATTCATGCCTTTGGTGTATTTGACCTTGTTTGGGTCTTAACCGGAGGCGGACCGGGCGGCAGCACCCAAACCATCTCACTCTATCTCTACAATAATATATACCGGTATCTCAATATTGGTTATGCGGCGAGTTTAACCATCGTTACGGTCTTGATATTACTGGCAATTGCCGGGATAATCTCGTTATTGCACAGAACACAGGTTGAATACTAATGAAGAAACTGTTGCTGTATTTTTCGGTTTTGTTGGCGGTGGGTTTTAGTCTTGGCCCATTTTTATGGGAATGTTTGACCTCGCTGAAACCGACCGCTGAAATATTATCATCACCTATCAGTTATCTTCCAAACCAGATAACATTAAGTAATTATATAACTATTTTCACCCGCCAGCCGTTTGCCCGGTATATTCTGAATAGTTTTATTGTCGCGTGCGGGACGACCTTTCTGGCATTAGTAGTGGGGACGCCGGCGTCTTATGCCCTGGCACGTTTGCCGTTAAAAGGGAAAGGATTTTTACAGAAAGCGGTTCTCCTGGTCGCACTCTTCCCGCCGGTTATCCTGGTGGTGCCTCTTTATGAGATGGTTATGGCCGCGGGGCTGGCGAATAATTATTTGGCCCTGATACTGCCTTATACGGCATTAAATCTGCCTTTTGTTATCTGGGTATTAACCGGTTTTTTTCGGCAGGTTCCGCGTGATATTGAAGATGCGGCATTGGTGGACGGTTTTTCAAGAATAGGCCTGCTGGCAAAGATAATCCTGCCGATTTCAGCGCCTGCACTGGCGACCACGGCTATCCTGGTATTTATCTTCTCCTGGAATGAGTTTATTCTGGCGTTGACCTTTATGAGTGAGGCGTCCGCCCGGACGATTCCGGTCGGCATCGCAATGTTAACCGGTGTAAGTCCTTATGAAATCCCATGGGGACAGATTGCCGCGGCGGTGGTGGCGACAACCTTGCCCCTGGTTCTGGTAGTATTATTCCTCCAGCGGAAGATTATCGAAGGGCTGACGGCCGGTGCGGTGAAGGGATAATTAGTAATTATATTATTATGGCAACAATAGAACTAAAGAACATTACAAAGATTTATGACGGCAAACATCCGGCCGTTAAAGATATTAGTCTCTCCATAGCCGACGGCGAATTTATGACGCTATTGGGGCCTTCGGGCTGTGGTAAGACCACGTTCTTGCGGATTATTGCCGGTTTGGAGATACCTGATAAAGGCGAGATTATTATTAATGGAATAAAATCAAATGATATCCTGCCGGCGAAACGAGACCTGGCAATGGTCTTCCAGAGTTACGCACTTTATCCCCATATGACCGTTTATGAAAATATTGCCGTGGGATTAAGGCTAAGAAAAACACCTCGTTCAGAGATAGACAAACGGGTTAAAGAAACCGCTTCTTTATTAGGGTTGGAAACCTTCTTGTTACGCAAACCCCGTGCTTTAAGCGGCGGGCAGAGGCAACGGGTGGCTTTAGCACGGGCAATCGTTCGTAAACCCCAGGCTTTCCTGCTTGATGAGCCACTTAGCAATCTAGATGCGACGTTGCGGGAAAAAACCCGCAGTGAACTAAAAATTCTCTTTACTAATCTTAAAACTACTGCTATATATGTAACACACGACCAGAGCGAAGCGATGAGTCTGTCCGACCGCATTGCCGTATTTAATCAGGGGGTGCTCCAGCAGATTGGCGCCCCCGAAGAGATTTATAATAAGCCGGCAAATATGTTTGTGGCGGGTTTTGTCGGAAGCCCGCGGATGAACTTCATCAAAGGGCAGGCGGAAGGAAATAAATTGCTGGTAAATAGCGGCACGATTGGATTACCGGATAAATTAATCGGGAAGATAAAAATATCGGACTTAATCATTGGAATACGACCGGAAGATGTAAAACTGTATCCGGCTGGCTCCAAAGAGGGTTTAATACCGGCAGAAATAGTTGTCAGAGAACCGCAGGGCGCGCAAATATCTGTTATGCTAAAATTAGATAATGGAGAAAATATTAAATCGCTGATTTCAATTGACGCATCTTATTCCGGCAAAGTTGGCGTAGAATTTAATCTAAACCGATTATATCTTTTTGACCCGGAATCAGAATTGTTAATCAATTCATAGGAGGGAGGGGGGAAATATAATGTGGACTAAAGAAACATTGAAAGAAATCATTCAGCAAAAACTTGGCGGTTACAAGTTTATCGTCGTATCCAACCGCGAACCTTACAGCCATGAATATTCCGGTAAAAAAATATCCTGTGTCCCTTCTGTCAGCGGGTTAACTATTGCGCTCAACCCGGTGATGCAGGCATGCGATGGAACCTGGGTAGCACACGGCAGCGGTGATGCCGACAAAACGGTGGTGGATAAGCAGAACAAGATAAGGGTTCCGCCTGAAAATCCCGCCTACACCCTTAAAAGAGTTTGGTTAACCAAACAGGAAGAAAACGGTTATTATTACGGCTATGCCAACCAGGCCCTCTGGCCGATGTCCCATATTGTTTACCATATGCCGGTGTTTTTGCCTGACCACTGGGAATACTACAAGAAAGTCAACCAGAAATTCGCCCAGGCGATTCTGGAGGAAATCGGGGATGAAAAGGCGTTTGTCTGGTTGCAGGATTACCATCTGACACTCTGCGCCAAATATATTAAGGAAAAAAGACCTGATGTAATTGTGGCTTTATTCTGGCATATTCCCTGGCCTAACCCGGAGGCATTTCGCATCTGCCCGCAGAAAAAGGAGATTATGGAAGGGTTGCTTTCCAATGATTTGCTCGGTTTCCACATTCCGTACCACTGCCACAATTTCCTTTCCGCGGCTGAGATAGAATTGGAGTCGAAGGTTGATTGGGAAGAATCGGCGATTACTTATAAGGACCACAAAACTATTATCCAGTCGTTTCCCATCAGTATTGATGCGGATGGAATCGCTAATATGGCGGGAGGAGATGAGGTAACGAAACGAACTCCACTTATCGCCCACGAAATAGACCCGCCTTATGAAATCTTAGCGGTAAGTATTGACCGGGTTGATTATACCAAAGGCATCTTGCAGAAAATACAGGCGGTGGACAGGTTTTTAGATAAACACCCGCAATACAAGGAGAAATTTGTATTCATCCAGATTGGCGCCCTTTCCCGAATGCATATTAAAGCATATAAACAATTGATAGATGACGTCCAGGCATTAGCGGAGGAAGTTAACTGGAAACACCAGAGCGGTGCCTGGTATCCCATCGTAATTACGAATAAAAAGTTGGATTATACTACACACTTAGCCTATTACCGCACAGCCGATATCTGCATAGTCGGTTCACTGCACGACGGTATGAATCTGGTTGCGAAGGAATATTTGATGGCGGATGCGGATAACAAAGGCATATTGATTTTGAGCCGTTTTGCAGGCGCGGCAAGGGAACTAAAAGAAGCCATCCTGGTCAACCCCTATGACCCGGACGGCGTTGCCGACGCCATCAAGCAGGCTATAGAAATGAATCCTGTGGAAAAGACCGAACGCCTGAATAAGATGAAAGAAACTATCCGCGAAAATAATATCTACTTCTGGGCCGGCAACTTTATTGAGAAACTGGTGAAATTATGAAAGAAGCCCAAAACCCATTTGTATTCTACACCCGGCTAAACCTGCTGGAACTCACCGGCTCTAAGGCGCGTAATCTCAGAGAAATGGTGGAATATCTCAAATCAGCTCCTGACGCGGTTATCTATTACCATACCCATCATTTCTTGCAACAGCATATTTACCTTTCTCCGGAGCCGCCCAACGACTTTGCTTACTGGGTGCAGGAAATCCTGGGCGAATCCCTCTTGGCGGAACAATTATCCAGTATTGAAATAGGCGATTTCAACGAACTTAACCAGTTGCGCGTTAAAATCATCACTACGATAGAAAACTACATCGCCGCTAACAGCCGCTGCCTGCGTGACGTCATAACCGGGCAGGAATTCCATTTTATCAAGGCAATTACCTTCGTTACGCCTACTTCGTACCAAGTTTCTAACCTGCATGAATTCCGGGGGGCAATCGGGAAAGTCACCATTCATTCCCTCTATTACCATATTTTTGAAGCACGCTTAAGGCTGAAACGGCCGACCAACGATTTTTCCAATTGGCTATCCGGTTCTTTGGGGAACCACGCCCTGGCAAAAGAGATAGAACGTTTAGACCCTTATACCCACACGATGGAAAGCCTCCGGGCTAATATAATTAAACTGATTGATAAACATCTTCGCCGGGAACCCGGCAGGACGGATTAAAAATATGTCTAAGCTGCAAGATTATAACCGGATTATCGGGCAGGAAGTCCTGGATGAATTATTCCTCTTGGGAAATAAACTGGAGGGTCTTACCGTGCAGAATATCAATTCCACCGCGGTCGGCGGCGGCGTGGCGGAAATTCTCAACCGGATGATTCCGCTCCTCAAAGAAGTGGGCATCAATGCCCGCTGGGATGTCATCAAAGGGGGCGAGCAGTTTTTCTCTATGACCAAGAAGATGCACAACGCGATGCACGGCCAAAAAGAGAGCTTTACGGACGATGAATTCGATTTATTCAGGGAGGTAAACAATGCCAATTTGCGGGAAATGGATTTTGCGGGCGATATTATTTTTATACATGACCCCCAGCCTATCGCGCTTATAGAGAAACGGAAAGAAATCGGCCGGAACTGGCTCTGGCGCTGCCATATTGATTCTTCCGCCCCGTTACCGGCGGTCTGGCAGTTTTTATTGCCTTATATAGAACAGTATGACGCGGCGGTATTCTCCGCGCCGGCTTATGCCCAGCCGATTAAGATAAAGCAATTGCTCATTGCCCCTTCGATAGACCCCTTAAGCAATAAGAATAAGGATTTATCCGAATCAGAGATTCTGCAAATTGTCAAAAACTTTAATCTCGATTTAGGCCGCCCCGTTATTACGCAGGTTTCCCGTTTCGACCGCCTGAAAGACCCTGTTGGCGTAATCGAAGCGTATAAAATAGTCAAAAAACACACGGATTGCCAGTTGGTTTTGGCCGGAGGTTCGGCAACGGATGACCCGGAAAGCGAGGCTGTCCTTGCCGAAACACGGGAAAAAGCCGGCAACGACCCGGATATCCATATCTTGCTTTTGCCACCGACCAGCGATATAGAGATAAACGCCCTCCAGCGGATTTCCACGGTAATAGTCCAGAAATCATTGCGTGAAGGCTTTGGCTTAACCGTAGCCGAGGCGCTCTGGAAGGAAAAACCCGTGGTTGCCTCATCGGTCGGCGGAATTCCCCTGCAGATTACCCATAAATACAGCGGACTGCTTTCCAATACCATAGAAGGCACGGCTTATTATATCAGGCAGCTTTTACACACGCCGGAATATGCCCAAAAACTCGCCCGGAACGGCAAGGAGCATGTCAAGCAAAACTTCCTGATTACCAGGCATCTGCGTGATTACCTGCTGGCTTTTGTGTTCTTGAAACATCTTAACGAGGAGCTAATCCAGTTATAATATGCCGAAACGTGCGTATGCCTTGTCGTCGGAAATGCTTTTTACGTCCCTGAAAAAAGCCTCTCATATCGTTCTTGGTTTGGATTACGACGGGACACTCACCCCTATTGCCAAAAGGCCGGAATTAGCGCGCCTGGCTGAAGACACTCGTGATTTGATAAAAACTCTAAGCCGCAATCATAAATTTACCGTATCCGTTATCTCAGGCCGGGCGATAAATGACATCCGCAGGTTAGTCGGGCTTAGGAATATATATTACGCCGGCAATCACGGATTGGAAATCTATCAGCCGGGCCGTGGTATATTGCGGCAATACAGTCCCGCCGTTCGGAGGCAGGCGGGAAAAATCAATCGCTATTTGGCGGAAACACTTGGCCATATCAAAGGGTTGCTCATAGAAAATAAAGGCATCACTCTTTCCGTCCATTATCGCAATGCGCACCGCAGCGCCGTTCCCGCCGTCCAAAGAGCAGTCCATCATGCCAAACGCCTTGTCGCGCCGGAATGGCATTCGAGTTACGGTAAAAAAGTGGTTGAAATCAAACCGCCTTTTAAGGATATAAACAAGGGTAACGCGCTCAAATTTATCATGCGGAAAGCATCCGGACAAAATGTTTTGCCTGTCTTTATCGGAGATGATATAACTGACGAAGACGCTTTTAGTGTGTTGCGCAAAAAGGGCATAAGTATTTATGTCGGCAGACAGACGAATGAATCTTGTGCCGGATTCTATTTGCGCGACGTATCGGACGTTAAGAGGTTTCTCAAAAGAATAATGGAGGAAACGAAAAATGATGGAATCTACTAGGACGCTAATCGGCCAGCCCTGGTTTGATATAATTCTTTCCGGCGCTATTTTGTGCGTTGCCGTTTTGGCGGGGCTCTTTATCAAGATAATTGTCGCCGGTTATATTTCCCGGCTGGCGGCAAAGACCTCGTGGAAATGGGATGACCCGGTAATCCGCCATTTGCGCAAGGCAATTATCCTCTGGTGCGTCCTTTTAGGGCTGTATTTTGCCAAGGAAATATGGAAGGCTTCTATTCCTGAAAATACCAGCCTCTTTGCGGATAAAACTCTGATTACTATCTTCGGGTTAAGCGCCATAATCACCATTGCCAATATCGCCACCGCACTCATCGGAATTTACGGGGAAAAGATTCACCAGGCGATGCCGCTGACCAGCCTGACCCAAAACCTGGTCAGGATTGTCATTATCATCCTCGGCGTATTGATGGTACTGAACGCCCTGGGGATTTCCATTACGCCGCTTTTGACCGCGATGGGAATCGGCGGATTGGCCGTGGCGCTGGCCTTGCAGGATACCCTTTCCAACGTCTTTTCCGGTTTCTATATCACCGTTGCCAGGAATATCAGGCCCGGCGATTTTATCAAATTGGAATCCGGGGAAGAAGGCTATGTCGTGGATATCAGCTGGCGGGTGACTAAGGTAAGGCTTCTGGCGAATAATATCGTGCTTATCCCCAATAGCAAGCTTTCCCAGTCGGTCGTGACTAATTATTACTTGCCTGAAAAAGAAGTGGCCGTATTGGTCCAGGTCGGGGTGCATTATAACAGCAATCTGGAGTTTGTCGAAAAGGTTACCGGAGAGGTGGCCAAGGAAATCCAGCAAACCGTTCCGGGCGCGGTCAAAACATTCGAGCCTTTTATCCGTTACCATACCTTCGGCGATTCGAGCATAAATTTCAGCGTGATTATGCGGGCTGGGGAATTCGTCGCCAATTATTTGATGAAACACGAATTTATCAAGCGCCTGCATGAACGCTATAAGAAAGAAGGCATTATAATCCCTTATCCTATCCGGGCGATAAATCTGGAGCAGGAAAAGGTGGATATATCAGGCTCCGGCATTAAGGCTTAAAATTGCCCATGTTACGGCGACACCTGTTTGCCCGCGTGATTAACCCGTAATAGTTTATGCGCAGAAGATTAGCCGAAGAAACGGTTTTATTCATCAGCGTCCTGAAATGGGTGCTCTTGGCATCCTTAATCGGAATTATCGTCGGCATTTCTACCACGATATTTTTAGAATCGCTTAATTGGAGCATTGCCTTTACCGGACGGTATTCTTATTTTTTTCTACTCCTGCCGGCGGCTTTTTTCCTGACGGTTATCATCATCAAATACCTGGCGCCGGACGCGGAAGGGCACGGCACGGAAAAAGTCATCGAGGCAATCCATAAGCGCTCGGGCAAAATAAAAGTCCTGGTCGTGCCGGTAAAACTGATCGCGACTGTTTTAACCATCGCGACGGGCGGCTCGGCCGGTAAGGAAGGTCCCTGCGCCCAGATTGGCGCCGGGTTGGCCTCCAAGTTCGTTGATATCTTTAAATTCGGCAATACCGACCGCAAGAAGCTGGTCATCTGCGGCATCAGCGCCGGTTTCGCATCCGTCTTCGGCACGCCGATTGCCGGCGCGATGTTCGGCATCGAGGTACTCTTCGTGGGCAGTGTCCTTTATGAAGTGCTCCTGCCCTCGTTCATCGCCGGCATTATCAGCTACCAGGTTTCATCGTCACTCGGGATTGCTTATTTCCATCATGCCATTAACGTCGTGCCGGTTTTCAGCCGGTCTTTCTTTATCAAAGTAATCTTAGCAGGTGTTTTTTTCGGGATATGCTCGGTCCTGCTGATAGAATTGCTCAAAGCGGGCAAATTTGTATCCGGTAAGCTGAAGTTTTGGGCGCCGCTAAAAGGAGTTATCGGCGGAGCGGCTTTGATATTGCTTGCCATGGTTTTCTCCGGGCAATATCTCGGACTCGGGCTGGATACCATCCAATCTTCTCTCGGGGGCGCGAAAGCCATTTGGTATGCCTTTATCCTCAAGGCTGTTTTCACCAGCATTACCCTTAATTTCGGCGGAAGCGGCGGTATCGTCACGCCGATATTTTTTATCGGAGCCACTGCCGGAGCGTTTTTGGGGGATGTTTTCGGGATGGATATAGCGACCTTTTCGTCTATCGGCATGGTGGCGCTTTTAGCCGGCGCCGCCAACACCCCGATTGCGGCAAGCATTATGGCGATAGAAATGTTCGGCCCTAAAATAGCGCCTTATGCCGCTCTGGCCTGCGTCATCAGCTTCCTGATGACCGGCCATCGCAGCGTTTATCCTTCCCAGATTCTCTCAATTAAGAAATCAGAATCGTTTGAAATCGAAATCGGTAAAGAAATGGAAGGGATAAAACCCAAATTCCACGAAAGGAAAAGGGGCATCATCCACAGGCTTTACGGGCTTTTCCGGAAAACCGATAAAAAATAACTGCGCCAAAAAGCCAGATTATGCTATAGGAATATCCTTGACTTTGCGGCGCGCTAAAATATAAACTTAAGAGATGGATGAAATCGCCTTAAACCTGCCGTTCCTGATTGCCGGGCTGATTATCTTTATCGGGTTTCTCGGAACGCTTTTCTTCCAAAAAACCCGCATTCCGGATGTCCTGTTCCTCATCGCCATCGGGGCGCTTATCGGGCCGGTTGCCGGATGGATAGAGGCGTCCCAATTGGAGAAAATCACGCCTTACTTCGGCCGCCTGGCGCTGATTATCATACTCTTTGAAGGCGGGATGCATCTTTCCTTCGATTCTATCATAAAATATTTTATCGGCGGCATTGGATTGAGCATCGGGACGTTTGCTTTTTCCGTTTTCGCGCTTTATTTGATTGGCACACAGGTCATCGGTATTTCTGTTTTAAACAGCCTGATATTGGGCTGTATCGTTGGGTGCACCAGCCCGGCGATAATCCTTCCGCTTATTACCAAGATGAATTCGCGGGAGGAAACCCGCTCCATTATCAGCATAGAATCAGTTTTAACGGAAATCTTCGCGCTCATCGGGGTTTTGGTATTGATAGATATCAGCCTGATGGGGCAAATTCAGGCATCAAAAATCCTTAATTCGCTGGTCGGCTCTTTTTCCATTGCCATAGTCGCTGGCGTGCTTTTCGGGCTGGTCTGGATGAAGGCGCTGGAAAGCGTCAAAATATCCGCCCTTTCCTATATGACTACCATGGCGGCGGTTTTGGTCTTGTTTGGGCTGGTGGAAATGAGTAAGGGTAGCGGCGCCGTAGCGGCCTTTACTTTCGGGCTGGTCTTGCGCAATGGCACCAGGTTCTTAAGGGTCTTTGACACTTCCAAAACCTTCACCCTTAACGGCAAGATAGAGGAGTTCCACGGTGAATTCACATTTTTTGTCCGGACGTATTTCTTTGTCTATATGGGATTGCTTATTTCCCGGGATTTGTTCCGGCATACGGAAATCCTGCGGGATGCCCTGCTTATCTCGGGAAGCCTCATTATAGTAAGGTATCTGTTTGTCTGGATATTATGCGCCGTATATAAGCCGATGCGTGCCGAGAGATTTACATTTTTTACCATGTTGCCGCGCGGGTTGGCATCCGCGGTAGTGGCTTCATTGCCGGCCGCGTTTAAAATACCCGGCACGGAAAACTTCGTCACATATACGATTCTGGTGATATTGCTTTCCAATATCTTTATGGTGCTGGGGGTTTTCACCGTGGAGCGCCGGGCATTGAAAAATAATGGCAACGGTAACGGCAACAGCGTTACGTGATTCCAGATAACGCTCACTCCGGTGATTGCCGCCTTTCGTAACCCTCTATTTAGTAGCCGACAAAGATGAATCATCCCGATTCCGGATTATAGCCCATATAAAATTTACTATTTTTCCCGCAAGGGGTGGATGAATTTCTGGGGGTAGGGAGATTATTTTCTTCTAGGATTCCTATTACTTCACCATAGGGCTCCTATTACTACACCATAGGATTCCTATTAGCTTTCTATAGGGTTCCTATTATCACTCTTTAGGATTCCTATTGCTTCACCTTAGGGCTCCTATTACCACACATTAGGATTCCTATTACTTCGCTATAGGGTTCCTATTATCACACCATAGGATTCCTATTACTTCACCATAGGGCTCCTATTAGTGGCCAAGGGGAGGGGAGATTTCAATTAAAATGGGGGGAGATATAAATCAGGATGGGCAGGATATCAGGGTCAGGGGGAGGGGGGATAGGGTATCTACCCCCCTACGCTGCGCTTCGGGGGACTATAGCCCCCCATCTTTATCCAAGGTGTTATAAAATAGTGGGTTAGAAAATCTGAAGCCAGGTTTTGGGTGTTTTTGCCACCCAAACAATTAGTTGGAACGTTCGCTTCGCTCCGCAGATTACACGGAAAAAGGGAAAGGATGGTTTATGAAGTAAATCCCTAAAGGGAGGCTAATTCACTATGGCATTACCGGAATTCAAAGAAACCGGTCTTTTTAAAATACACCCTAACTTTCCATAACCGGATAAATCATGTGGTTCGCCATCAAGCCAATATATTACACCAGACCAGTTTTTAATAAATTCATGTTCAATATCAAAAGATGGTCCAAGTTTGCTTGTCCAATTCCCATTGTTTAATTGTCTTGCGGCATGAGTTGGTCTTTTATTTTTTATATAGATTGCTATTTTTTGGAATCTTTCTTCTAAATTAGCATCATAACACCGTTCATATCCTAAAGTTTTATACGCTTCTCTAAAAGCTTCTAATGTTAATTCGCGAGGAATATTATCTGGCCAATAATAAAGATCCATTGGGTCGGGTTCCCACCAGCGGGTATTTTCTTCGGCAGCCCACGCAATACAATTATATTCGGCAGTTTCTGGACTAGTAATAATAGGAAGAGGCATGTATTAATAATTTATTTTATTCTCTTTAGCCCACAGTAACCATGCTTGTGTCATTTGGCGTATATTGCCTCGTTGGTTCGTAGGAACAGGGTCTATTCCGGTAATAGCTTTAAGCGCCCAAAACCAATGACTAGATTGCTGAGTAAGTTCATTAAGTATTAATGGGAGCACGTCTTTCCCCAAACCAATAATTTGTTGATACGCCGGATGTAATGCCATTTCAGTAACAGAAGAAAAGTGTTTTACATCCTTTTGCCATTCGGAAGATAGGCCATAAAATTCTTGAGCTAAACTACGTCTTGATACAGGGATTTCATAATAATCCGGATCTTGTAATGCTTCTTTATATCTTTCTTTTGTTATAGAGGCTTCCTTACTACGACCTAAATCTTGATAATTCCTAATATTTGAACATGGCCATGTAAGAGTAAAACTAGTCATTTAAATAACTCCTTTGTTTTATCAGTAAGGCTATTAAAGAAAATATCATTTTTGAATTTATGCAAATGTTCCATTTCAGTCCATATATTATCTGACGATGGTTCAAAGGGTTTCATTTTATAAACATCAATATCAAATATTAAAGGCAATTTAGTCGTTTTATTGTCCATTTTATCAATTGTTTCGGTAATAATAGCTGTCGTTTCCATCTCCGGCATAGGGATTACTAAACGCATTAGAAATTCGGAAAGGCCATTAGGTATTCCCTGAGCTATTTCAGGAATAGTTAAAATATATTCTTTAAAAGCATTAAACGGGAACGGTATCTCTATCCTATTTATATATCGGAGAGCAATCCTGGACACCTTAACTGGTTTGGCGATTTTAATATATTTTTGCCATAATGCTTTTGCTTCGGCGCTAAATGATTTCCAATCCGTATAAGGTTTTAGCATATTAAAAGTAAAGCCGTTTTGTGTTGCCTGAACAATTTTCTTGCCGTCGGCTGAGTTAAACAAATATCCTATTGTTCCGCCTTTGGGTTGTTGAGACTCTGGGAGTTTACCAGGACCCATTTTAAAATCTACCTGCCAAGAAAACTGTTCTTTTTTTGCAGGAAAGTCTTTTTTTATCTCATCATGAAAAGGCAATAAGGTTTTTAGGTCAACTTCTTTGGGAAGATCAACTCTAATGTCTAATAGCGCTTCGACAATAGGGGCGTTAGGGAAATGGATTGTATCAACCATGGTTATTAATTATATAAAAAGACTATCAGTAATGCAATATATTTAAGATGGCTATAAAGCTTTTAACTCACACCCCCGCCTGTTTCTGGTATTCGTTTGCCTCGGCTTTAGTCAGGCAGATGGTCTTGCCCTTTTTATCGTCGATAATCACAATCTTGCCTTCCTTTGCCAGCCAGCCACGGCCGTCCTTTTTGGCGATTATACCCCCTTTTTTGATATTGTCAACAGAAAATCATAATTTGGCACATCTTTATTTTAACCCCGCAGAAAATGTAAAGTTTCTTTGCGGTTTTGTAAACCCTTTTTACACTAATTTGGCTAAAAAAAAAGGTTTAAAGGGAAATAAGCGGATAAAAACGTTTTAAACGGTCTTTTAAGGCGCATGGCACGATATTTGCTATATAAGTAATATGAAGTACCACCTTTACGGCAAATGCGCTGTAAAACGGAGGCCCTGGCTCGGCGGTTATGTAAATCGGGAATAGGAATTGCCCCGGCATTCGCCGGGACGCCCGATTGATATTATATCGAACGGGCGGAGCCGGAAAGGATGGTGATGGCGCATGGTGCACGCACCGCTTTTATGACGATGGCAGTAATTCTTACGGAGATAACAACGAATTTTCCCAGGAAGAGCTCGACCGCAGGTTCTTCCATGGAAAGCCTGCAAGCCAAAAACAGCCCTTCACGGTCAGGGAAATAGCATACCTGGTCGCGCGCATATACATACACCTGCCCGAAGATTTACCCGTCATCCAATGCCTCTATTACAATAATTTCAAATGGCGCAAGGCCTGCGAAGAATGCGATATCCCAAAATCGCGGCTTGCCAATATCCTTAAAACCGTCCGCCATGATTACAGTTGGCTCGTCCATTTTACGGATGAAGGCCATATCTCCTTTACCACCAGGGAAATCATCACGCTCATCACCCGGATTACACTGCGCCTGAAGGCCGGGGACCGGGATATCATCATCGCCTTTTACCACAATAAAGGAGAGATAGACGAAACCGCCGCCCAGATGGATTGCTCCCGTTCCAGGGTCTATTACGTCCTCTCCTTAAAGGTGAAAAAACCCTACCTTTCCAGCCTTAACTAACCCCTATTTTATCCAAAATCCGCTACCGGATAAAAAACCCTAAAATCCCTATCTCCTTATTTTTAGGGAGTTAGAAAAATCGCCCTGTCTTTTTTTGTCCAAAACTTAAAACAAACCCCTAAATACCGGGGGAACAAAGAGAAGCCGGGAATTCTAAAAGGCTAAGAGTTCCCCTTAAGGAGGGTAGAAAGATGAAAAAGACAGGAAATATCACGCAAAGCGAAACCACGAAACATCCCGACGAGGTGACCGATTTTGAATTCATTAACGAGCACCTTTATCAGGTGGCGTTAAGGGGCGGTTACCAGGAAGAGTTTAATAATGTAAAAGCGCGCGTAAGCTCGCTTGCCCCTTTTAAGGATGCCAGAACGTTTATGCGGTTTATAAGGCGCAAAAAGCATCTTAAAAGCGACATAGTCAACGAACTGAAAGAACTCTGGAAAAAGGATTATGATTTAAGGCCCGCTACCGGCGCGGTGCTTATGCTTGCCATGTGGACGAGCGCATTTGCCGCTGGAGAGAATTTCTGGTTTCGGCTATTTGATGGAATGGATAGACAGGAAGCTAAACCGACGGGAAGGGGGATATAAATATGTTTAAGAAGATATTAAAAGGCGTGCTGAAAGTGGTCGTGGAAGCACTATTGATGCTTGTTAAGAAAAAAGTAGAAGACAAGCTGGATGACCTTAATCGGCCTAAAAAAGGGTTGGTTATTAGGCTACTCATTATTATTTTAACCGGCATTGCCTTAATCGGTTTAACGGCATGGGCGACTAAGCTGCCGGAACTGCCTTCGGGCGTGATAATCATCCGCCCCTTGGATAAAGCTAATAACCCTTATCAACGGGAATACGAAGATATGCTCTATCCAACGGTGCGAATCACCACAAAGACAGGGACAGGTTCGGGGGTAATTTTAACCACTAAGGACACAAAGGACACAAAGAATACGATTTATATCTTAACTGCTGCACATGTGGTAGGAAATTACAAAGAAGTAGATGTTATCTTTTATGAATATAGCCACCAAGACACGAAGACACTAAACGCTTCTGTTGTATTAACAGATACTAATAAGGATCTTGCGCTCCTTCAAATACGAAATACTAAATCCGAAATCCGAACTGCCAGACTCGCTCCGCGTGATTATGCATATTATCTTTTCACTCCTGTTTATGTTGTCGGGTGTTCGTTAGGCCTAAATCCCAGACCATCTTCAGGAATCGTATCGGCTATTAACTTTGATTCAGTAGAAATCACCGCGCCGATACTTCCGGGGAATTCGGGTGGGCCTGTTTACGACGCGAAGACTCATGAACTGATTGGGATAGCTGTATGGGTAAGATTATATGGCGACCAATTGATAACCACTATGGCCGGTATTGTTCCCATCAATCAAGTCTATGACTTTCTTGAGAGTTTCAAGTTAGAAGTTACAGGTTTTAAGACAGAACATGAAACTTATAACTTGCAACCTGAAACTTTCCATCCGCTTAGTAGGGATAACGAGGTGTCTGATGCAAGCGCGCAACATCGGGAGTTATGCCGGCGGATGGGACTAACCAAAGATTGGATACTACGATGAGTACGACAAAAGTTTGGATAAAGCTTGCCGTAAACCCATTGACCCAAGCCGTGCCGGGAATCGGGAAACTCTGGTCGGACGGATTATCTGTCAATGCTGAAAAGCTGATAGAACGCCTTAGGGCGGTAATCCCCGACGAAGTTGCCTACCTTTCACGGATTGCCGAACCTGCCGAAGCCGAGTACCAAAAGGTGCTTGACCCGGCTTTTATCAGCCGCAAGGGGAAGAATAAGAACAGGATAAATTCTACCCAGGCTTATAAAATCAAGCAGGCATGGGCAAGGTATCTGCAGAATATGAACCTTATGTTTGAGACCATTGACGGCGTTCCCGCCAAGCGGTTTAAGGATAAGGTTAATTCTGCCAAGGATATCTATGCCGACAGGCTGAGCGCGACCACGCTCGCCTTGACCGGCATAAAGTCAATGGAATCCGGTCCCGCAAGGATTGCGGTGTATTGGCTGACCGGCGACTCAAAATCCAAAGGGATAATGAGGCCGGCAGACCTGTACCTCGCGCCGAGCGAACCTTTTAACGTCACCACGGCGGAAAAGAGGAGTTCGCTACGGTCTTTGATATTCGCGCGCCTGATTCAGGGCGGGATATCAATCATCCATTCGGGAATGGGCATGCCCGTGATAACGGAAGTCAATACTCTCTTGAACTCGCTTGTTCAGGGGATGATTGACCCGGCATTAGGGCTGGAAAGCTTTACTCCGGGTGGGGCTTCTCACTTGGACTTCGTCAAGGATAACGGGCAGTTGTTCTTGGAGGTTAAGGTCAGTCAGGTCTAAGGAAAATCCCGATACTCTGTATCGGGACGGCTGATTTATGTAACTGTTGTAGAGCCGAGTGAGCCAGGTGTAGCCACAGATTACACGGATTAAAGAAGGGGGCGGGATAAAACCCGCCCCTTTCTTTTTAGCCTGTGTATTTACTTGACCAACCCCCCAATCATAAATTATTATGAATGCATAACGATGGTGCATTTTAATAATAAAATGTTAATCCTCGGTTTCGGCGCGGTGGCGCGGAGCTTTCTTCCTTTATTACTCAAACATATCAGAATCCCTTATAAAAACATCACCATCATAGATTTCGTCGACCAGTCCAAACACCTCAGTAAATGGATTGCCAAGGGCGTCAAGTTCGTCCAATTAAAAGTGACGCCCCAGAACATGACCCGGACACTCTCCGCTTATGTCAACGGCGGCGGCTTGATAGTGGACCTTGCCTGGAACGTGGACTGCCTGGACGTCCTCCAATGGACGTATAACAATAAAATGCTCTATGTCAATGCCTCGGTCGAGGAATGGGACCCTTACGCGGAAATTCATACCCGGACATCGCTGGAAAAATCACTTTACCGCAGATACGTGAAACTCCTGGAAATGGTCCCCAAATGGAAAGGGACGGCCACCGCGGTCCTCGACCACGGCGCGAATCCGGGATTGGTTTCCCATTTCGCCAAGCGCGGGCTGGTTGATATCACCCGCAGGCTCATCGCCGAGCGGAAGGTTTCCCGGCGCGACGCGGAAATGCTGGAGCACTTCGCCAAAAAGAAGATGTTCAACCACCTCGCCATGAAGCTGGGCGTTAAAGTAATCCATTGCAGCGAGCGCGATACCCAGTTCACGAATAAATCCAAAAAGCCGGACGAGTTCGTGAACGTCTGGAGCATCGAGGCGATGATGGAGGAGGCAATCGCTCCGGTCGAGCTGGGCTGGGGCACGCACGAGAAAACCCTGCCGCCACTGGCAACCAAACCGAATTACGGCCCGAAAAACCAGATAATCCTTTCCCAGATGGGAATCAATACCTGGATACGCTCCTGGACGCCGCACCAGGAATTCGTCGGCATGATTATCCCGCACGGGGAAGCCTTCGGCATTTCCAAACTGCTTACCGTAAAGCGCGGCAAAAAGCAGGTCTACCGCCCGACCGTGCTTTACGCCTATTTACCCTCGGATGAAACGATGCTTTCTTTGCATGAACTGCGCTGCCGGGGATATGAACTCCAGCCGAATAAAAGAGTGATGGCCGGCGAGATAGCCAGCGGCAGTGATTCGCTGGGCGCCTTGATTATGGGCCATAAATATAATTCCTGGTGGACAGGAAGCATCTTAAGCATAGAAGAAGCCCGCCGGCTGGTGCCGGGGCAGAACGCGACTACGATTCAGGTGGCTATCGGCGTTGTTTCCTCTATTTTGTGGATGCTGGAAAACCCCAAGGAAGGCATTTGCTTCCCGGAAGACCTGCCGCATGATTATATCCTGAATATCGCCAAGCCATATTTGGGGAAGTTTATCTCGGAGCCCTCCAACTGGAGCCCATTATCCAATTACCAGGTCTTCTTTGTGGAAAACCCGAATGCCCAGCCGGATAAGGCCGACCCGTGGCAATTCCGCAACTTCGCCTTTAAGCCGTAAATATTGCAGTGATATAAGAGATGGAATTGAAAGACACGTGCGATGGCAATATCAAGGAACCCGGCTTGGCAAATCCGCCGGCTGAACCCGAAAGGGATTTGACTTTTCCGGTTCCGGAAAAGATTTCGCCCGCGTTAATCCGCAATAAATTAAAGGCAGGCGGGCTGGCGGAAGCCGTTTTTTTGGTAAAGCGGTTATCACCGGCGCTGCGCGCCGAGTTTTTTCTTCAACTGCGCGTTGCCGAACAGAAGGCGCTCTTAAGCGCCATGCCGCCGGCGCTGGCCGCCTCCATCCTGGCGGATTGCGACAGCGCCAGCCTCGTTTCCATATTGGCCGGCATCAAGCCGGAAAATATCACGCCGGTCCTTAAGCTTATTTCCCCGGATAACCTTGCCGATATCCTGCTGAGGCTTCCCAAAAACTATTTACAGGAGGTAATCAAACTGCTCGACCCGGAATTGAGCGCGGAGGTGGAAAAGCTGATGACCTTCGACCCGGAAAGCGCGGGCGGGCTAATGACCACGCGCTACTTGAGCGTTCCGGATGTCATCACGGTCGGCCGGGCGATAGAGCTCCTGCGCTGTGCCAAGCGGCCTGATACGCCTTCTTACATTTATATCGTTGATGCCAGTGGCCGCTTGGAGGGCGTGGCGCCGCTCAGGGGATTGCTCCTGACGGATTCCAGAAAGTCCGTTACTTCTGCCATGGTCAGGAATGTCATTAAGTTAAAATCAAGCGCGCTCAAAAAAGAGATAATCGACGTCTTTAACCAATACCATTTTATTTCCCTGCCCGTAGTGGATGAAAAAGAGCGCTTGGTAGGTATCGTTACATTCGATGATGTAATAACCGCCATGCGCCAGAGCGAAAAAGAGGTGATTCAGGGAATAACCGGCGTCGACCCGCGCGAAGTCTTCAAGACCACTTTCGCGGTGACGCGCAGCCGCTTGCCCTGGATGACGGTGACAATCATGGGCGGATTGGGTTGCGCGGTCATCGGCAGCTTTTTCCGGGATACCCTGGCGGAAATGGTCATGATAGGAATTTTCATCCCGATTATTCTGGCTTTGGGGGAAAGCATCGGCGTGCAGATGACCTCGATTGTGCTGACCACGATTGGTGACGGCGGCATTCCGCGCGCGGAACTGTCCGCCTTTGTGTATAAAGAGTTCATGGTAAGCCTGCTGATAGGCCTATACGCGGGTGTCGTGGTCAGCGTCGCTTCCGTCCTTTTATTCGGTAATATTAATTTCGGGCTCCTGCTTAGCGCAACTGTATTTATTTCCGTCTGCTGGGCGGCGCTTTTGTCTTTGATGGTATCTATTGTTATGAAGAAACTGCGCGTTAATCCGGCGGTGGCAAGCGGCCCGTTAGCCTTGGCGCTTATCGATATGTCCACCATGGTAATTTATTTGGGAAGTGCCGCATTTTTCTTGAGCCTTGTTAAGTAGCGGAAGTGTTATTTTCTTTTGCCGCGTGGATAAACAGCAGAGGAAAAACAATATCGCTCAAGCAGCAGGGAATCAGGACGGAAAGCACCACGATAATCACCAGCCCGCCGAGATAAGGCACCCAGTCAACCAGCCCGAAAGAAATGATATAAAGGAGCGAAGCCAGGCTGCTTACCAGTATATGCGCGCTATGGGAAAAGAAAGTGATATGCCGCAAATAATTGGAGGCGACGATGCCCGTCATGATTCCGAGCGCGACGAAGGGATAAACCAGCAACGGCTCTTCTATCAGGCAGATATGGAGCGCCATGGATTTACCCAGGATTTCGCCGCCTAAGTAGGGCATGAAAATATCGCTGATGGCGCATATCGGGATGGTTCCCAGCGCGCCGATTAAAATAGCTTTGATGATTTTCCTGTCATGCCGCCAGAACATTGCCGTGGTGGCGGTCGCGCTCAGGAATAAATGCGCCGGGTGGAAGATATGGAAGGCGGATTGGAAGCTGCCCAGTTTCCCCAGCTCGGTAATCAGCCAGATGATTGCGAAGCTGGTCAATGCCGCCCCGAAGGAAAAAGGCAGGTGCGCGGCCAGTTCATGCCGGATATGGTAAAAGCCGCTTTCCCCTTTATGAGTATCCAGCTCGCAGAACGGGCATTGCTCAAGGGATGAATGTTTTTCTTCTGGCAATGGGTTCATTGGTTTATTCCGATGTTTATTTTATATCTTGAGGGATTCCATTAAGTTGCAAGGATTTCTCGGCTGTTTCCAGCGCCTTGACCACGCGCAGTCCGGATTCGCCGTCGGTTTTCGGTTTCTTGCCGGTCTTGACGCAATCGATAAAATGGGAAATCTCCGCGCCCAAAGGCTCGAATGTTTCCACCTTGGGCGAGACGATATCTCCCGTCCGGTAGGAGAGCTGGTATTCCCCGAAAGTTTCCGGGTCCTTGAAATTCACTCCGTGGTCGAATATCTTTATCTTTTCCACCGGCTGGGTATCGTCATAGACGAGCATTTTCTTGGAGCCGACAATCGTGGTATTCCTTAATTTGCTCGGCGCCAGCCAGGAAAGCTCCATATGGGCAATCACGCCGGACGGGAACCTGAGGCTGATAAATGCCACATCCGGATATTTGCTCTTGACGCAATCGCGCCCGACTGCCTGGATGCGGTTGGGGCTTTCGCCCAAGATGGAAAATATGATGGAAAAATCATGCGGCGCCAGGTCCCAGATGACACTGGCATCTTTCTGGTGGAGACCCAGGTTAACGCGCTTGGAGGAAATAAAGAATATATTGCCGAGTTCCCCTTTGGAAATAATTTCCTTAATCTTTAAAACCGGAGGCGAATATTCGAACGTATGCCCGACCATCAAGGTTTTATTGTGTTTCTTGGAAAGCTTAATCAGGTTTTCGGCTTCTTTTACGGAGGCGGCCATGGGTTTTTCCACAAAAACGCTTTTGCCTGATTCGAGCAGTTTGGAAGCGATATTAAAATGCGTTCCGATGGGCGTTGCCACAATCGCGGCGTTGATGGAATCGTTTTTGAGGATATCGTCAAGCTTGCTGGTTGCCTTGACGGGAGGATAGCGGTTGCGCGCCTTTTCCAGGCGTTTGGAATCCATCTCACAGCAGTAAACTTCGTCCGCCAGGCGGTTCTCCATGAGGACGCGCAGGAGATTCGGTCCCCAGTAACCGTAGCCGATTAGCGCGATTTTCATCATAGCCGGAAGTTTACCAGATTCAAATGGTGAATTCAAGATATATGCGTTTTACTAAATCAGCTGACCGGGTCGTAGCCAGAGCCGCCCAGGGGATGGCATCTTAAAAGCCGCCAGGCGCTTTTTAGTAATCCCTTTATAATGCCTTTTTCTTTTAGTGATTGGATACAGTAGTCCGAACAGGTCGGCTGGAATCTGCAGGAAGGCAGATGTAACGGGGACAATAAAACCTGATACATCTTTACGAGGGATATCAACAGGTTAATTATTAGTTTTCTCATTGGTTAGTTTTAACAGGCTTTCTTCTATGTCTTTGAGGGAAAAACCTTCGGTTTGCGTAATGTTTATGATTATATCATGCTTTTTGGGGAGGAGATTTTTATTCAGCCGGTATGCCTCGCGGACGAGGCGTTTTATATAGTTGCGGCGCGTGCTTTTCCTGACACGCTTTTTAGCGACGATAATTCCCAGCCGGCTGTGAGGAAGCTCGTTGGGCAAAAGGTAAATGGTCATAAGCTTATCGCCGAGCCGTTCGGCGTGCTTTAAAAGCCGCTCGAAATCGCGTTCCTTTAAAAGGTGCTCTTTTTTACGGAAGGTGTATTTTTTCATTATCGCTTATATCTCTTGACTTTTAAGCCAATATTATATAAAAAAGCTGTTAGGAGGGAAAGTCTTATGAAACAAAAAATAATCGTCCTCATGATGGGTTTGTTTCTTTGCGCATACGGGCTTTCTGTTTTCGGGCAGGTTTCTGATAAGGAATGGGCTGAGGCGGAAAAGAATTTCCAGTCGGAATACTCCAAGCCGGCTGCCGCCAAGGATGGCAAATTACGCTATACTCCTATCGAGAGACTGAGAGGGATAGAGCATCCAAATTTGGTTAAGCTTTTAATCGGCAAGGTTATTCCGAATGAACTTAACGGCAATTACCCTTTAAATATAGACGCCGCGGTCGAGGTTTTGGGCGGTATCAAAAGTGATTCCGTCATAGGAGCCCTGGTTGCGGAAGCCAAAAAGGCGCCGCTTAACGTCAGGATAGCCGTCATCCCGGCGCTGGGCGCGGTCAATAAGCCGCCGGTAACAGAACTTCTTATTTCATTCCTGGATGATAAAGATTCCCGCATTAAAGTGTGTTCCATAGATGCATTAAGCCGTATCTGCCCGAAAGAGGCGTTGGATAAAGTGATTGCCGCGTTTGAAGCCAAGGAATGGGAAGTGCGCGCCAGCGCAACGAATTACCTTTCTAAAGTAGCGGACGAGGAATCCAAAACCAAGGCGGCGGAAGCGCTTACCGCCCAATCCAATAAGGAGTCGGGCCGCTTGAGGGAAGACATGCTCGGCGCCATAAAGAAGCTTACCGGCAAGGAAACACCGTCCGATTCACAGGAAACCATTGCCGTTTTCTACGGAATGAAGATAACCTCAAAAGCACCGGTTTTTGTGGTGGATATCAGTTCAAGCATGAAGATGTTCAAGGCAAAAGAAGGCGGCAGCCGTTTCGATGTTCTTATCAAAGAATTGAAAAGCGCTGTGGAACACCTGTCGCCGGATGCCAAATTTAACATTATCATATTCAACGATAAGGTTAATTCATGTCAGAAGACGCTTGTTCCGGTTAAGCAATACCAGAAAGAGGCGTTGAAATGGATAGATGAGCTTAAATCGTCCGGATTGACCAATATTTACGACGCCCTGGAAACCGGATTCGGGTTTACCGGAGATAAGAAAGATGTCAACGTAAGCGGTTATATCAGCGGTAAAGGTTCAGGGGCAGATACCATATATTTCATGACCGATGGTGAGCCGACCGCCGGAAAATATCTTAAAACGGATGAAATCCGCAGTGCCGTGCGCATCTTAAACCAGACCAAGAAAATCAGGATTAATGTGATTGCCGTTGGGGTGGGCGGGAGCGAGCCGATTCCCGGTAATATGCCTCAGGGTGGCGGCGGACCTCCTCCGGGCGCCATGGGAGGGGGCGGCCCCACAGGGAAAGTCGATACCGAATTCCTTAAAAAGCTGGCCGATGAAAACTACGGCGAATATGCCGAAAAATAAAATGAGTAATAAGACGGTTATCCTAACAGGCAATTGGAAAAAACCGGAAACCAAAAGGCTTATTAATTCCCTGAGACAATGGCTTTCCAAAAAAGCATGCCGGGTTGAGGTGGATTTAAATAATCGGCTGTCCCTTTCAAGCAAGAAAGCCGATTTGGTTGTTGTTTTCGGAGGAGATGGCTCCATCCTTTCCGCGGCCAGGCGCTTGGGCGAAAACCCGGTTCCGGTCATCGGAGTTAATTTGGGAAAGCTCGGGTTTATGGCCGGCTATTCTCCCCAAGAACTGAAGCGTTCTTTCAGCCGCATCCTTTCAGGCAATTACCGACAATCTTCCCGCATGATGATAGCATGCGAGGTTATTAAGCCGGGAGGCAAGCGCAAGAGCTTTATTGCCCTGAACGAAATAATCGTATCGCGCGAGGCATCTTCCCGGATGCTTTACCTCAAATTATCGATAAATAAAAATCACTTGGCGACTTTTGGAGCGGATGGCTTGATTGTTTCTACTCCGGCCGGTTCAACCGCACACTCGCTTGCCGCCGGAGGTCCGGTTATCCACCCTGCGGTAAGAGGATTTATCCTAACTCCGGTCTGTGCCCACACCCTGGCAATGCGGCCGCTAGTCATCCCGGCTGAAGATGCCGTTTCAATCGGGTTTTTGGGTGAATCGAAAAAAATAGTGCTGACCGTAGACGGCCAGATTTTTGTGGCGCTAAGCCCGAAAGATAAAGTGCATGTCTCCGTTTCCCGGCGCGTGTTTTACCTGATAGAGCCGCTCCACCGGACTTTTTACAAGACCCTGACGGAAAAGATGCTCTGGGGCGGGAGGAATGGGGCAAAACAGCAAAATAAATCAGGTCTTATTACTTCGGGATAGCCAGTTTCCATCCTGCCTGCAAAGAAGTTTCCTTAGTGGCTAACTTATCGCGGTTTGCCTGGAAAATCATTTCTGATTTCGAGGCATCATTATAATATTTAAGAGCAATCTTTTCCAGCGTATCGCCCTGAACTACGGTGTGGTATATTACACTACTCGGAGCCGGCTGTACCGTTCCTCCGGTGTCTTTAGGGATAAACAAAACCCAGCCGACTGTCAGGGAATCTTTATTCGTAATTTTATCCTTGTTCGCTTCCATGATAAGTTCCCATTTGGCGCCGGTTCCGTATTTTTCCTTGGCAATGCTCCAAAGCGTATCGCCTTGTTTTACCGTATAAGATTCTCCTTGGGGCTTGGGTTGTTCAATCGGCTTGGCGGGCATGGTTACCACCGGTTCTTGAGGCGGCGGCGGTTCGGGCTTTTTGAAATAATCTGTTTGCCACAGCACTAACCCTACCACCATGATTACGACCAAGGCAACTATTATTATTATGGCTGCTTGTTTCATAAAAATACTTCGCTCCTTTTATAAAATAGAATATTATTTTTGCTCCCGGGGCGGATTTCTATCCGGCCCCAGGTTTACATACTGTCCGTTGCCTATCTCCGCAATCTTTTGCATCAGCCCGGTATTATGAAAACCAATTCCGATGGCGTGTATGCAGACGTTTTTCTTTTCTATTGCCTCCTGAAGTTTTTTCAGGTTTTCTTCTATTTTCTCTTCAGGCATACCGGCCACGGTTGTGGCGGAAGTTACGGTCGGAGCTCCATCCGTCAGGAAGAATATTTCGTATGGCGGTTCTTCCTTTTTCTTGGCGGCTTTTCCCTTATCCTTTCCGGTGACCTGCGCGTTTTTACTGTCTTTTCCCTGTTTCTTTTCCGGCGCTTTGTCTTTCGCGTAGCTGATTGCCTTCAAGAGCGCTTCAAAAAAGGCGTCGGTCGGCCCTTCAGGCTTGAAACTGTTGACCGCTTTGATTACTTTATCTTTATTCTTTTGGTCGGCAAGCACGAAGGTGTTTTGCAGCGGGAATATCTTTGTATTATAAGCCAGCGCCGCGAAAGAAATATCCGGCTTAAGCGATTTTATCGCCTCAACAAATTCCGCCCGCGCTAGATCCAGATGGTTTTTTATTTTGTCCCAGTCTATTCCCTCGCCGGCATCCCTTTTGTTCTTGGCGTTCTTGTCTTTTTCGGGTTTCGGTTTATTCCCCCCTGTTTCCATGGGTTTGAGCATTTTTTTTGCTTTCTCCTTAACGCTCATGTCAAGCTCGGTAGACATGCTTCCGGTAACGTCAATCACAAAGATAAGGTGGTCGGATTTCATCTCGATGCCGTAATATTTGGGCTTTACGGAGATGGTGACCTGGGTATCAGTTTGCGCCTGGCTTTGCTCCGGTGTTTCTTCTTCTTTAGTTTCTTCCGTTGCGGATTGGCTGTTATCTTCCCCTGTGATAGGTAGAATTGCGCATAGGGAAAAAGAGAATATCAAGAAAGAAACTGCCAGAACCTTCGACCACAGGTTTTTCATGGAATTGCCTTTTATTTTTACGGGTAAATAATACCTTGTTTAAATAAACCCGTCAATAAAAACACTTGGTTTTTCGTCCGTTTCCCGGATAATCAGTCTTTTTTCTCTGCTTGCGGCTTCTTTTCCCCGCTTCCGCCCCAAGCCTTGACAAACGGCGAGGCGATAAAGATGGTGGAATAAGAGCCGGCGATCGTGCCGATTACCATCGGGAAGGCAAAGCTAACGATCCCGGCGCCGCTTGTTGCCGTGACCAGGAAGAGTATCACCACCGTGAAGAAAACAGTCAATGATGTTATAATTGTACGGCCGAGCGTCTGGTTGACGCTGGCGTTTAAAATCGCTTCCAGCGGCTGGCGTTTCATTTCCGTCATGTTTTCCCTGACGCGGTCGAAGATGACGATGGTGTCGTTGACCGAATAACCGATGATGGTCATAAGCGCCGCCACTGAGGTAAAGTTTATTTCGACACTAATACCCCAGCTGTCCGGGACAATCAGGTTGAATGCCGCCGTCGCGCCTAGGGCGAATAAAACGTCGTGCACCAGCGCAACTACCGCCGCCAGTCCGTATTTCAGTTCGAACCGGAAGGCGACGTAAATGAGCATGCATATCCACGAAAGGATGATGGCAATAACCGCGTTTTGTTGCAAACTTTTGGAAACCATGGTATCTATCATGCCGGCAACCGGGAAAACGCCTCTCGGTAAATCCAGACCTTCTTTGGCTCGCAGTGCCCGTTCCCACTGCACGGGTTCGTCTTCCCTGAAATATATTTCAAAATGTGCCGATGTTGTATCGGTTATTTCCTCGGATGCCTCCGGTATAATCACCAGCGGTTCTTGCTTTTTATTGCGCTTGGCAAGCTCGGCGAGTTTCACTTTTAACTCGTTAACCCCAACCTGTTTACCCAGGTTTAATTCCATCATCAGCTTATAACCGGCCTTGTTGGTTGAGGTGATGAGAGTGATGGTTTCCTGCGCGACTTTATCGGAAAATTTCGCAAGGAGGTCGTTTTTCAACTCCAAAACGCCTTTTTCCGTGCGCACATATCGGGTACGTATCTGGAATTCTTCCGACATCTGCCCGGCCTTGGAGAACATGGATTTTATCCCGCCCGCGCCGGTATCCGTGACCGGTGGCATGACGCTTAATACTTCCGCGTCCGGGTATTTGGGGGCAGGTGCGTTGGTTTTGGCATCCGTTACGGTAATGTTCTTTATGGTCGTCCGGACATCAGCAATATTGACCTTTTCCTTGAAGTGTAGGTTCAAAACCGTCCCGCCCGTGAAATCCACCCCGTAAGCGGTGTTGGTCTTTATTCCTCTCATATAAAAAGCAACCATTCCCAACAAGATGCAAACTACCGAAAACTTGATAAAATAATGGCTGATTTTCATAAAGTTGATATTAGGCTTGGTCAGTATCTTTAACATGGTGATTTTCTTGGCTATTCCGCTTTCAATGACGAACTGGACCATGAGTTTGGTGGCGAAATATCCGCTGAAAAGCGTAGTGAGAATGCCTGCGGAAAGTGTAACCGCAAATCCGCGTATCGGACCTGTTCCGAAATACCACAATACCAATCCGGCAACCAGGGTCGTCAGGTTGGCGTCTATGACCGTTACCAACGCCTTGCCGAACCCGCCTTCAAACGATTGCACCGTGGTCTTGCCTTTTTCCTGCTCTTCCCTGATTCTTTCGTAGAAAATGATATTGGAATCGACCGCCATACCCATGGTTAAGACGATGCCCGCGATGCCGGGGAGTGTCAGGGTTGCTGAGAAAAAGGAAAGTATGCCTAAAAGCAGGATAGCGTTTATTAAAAGTGCGAGGACCGAAATCATTCCTGCCAGATGGTAATAAACAATCATGAATAGGGCAACCACGATTATTGCCAGGGTAAAAGAGGTGACGCTTCTGTTAATCGCATCCGCACCGAGAGATGGCCCTAATGTGTTTTCGCTTTTGACTTCCAGGTTTCCGGGTAGGCTTCCCGAACGCAGTATCATGGATAAATCGCGCGCCTCTGTTTCCGGGAATCCGCCTTTTCCCCCGTGTGTAATAACGGCTTCTCCGCCGGTTATCTTGCTTCTGATACTCGGGGCTGAAACCACTTTGCTATCCAGCAAAATTGCCAGCCTTCTTTGGTCGGATGTCTTTTCATTATGCTTTCCGGTGACATCTTCAAAAATATGCGAACCGACCAGATCCAGTTTTAAGGTAACCACGATTCCTTCCATCGGGTCCAGCACTTTATATCCGGCATCAACGACATTTTCACCGCTGATGATGGTTTTTTCCTCAAGCAGGAGGTGTTCAACCGGCTTATCCTTTACCGGAGTTTCGTCATACCACTGGTAACCGGGAGGAACTGCCGGGTAGCGTTTTTCATATACATCTATAACGGATTGTTTTGCCACCAGTTTGAATTCCAGCTTGCCGGTGGTGATAAGCAGCTTTTTTATATTGTCTATTTCGCTTGGGTCAACTCCAGGTAGCTGGACCAAAAGCTGGTTGCCGTAAGGTTGGATACGCGGTTCCTTCAATCCGAAGCTGTTGATACGGCGTTCGATAATGTTGCGGGCGGAATCGACCCCGGATTTTAAGCTTTCCGAGCTCATCGTTTCCTGCTGTTGGAAACCGAGTATCAACTCGCTTCCTCCCTGAAGGTCGAGTCCCAACTGGATTTTACAGCCTTCGAACCATTCGCCTTCCTTAAAGAACATTTTATCGTCAGATGGGTAAGCGAAGTAACCGGCGATGGCGGTTATGATAAGAACCAGGAGCAATTGCCATTTGAGAGTTTCTTTCATAAATAATTATTCCTTTATAGAGCGAACTATTTAATTCTAGGGGTTCGCGCGTTTTATTACGCCTACAATGGCGTTTTTGGAAACGCGTATCTTTACGTTGGAATCCTCATCCACTTTAAGCGAGATTTCATCATCCTTGATATTGGAAACAATTCCGAACATTCCTCCGCTGGTGATGACGTGGTCGTTTTTCTGGAGGCTGTTAATCATTTCCTGACGCATCTTTTCTTTTTTATTCTGGGGTCTTATGAGCAAGAGGTACATTAAACCGAAAAGCAGGGCAAAAGGCAGGAGCATGCTGATTAAAGCAGAAGAGCCGCTTGGAGCCGCGTCCTGGGCTAAAAATATCATAGAATTAAACATAAAATCACCTTTCTTAATAAGAGCAAGCTGATTAGTTTTATCAGCCCCATTCCAGATTCATTATCAATCGGGTGTCCCCGTAACGCAGTGGAGCGGGGCTTAATCCGTGTACATAAAGTATCTAATTTAATAATATATCCCTCAGTCAAGCAAGAAAATTATTATATAACTTTAGGGCGGCGCCGGGGGTATTATAGAGCCGTTAATTTATTTACTTCGCCTTTTTTATGTGGTATTATCCGCTTAATGAATTTAAACCGATACGCCGCGCTTGCCAGAAAAGAGGGCGCACTCCACGCGGTCCTGATTAATGCCCGGGATGTTGTCCTTGACCCGCGCACAATACTCAAATGCCGTTTCGGCTGCACCGGCTGGGGCAATAACTGGACTTGTCCCTCCGCCCCCGGCGCCATTACCGTCTCCGATTTTGCCCGCATCATAAAATATTATAAAAAGGCATTGCTTATCCATACCCGTGACCCCGCTCCGTCCCGCAAATCGGGACTACGGGGACCTAGTGGTAAAAAGCTTTCCCACGATATCTCGTATAAAATAGAGCAGGCGGCTTATGTGGACGGCAATTACTTCGCCTTCAGCTTTTCCGATTGCGCGGTTTGTAAAAAGTGCTCTTTTCCCAGGCCATGCCGCGCCCAAAAAAAGGCCCGCCCGGCCATGCAGGCGGTCGGGATAGATGTCTTTGCCACCGCCCATAAGCAAGGGTTGCCTTTGAAAACCCTTAAATCCAAATCCGACGAGGTGAATTGGTACAGCCTCGTGCTGATTAATTGACATGAAACATTTTTATATTTTATTTTTAAGCTTTACATTAGCAGTTCTACCTATTGCCTGCCAGGGTAAAGACGTCTCCCAAGAAGGACTGGTCATTAACGGCAAGGCAATCAATGTGGAAGTCGCCGCCACCGCCGACCAAAGGGAGTTGGGCCTGATGCACCGGAAAAACCTACCTGAAAACAGCGGCATGATTTTCCTTTATCCGGAAGAAACACCCGTCCGTTTCTGGATGAAAGACACGCTTATTCCGCTTTCAATCGCTTTTATAAAAGAGGATGGCACTATTACCCAGATAGCTGATATGAAGCCTTTAACCGAAGATACCACCTGGTCACGGGTAGCGGTTAAATACGCCTTGGAAATGAATAAAGGCTGGTTCAAACGTAATAACATCAAAGAAGGCGATAAGGTCTTTATCCCGGATTCCATCAAAAAGATAAAGTCTGATTAATCCCCTCTAATAAGAGGGGTAGGGGTGTGTAATTAATGATTTATTATAACCCCAAATTTAAAAAACTGGCTTGTCAACTTCGGAAAACTGGAACATTATCAGAAATATTATTGTGGCAGAAGCTTAAACAGCGGCAGATGCTGGGATATGATTTCCATAGGCAAAAGCCGATTGATGAGTATATTGTTGACTTTTTCTGCCCGTGCTTGAAACTGATTATTGAAATCGACGGGGAAAGCCATAGCGGAAAAACAGATGAAGATGAAATAAGGCAGAGAAAGCTGGAGTCGTTGGGTTTTTCTGTGCTGAGGTTTTTGGACATAGATATGAAGAAAAACATAGAAGGTGTTTTAAGTACGATAGAAGGAAAGATTAGAGAAATAACACACCCCAACCCCCTCTCAAGAGGGGAGTATAGTTAATCCCCTCTAAAAAGCGGAGCGATAGCGGAGTCCCGACCCAATCGGGGATGGGCAGGGGTGTGTGAATATCGCGGAGTGTATAATGTTGACGCGCGCCGAAATTATTAAACTGCACCATCAATCAATCCTTGTCGACGGCCACGCCGATTCCTTCGGTAAAACCTTGTCGCGCGACGGTGATTTCCTTTCACCCGGCCCCAAGGCCCTTCGCTGGGGGGAGAAAGCCAAATCGGATAATGACTGGCAGCATATGGATTTCCTCCGCATGGTGAAAGGCGGCGTTGACCTCCAGTTCATGGCAATCTATACACCGCCTTTTTACCAGGGCGCGGACGCCACGCTTTACGCCCTGAAAATGCTCACCGCCATGAGAAAAGCGGTCAGCGATAGCAACGGAAAAATAGTTTTCATCCGCTCCTCCAAAGATTTAAAAGAGCTTGCCAAAGGCAAGAAAGGACTCCTGGTAGATATCGAAAGCGGGATATGCTTGGATAAAAGCCTGCGCCTACTGGAGATGTTTCACCATCTGGGAGTACGGTCAATCAGCCTGACCCAAAACCATGCCAATGAGCTGGCGGACGGCGTCCGGGTGGATAACCCGCGCGGGCTGACCGCCCTCGGTAAAAAGGTCATCAGGGAAATCAACCGCCTGAATATGATATTGGATATCGTCCACCTGGCACGGCCCGGCTTTAAGGATGCGATGAAGATTGCCAAGGGTCCGGTAATCTGCTCCCATACGGGGGTGAGGAAATTCCGGGATATCCTGCGTAATATTGATGATGACCAGATAAAAGAAATCGCCCGCCGGAAGGGCGTCGTCGGGATGTATGTATCTCCCTGAATTTATCATCGGAGGAAATTTGACCTTCCAGGAAATCGCCCGCAGGAAGATGATCTGCCGCGTGCCGGATGTCGTCGACCACATCGCCTATATCGCCGAGAAGTTCGGTTTAGATTACGTCGGCCTCGGCTCGGATTTCGATGGCTATAACGGCGTGACCGTAGGATTGGAAGATGCCGCCAAACTTCCTAATATAACGATTGAACTGGTGAAACGCGGATTCCATAAGGATGAAATCCAGAAAATCCTCGGCGGGAATTGGCTGAGGGTGATAAGAGAAGTGCTTAAATAAATTGCAGATAAACACGAATGACACAAATGAGACGAATATCACGAATGTAATTATCTTTTCTTATTTGTGTGATTTGTCTTTGTTCGTGTGATTCGTGTTAAAAGATTAGAAGGTGATTTTATGATAACAAGCTTAACTAAGAAATACGAAGTGGAGCAAAGGATTGATATCAAAATAAGGATGCGGGACGGGGTCAGGCTTTCCACCGACATCTACCTCCCCAAGGGCAAAGGCCCTTTTCCGGTAATCCTAAGCCGCACGCCTTATGGCAACCACGATTCCCTGCGCCTGGTCGCGAAAGTCTGGTTCGCCCAGCGCGGGTTTGTTTACGCCTTCCAAGATTGCCGCGGACGCCACGACAGCGAAGGCGAATGGGAGCCCTTCCGCTATGAGAAAAAGGACGCCTTTGATACCATCTCCTGGCTCGCCAAACAGGATTTCTCAAACGGCAATATCGGCATGATGGGCGGCAGTTACGAAGGCTACACCTCCTGGATGGGCGCCGCTTCGTTCCATCCCAAACTGAAGGCCATTGTCCCGCTTGTAGCTTTGCCCGACCCGGTCATCAACGTCCCTTACCAGAACGGCGCCTTCTTCTGGAATATGATTGTCTGGGGGCTTATGGTCTTCGGCAAGACCAACCAGAACCTCGCCAATATCAACTGGAATAAATTTTATACTTATCTGCCTCTGCGCAAACTCGATGAGGCGGTCGGCATGCAAAGCCGAACCTGGCAAAACTGGATGGACCACCCGACCTTTGATAAGTGGTGGAAAGAGGTTTCTTATATGCATCTATGGAATAAAATTAATATTCCGGCTTTGCATATCTGCGGCTGGTATGATGATGACGGCATTTCCACCTATAAGAATTTCCCAGGAATGAGGGCCCGCGCCAAAACACCCAAGGCGCGCGATGCGCAGAAACTGATTATCGGCTGCTGGGCGCATAAGTTAAATGTCTCGAGCAAGGTCGGCGAAATAGATTTCGGCCCCAAGGCGCTCATAGACATGAATTCCATCATCCTTAAATTCTTCGCCCGCCATCTTACCGAAGAAGTGTATGATAAAAAGCGCGAACCGAGAGGACGAATATTTATCATGGGAGAAAATAAATGGCACGGCGTTTCCGATTGGCCCATTCCCAAGGCAGTTACCACAGAATTCTATCTACATAGCAACGGCAATGCCAATTCATTGCTCGGCGACGGGGTGATGAGCGAGAAAAAACCTTCCACTACCGAAAAGACGGATAGGTATACCTACGACCCCAAAGACCCGGTGCCGTATGTCACCGACCCGATAAGCCTACAGCTGGGCGAAGCCTGCGACCAGCAGGCGATAGAGCGCCGGATGGATGTCCTGGTCTATTCCACGCCGCCGTTAAAGAAGGATGTGATTATCTGCGGCAGGGTGTTTGCCGAGCTTTATGTCTCCACGGATGTTAAGGGCACGGATTTCACCGGCAAGCTCGTGGATGTCTGGCCCAATGGCAAGGCGATTCAACTCTGCGATGGCATCCAGCGCGCGGAATTCAGGAACTCACTGGAAAAGCCGGAATGGCTCTCTCCCGGCAAAGTTTATAAAGTGACGGTTGATATGTGGGCGACCGGGATGCGCTTCCTGAAAGGCCACCAGATACGGCTGGAAATCTCCTCCAGCGCCGTCCCTAAATTTTCTCCGCATCTGAATACCGATACCGACCAAGCGTATGAAACGAAACCCCGCCTTGCCCATCAGGCGGTTTATCATACGAAAGATTATCCAAGCGCATTGGTCGTGGACGTGGTTCCGGAAAAGGCGTTGGGGCCGGAGATTAAACCATGAGTTTTTGTAAGCGGATTTAGCAGATTAAACAGATGATTATTAAGGGCGAAAAGATGAAAATAGATAAAGCATTGTTTATAGGGCGAGAAATCACTAAAATTATATTTCAAAAAGAATCATTGGATTGGTTATTTGTATTTAACGAAGATGCATTTGTCAGGGTTAGTACCCCGTGGAGAATTATTGATACCAAACAAATCAGGCAAGCAAGTGGTGATGAGGGGCATATTTATGGTTTGCCGAAACCCGTGAATGTGGCGAAAAATGTCATGGAAATGCTAAAAGGCAAAAAGATAATCGATTTTAATAATGATATTATAACAGCAGATTTGGTGTTTGAGTTTGAAGGGGGTATTAAAATTCAAACCTTCGGCAATAGTGCAGGCTATGAACCATGGGATATACAATTCAAGAATGGAGATATGTATTTTGCTACGGCCGGAGGGAAAATATATAGAGAAAAATGGGATGAAAATAAAAGAATTGTTATAGAAGAATAATTAACTTGATTTTAAAGTTATCTGCTAAATCAGCTTAATCCGCTTACAGAATTTTATGAAATTAACTGATTCGGAAAAACGGATGCGCGGCGGCGCTGAAGGTAAGGTCGTTGCCGAGGCGATGGATTACATCATCCAGTTCGGCGAGGCGTTCAATGCACCGCGCTTAGTCGATATCTCCTATTGCCACTACCCGGCGGAGATGGGCATCTATTACGGCGATATCGAGGACCTCGTCCGCTACGCCAAAAGGGGCGCCAAGGTTCGTGTGCCGACCACCACCTCCACGCTCTGCGCTGATTTGGAAAAACCCTCTATTACCGGCATACCGGCAAAGCTCGCCCGGCTTCAGGCCGAGGTCGAGCCGGCGCACCGTTCCATGGGCATTCTGGAAACCTATACCTGCACCCCGCAATTATTGGGATTCGTCCCGCCTTTCGGCAGTTACATCGCCTCGGTCGAAAGCAGTGCGATTATTTATTTTAATTCGGTCCTGGGCGCGCGGACTAACCGCGGCGGACTCTTTACCCGCTTCTCCGCCGTGACCGGAAAATATCCGTTGATGGGATATCTCCTCCCTGAAAACCGCTATGGCACGCATCTATTTAAGGTGATGATTCCTCCCGAACGCTTAAAGACTTATGATGCCTGGTGCGCCCTCGGATTTATTATAGGCAAAATAGTTGGGAGCGATATCCCCGTTATCCAATTACCCAAAGCTAACCGCCAACAACTAACAACTGACAACTCTTCCATTTTACAACGAACCGACTTCCTGATTGGCTTCGGCGCTGCTCTGGCAACCTCCGGCTCGGTAACGCTCTTCCATATCCCCGGCGTTACACCGGAAGCGCGGACCGTGAAAGAGGCGTTCAAAGACGGCAAAGTCCCCAAAGACGCCTATGAAATCAGGGAAAAGGATTTAGATGATGTCTACAATCAGGTGAATAATATTGAGCCGGGCGCGGAAATTGATTTCGTCACGCTCGGATGTCCCCATTATAACCTGGCGCAGATAGAATACGTCGCCCGGAAACTGGCGGGCAGGCGCGTCAGGAAAGATGTCCGCTTCTGGATATGCACGAACCGCATGACCAGAAAGCAGGCGGAATATTCCGGCTATATCAAAACCATAGAATCCGCCGGTGCGAAGGTGGTGGCAGATACCTGCCCGGTGGAAAGCCATATGAGGCAATCGACCTGCCGTGAATACGGATTAAAGGTGCCGAATGTCCGGAATATGGTCACGGATAGCGTCAAGATGGTGCGCTATGTCAAAGATTTGATTGGATGCAATACCGCTTTGGCCGATACGGATAGATGTATAGAAAGTGCTTTGAAGGGGAGATTGGTAGAACACGAATAAGACGAATAGAACGAATGGCACGAATGATTAGTGTGATTTGTCTGATTCGTGAGAGTCCGCCCCTACAGGTATTTTAAATAATCGGGCGTCCCCGAATCCCGTCCCGCTTTGCGGGACGGGAGGAGTGGGATGTGGTATAAATATGAACAAATATAAAGTGCGTAAGGTTGTCAGGGGCACCGCCTCCGGCGAGGCCCTTATCTGTCCAGAGAGCTTTTCCTTCCTGGGCGATGTGGATTTAGAGACCGGCGAAATCATCGCCCCATCCAATCCCAATAAAGGCAAAACGCTTAAAGGGAAGATACTCGTTTTCAAGGAATCCAAGGGCTCTTCAGGGGGCTGTGTGGTCTTGATGACGCTGGTAAAGAAACATGCCGCGCCGGCGGCTCTCGTGACCATAAAAGCGCCGGATTATAATTTGACCGAAGGCGCGATACTATCGAAGATTCCGTTCGTCTGCGACCTAAGCCCAAAGTTTATTTCAGAAATCCCCACCGGCACGCATATCCGTGTCGATGCTGACAAAGGCATCATTTCGTACACCCCGCTCCGCTTTGCTTCGGGGACACCCGAATAACAGGGAGCACTCGTAGGGGTGCCGATTGAGTTGATTAGGCGGATTTAGCAGATGATACTATAAAAAATCAATCTGATGAACAGTTGAACTTGTGAACCAATGAACTAACTAGGCCTTTGATTTTCCCTTCATCTTTTCCACTATCTCGAGATAGCGCGGTTCGTTGCGGATATTATCCAAATCCGGGTCTTTTTCCATATGGCGTACGTCGCTATAGCCTAAAAGTATCGCCATCTCAAGGGCTTCGAGCGAATCCTCGATTTTGCCCAGGTTGGAAAGGCTGCAGGCGAGGTTATAATGGACGACCGAATCATCGGGACGCAGGAAACAGAGTTTGCGGTCTATGGTCAGGGCTTTCGTATGGTTTCTCTTTTTGGTGTAGAGGTAGCCGAGGGCGCGCAGGGCTTCCTCGTTATTGGGATTGGAGCGGACCGCCGCCTCGTAGAGGGCCATCTCGAAATCGGAAAATAAATTGTCGTTTTTCTTTACCATTTTATTATTCCTAAGAGTAATTTTACCAATATTTCCCGAAAAGTCAAGTAAAATCAGTGCATGATGAATTTAACGTCCCCGCGTAAATTTAGAGAACCATTGTAATCTGCATTCTGTTTCCTATCATCTTTTAAATTCTCATTTAATCAGTTTTTCCTTAAGGGGTATGGGAGAGGGATAGGTAGTATACCTCTCCCCCATGGCTACCCCACGAATCCGCTACCCATACCTCTCCTTGTCATCCTGAGGCGGGGTAGTATCACCGCATTAGCCGGATATTCCCCCGGCATAGGTAGGATACCTCCCCCCTACCCCTAACCCATTATTCCGGGAGGACTATCCCATTTTCCCGCCCCCCATATGGCCTTTTCAGATTATGGGCTGGGATATAGGTCCGGCATTACCGGGATACCCATCCGGGATAGGTAGGATACCTCCCCCCACCCCCTACCCTATGAATCCGCAAGGGGTATAGGTCTAATTACCTACCCATACCCCACCCCCTATTTTTTAGCCCTAAACGCAATAATTCCCCATAAGATATGAAAGGGGGACTTAAATTCGGCAGAGTAGTATCGTATCGTTATTAACGGGTTAGTTTAAATAGTTTTTCCCGTTTAATCGTGGAACAGGAAAAGTTGTGTTTGATTCAGTCCGTTTTAGAGTTATAGAATATGGGAATGGGTTTATTCGCTAATTCCGGGGGAGAGCTTATTTAATTCAATCTAGTTTAACCCCGTTGACGGTTTTACCCAATACCGACAAGAGAGATAATCTTTTGGTGGATGGAGTTTATCGAGCCGGTTGACGGGATTACCTTATACCTTGCCGGGTTTTCTTTTGCCAGCTTCAGGAATCCTTTCCGCACCTTGGCATGAAACGCTATTTCTTTTTTCTCCATCCGGTCCGGTTTAGTCTTCTTGCGCTTTAATCCTTTTTCCGGATGGATATCCAATATGATGGTTAAGTCCGGCACCGTTCCCTGGGTGGCAATCCTGCCCATATCTTCCACCAGTTTTCTGCCAATGCCGCCGGCAATGCCCTGATACACAATCGTGGATGATAAAAACCTTCCGCAAATGACTATTACGCCTTTATCAAGAGCCGGCTTGATTACTTCATCCACCAGTTGCGCGCGGCTTGCCATGTAAAGGAAGAGCTCTGTCGGGACAGTCATACGGCTGTTTGCCGGGTCAAGGAGGATACGGCGTATCTTCTCGCTTATCGGAGTGCCGCCCGGCTCGCGCAGGTTCAGCACCTTAAAATGTTTCTTCTTAAGGTAGCCTGCCAGCAGTTTCGCCTGGGTGGATTTTCCGCAGCCGTCCGGCCCGTCTATAACAATAAATTTAGCAGCCATTTCGTCCCCACCATCAATCAATGTTAATCGGACGTCCCGATCCCGCTTTGCGGGGTCGGGACAATTCTTTAAAACTCTCTATAAGATACGATTTTTTATCACAGCGTCAATAAATAAAAGCCGTATCGCTTTAATCACACACCCCTTTATCCCCTCTTATTAGAGGGGACTAAAAAACTCCCCTCTGGAGAGGGGGGGTGGGGGTGTGTTACTTTCCTATGCAGAACCTGGCGAATATATTATTCAACACATCCTCCGGCGTAGTTGCCCCGGTGATATTTCCGATATGGTTCAATGCCTCGCGCAGTTCAAAGGCAACGAGTTCTGTTGACGGTGTATTTTTCGCGCGCTTCAGTGCGTCCAAGGCACGTGTTAGATTTTCACGGTAGCGGGCGCTGATGATATAGGGAGCCGATGACTTATCCGTTTTACTCTCTTTCAATAAGCCTTTCAAATGTTTAGCCAGTTCTGTTATTCCGCTCCCCTTAAGCGCCGAAACACGGCAGATGATGCCTTTATACTTTAACTTACGCCGCACGGATTCATCAGTTGCCTTCCCGCCTGACGGCGAGGCAGGCTGGGCGAGGTCGCTTTTATTGATAATGAGCAAGACCCTTTCAGGCGGCAGGCGGCGCAGTATTTTCAGGTCTTCATCGCAAACCTGCCGACTCCCGTCAATGACGAATAAGAACATATCCGCCTGACCGATAACCCCTTTGGTTTGCCGGGCGGCGATTTCCTGGATGCCGGTTTTATCGTTTGTTTTGCCCAGCCCTGCCGTATCAAAGAGCCGGTAGCCATGGCCTTTTACTTTGAAGTCCGCTTCGATAACGTCGCGGGTGGTGCCGGCAAGCGGCATGACCACGGCGCGCTCTTTTTTCAAGAGTCGGTTAAAGAGGCTGGATTTCCCCACATTGGGCCTTCCGCAGATAACCAGAGAGATGCCTTCCTTGAATACGGTTTTCGATTGCTCGCCTTTAAGTAAGCCGGATATTTCCCTTATCAGCTTATCAACGGAATTCCTTATCTCGCCATCCTTAATAATTTCGATATCCTGGTCTGAGAAATCAAGCGAGAGCTCAAGGCGGCTTAAGAGGTCTTTTATGGTTTTATTCAGGCAGTGGGTTTCATTGGAGAAATCGCCTTTTAGCTGATTGACAGCCATGGAGAGTTCGCGGTCGTTACGCGCCTTGATGATAGCCAGGACCGATTCCGCCTGGGTTAAATCCATCCGGTTATTGAGGAACGCCCGGCGGGTGAATTCGCCCGGCTGGGCTAAACGCGCGCCTTTGGAGATGAAATAATCGAGGAGTATCTTAAGGAGCGGCGGCACCCCAAAGGTATGGATTTCCGCGATATCCTCCCCGGTATAAGAGCCGGGGGTTTTCATTATATATAATGTAACGGGAATGCGCACGCCCGGAGATTCCAAAATAAGCTGGCCTTGAATACTGCGGCGGTTAAGGCGCAGGGCGTTTGCCGGGCGGAATGCCTTCCGGACGAGCTTTAGCGCCAAAGGACCGCTAAGGCGGATAACCGCCCCGAGCGAATAGCCGGCAGGTGTTGCCACGGCAATTATCGTATCTTCTGTCATGATGGTTTTATTTTACAACTAAAAATAAAAATATACAATATTTTCGTCTTATCAATCGTTTTAAATACAGCGAGCATTAAATGGCAGAAAAGCCTGATGAGATTCTGATAGGCGAATACAGCAGGGGCAATAAAAAATCCCTTGAGAAACTGTATGAGAGATACCAGATGCCATTGTTTAACTATATTGCCCGCCTGGCCAGTGACCGGGCGCTGGCAGAGGATATCCTGCAGGAGGTTTTTGAGAAGGTGATTAAAAACGCCGCGTCTTTTTCGCCCGCCGGGGATGGCTCTTTTGCCGCCTGGCTTTACCGGATAACTGTCAATCTCTGCCGCGATAAGCAAGGCTCCAAGTGGCATACCGCGGTAAAGCTGGATAATTCGCTTGATTGCGCGGCGGATAAGACCATTGCGGCGGAGAATCCGAAGATGAAGGCGATTGAAAGAGCGCTTGGCGCTCTTCCGGCTGAACAGAAAGAGGTTGTGCTTTTAAGGGTTTATGGTAATATGAGCTTTAAGGAAATCGCCGGGATTTTAGATTGCCCCCTGAATACCGTTTTGGGCAGGATGCATTACGCCGTAAAGAGTTTAAAGAGGCTTACGAGTTCGGAGAGTTTATAGAGTAAAGGCGTTTTAATGCGAAAGGAGAAAACTATGAGAAAAGGATTAAATGGATTATGGCTGGTAATATTGTTAGCCGTCTTGGTGGCGTTGCCGGGCTGGGGCGATTGTGGAAAATGCGATGAGCACAACGAAACCGAATGCGGGACGGATAAAGAATCTGCTTCGGCTGCATCGCTTAACTTTGAGCAGAAATACCAGCAGGCATTCACAGAAATCATGCTGTTGAACCTGGTTAACGGATTGAATCTTACCGATACGCAAATCCCCAAACTAATCGACCTGAATAAGAAAGCGGATAATCTCCGTAAAGAATATGAATCCAAAGCAAACGAGCTGGCCGGAGAAGTGTTAACCGCTTACCAGAAGCTTAAAGAGGCGCTTGAGAAAAACCAGGGCATACCTGAAAATATTGAGCAGAAGGCATTTCGGATGGAACGCCAGATTATAGAGTTGAAAAAGGAGTTTGAGTCAAAATTGCCGGGCTATGAAAAAGAGGCGGAGAAAATCCTGACCCGGGCGCAGCTGGAAATAATAAACACCTTTAATCCCTGCCTGATTCCTCCAAAGAACCTAAAAGACCCGGTCCGTGCCGGACAGGCGAATGATAACGAGATGCTCATGAATCTCTTCCAGCGGATTAGGGAGATTCCGGACGAGGTGTTTGAACGAGATAAAGATAAAATCGTCAGGAAACACCTGGAAATGCTCCAGGAGCATATCGGCAAATTAACCCAGGATGAATATAAAGAGGAAAAAGAATGTTTCCTGGAACTTATTGAAGAAGTGAGAAATATGGATGATGTGGAATTCGAACTCAATGCGCCGGATATGGCGACTAAATATATGGAAAGAGGCAAGAAACTCAAAGGGGAAGACTTGCGCGAAGAGATTATGCAGTTGGAAAAAACCAGGCGCGGTGGAGTGGGCAAGATCGGGCATTTTATTTTAAACCCGGCGATGGCGCCGATTCTGGCGAAGCGTTTGGAGATGATGAAAAACACCCCTAAAGCTGAGCCGGTGGATTTGGACAAGGTTAATGCTACTCCGAAAGAGGGGAGGAAGAAATAAAATCATAACCGGGATTGTGTTTATAAAAGGAGAAAAAAGCATGAAAAGGAAAATTAATCTGGCGTATCTGGCAATAGGCCTCTGTCTTTTTATCGCGGCGGGCTGTTCACAAACGGAAGAGGTAAAAGGGAACCCGAAGCATTCTCCGCAAGTGAAAAAGAAAGCCCCGGAGAAAGAAACGCACAAGGTTAAAGAAAATCCGTCGGGCGTGGAACAGCATATGGATAAACTGAATGCCAGAGCGAGGGATATCGATAACGAGATTAATAAACTCCAGCACGAGAAAGAGAGGATTGATCAGGAAATGCACAAGGTGTCCGAGCGCCATCACCAGGCAATGGAAAAGCAGAAACGGATGGAGATGGAGAAACGCGATATGCATTTCCGAGAGCTTGTAGAGGCAAAAGAAAAACTTGAAATGCATCTTAAAGAATCTTCTAAAAACCCGGATGCCAAAGAGGAAACCGAGCGGCTGAAAGGCGAGCTTAAACGCATTAATAACGCGATTGAGAGTGAAAAGAAAAAGCACATGGAAGAGCAAAACACCGAGGCGAGGATGCGTTTTAACGAGCTTAACCGCCAACTGGAGGAAATCAACCGGCAAAAGACTGAATTGAAGCAGAGGACAAATATGATGAAAGAACATTCCGAGCGGGAAATGGATGAATTGAATAAAAGGGAGAAAGTTGTTCGCACGGAAATGGAAGAGCTTAAAAAATGGCATGAGGTAGCCAAAGAAACAGCAAAAGCACCCCGCGAACATTCCCTGGAAATACGAGATGCACTTGAAAGCCTGGAAAAACAACGCAGGGAATTGGATAACAAAGTCGATTCCTTACAGGCGGAAATAGACAAGAAATACGCCGAGATAGATAAAAAGACCGAGAGGCTCAATAACGAACTGGAAAAACTGGAAAACAAGCGTTAAAGGAGGGCAATATGGCGGAATGCGCTGAATTTACTAAATATGGATTGCTTTATTATTCGGGAGAGCTTTCTGGGGATGAACTTGCCTCGTACGAAAAACACCTTACCATGTGTGCGGTATGCCGTAAAGAGATGGAAGAAGCCGGGGCGATCATTGATAGGATTAAATCAGCCGGCGTCATGTCGCCTTCGCCGGAGCGCGCCCGGGAAATCAGGCGGATGATTAACCGAAGCGATTTTTCCATAAAGCGGGTCTTTTGGGCGAGTTTGAGCACGGCGGCGGCATTGCTGATAGCGCTTTTGCTTTCCGTTCCGAAACCGGATGATTACGAAAAGAACGGACAACTGATGCAGTCGGCAAGCGAGGAAGGCCTTAAATGGAAAAACGGGATTGACAGCGAAATTTCACTCTTAAAATATAAGATAGCCTCTTTTGAAAAGGCAACGCTCAGCGCGGAATCAACCGAATGGGATGAATTCCTGGACGAGATGGAAGACAATATCAACGAGCTTAATGAACAGATAGAAGAAATGTGAAGCTCTACTGCGGTATTAAAAATTATTGAGCGATACCCCGTCCCAGCATACGCCGGGACGCGGGTAATATTTATGTATAGAAAGGAGAGCTTATGGGAAAAGGACTGATATGGCTGGCAGGGGCGGCGGTTTTTATGCTCCTTTGCCTGGGGGCGGTTCAAGATGCGTTTGCCCAGCCCGAAATTGATGAGTCGGACGAGCTGGATGACGAGGATTTTATGAATGATGATTTGTCTCTGGATGACGAACTTTTACTGGAAGATGAAGAGGGCATTGATGATATGGAAGAGCCGGAGCCAGACCCCAAGGAGCCCCAGAAGATTAACTTGGGTGAGATAGAGGAGTTTTACAACAAATTCGACCCGTCAAGGATGGAGATGCTGCGTAAATTGCGAAAGGAAAATCAAGAACAGTTTGAAAAATTGTTAAAACAATCGTGGGAAGAAATGCAGATGCTGAAAAGGCTCAAGCAAGAAGCTCCCAAAGAATTCGAGCGGATAATGAATGAACGAAAGAAAAACAAGCCCGGAGAGCAAAAGCCCGAAGATAATAAGAAACGCCCGCAAAAACCGGAGATAAATAAACCGACCCAAAAGAAACCGGCTGATGATTTTCCACAACTTCCGGACGATAAGATGATGCCGATGGAAAAATTCAGCCCGGACGACGTCATGGCTTTCCTGAAAGAATTCCGACCGGAAGTGGCCGAGGAACTGGGAAAGATTAAAAATGAGGACCATGAAATGTATTTGCAGATATTGCGCCAGCATTCAAGGGAGATGCAGGAGGTGCAAGAGATGAAAAAGCGCGACCCGAAACGGTATGAGCAGTGGGCTAAACAGCAGAAAAAAGAACGCAGGATACGTGAGCTGGCGGATAAATACCGGCAGTCAAAGGATGATAAAGAGAAGGAAACCGTTAAGGCGGAAATGGCAACTTTGCTGGGGGAAGCGTTCGATATGATGGAGCAGGGCAGGGAAGACGATATCAAGCGGATGGAAGAAGAGGTAAACAAGCTTAAGGAAAAAATGAGGAAAAGGAAGTCCGAAAAGGAAAAGATTGTCGGGGAAAGATTAAAACAAATACTCGGCGAAAAGGAAAACTGGGATTGGTAATTGTTTTTAGGTGAATAAGTAAAACCCGGGAAAACCGGAACAGCCGGATCCCGGGTTTTTTGTTGTATAAAATATTTCTAGGGTTTTATAAGATTTTTTGAACCAATCACGTTTTTATACGTTTATATATATAGGGATGACAAGGAATAATCGTTCAGAGCTTGACAAACTGATAAAAACGTGTTAAAATTGAGTTTTGAAAGGAGGCGGATATGGTAACTCAAAGACAAAACATTCCGAAGGATCCATCACAGGATGAAGTGGAAATTGCAGAAGGGTCGTTAGCCGAACAACTGGTAACCCAAAAGATTGATTTCGGCGCTTGGTTGCAATCGACTATTAATACCATGGGGATTCCATTGTTGATTTCACTTTTTGTCCACGTTTTCGGTATCGTTATCTTGGCAGCTCTGATCGTAGCTGAACCGGTTGTCAAAACGGAGGAAATTAAAACGATTAAACTGCCTCCACCGGTGGAAGAAAAACAACTGGATATGGAACTTCCACGCGACGTGATCGAAAATAATAAACCGCCTAAGGATGACCAGGTATCGGAAACAGATCCTGTCTGGAAAGATGCCGAGGAATCGGACCATAACGAAACAGCCGACGACGAGGATTTTAATGAATCTAAAGGCGATAGCTATGATTTCGTTTCTGATAAGCCTCTTAAAGGGGCTGGTGTTTATGATATGATGGGAGTAGGTGGCGGAGCGGGTGGTCGTTACGGTGGTCCCCGTGGCGGTCGCCGGAATTTAGCCGCAAAGGGTGGTGGCGGCAGGAATGAAAGCGCGGTTATGGCCGGGCTTTACTGGTTAGCCAGGCACCAAAATCCGGATGGTTCATGGGGCGCTACCGCTTTCCAGAATCAATGCAAAGGAGGCCGTTGCAGTGGAACCGGTCAGACTGAATTTGATGTCGGGCTCACCGGATTGGCTCTCCTGGCTTTCACCGGAGCGAATTATAGCCCCGGTTCAATCGGGCCCCGTGATACTTTTGGCGGAATAAAATTCGGCGATACCGTGCGTAAAGCCGCTATGTATCTTAAGGGAATTCAAAAGGCAAACGGAATGTATGGTGAAAATTCCATGCTTAAATTTATGTATAATCAGGGAACTTGTTCATACGGCATGTCCGACCTTTATTGCGTCATGAAAGATAAGGGTGAACCGGCTGTAAATGTATTCAAAGATACCGCCCTTAAAGGAGTCCAGTGCATTATCGATTCGCAGAACGACGGCAAGGCATGGCGTTATAAACCGAAAGACGGTGATAACGATATGTCGGTCAGTGGTTGGTGTATGATGGCGCTAAAAACCGCCGAAGAGGGGGGATTGATTAAAGTCCCGCAAACCGTTTGGGACGGCGTAAAAGCGCATCTGGATGATGTTACCGACCTTGGCTACGGCGGCGTCGGATACCGTGAAAGAGGCAATGTTGCTATCCTCGGTTCAGAAAAAGAAAAATGGGATAGCGGACAACTTTATACTCCGCCTTCGTTAACGGCCGTCGGTATCATGTGCCGTATCTTTATGGGGCAGAATAGAAAAGATGCGGTAATTGCCAATAGTGCTGCGATGCTGGTAGAGGGCGGCAACCTTCCAAAATGGGATGCCAATCAATACGGTAAAATAGATTATTATTATTGGTTCTACGGCTCCTATGCTTTAAACCAGTTTGACGGGCCTAAAGGTTCTTGCTGGGGTAAATGGGAAAAAGAAATGCTTCCGGTGGTTATCAAGAGCCAGAAAACTAAAAGCGACGGTTGTGCAAACGGAAGTTGGGATCCGATTGATCGCTGGAGCCCTGAAGTCGGAAGGATTTATTCGACTGCTATCGCTATTCTTACACTGGAGGTTTATTACAGGATAAGAATTGTCGAAGGGCATTAAACAATCTATTTTTGCTTAGAATTAAAACCACCCTGGAAATTATTCGGGGTGGTTTTTTATTTCCTCAATATAATGATAGGCATTAACTGCCGCCACAGCTCCCTCTCCACAAGCATTGACCACCTGCCGTAAGCTTTTCTTAATAACGTCCCCGCAGGCAAATATGCCTTTTACGGATGTTCGCATCTCGCTATCCGCGATTACGTAGCCGTCTTCATCCAGCTTGAGAAAATCTTTTCCGTTTAAGGTAGACTCTATCTTGGAGGAGAGAAAACCAGTATTAGGAATATAGCCGATGAAGACGAATATCCCTTCAGCGGGCAGTTCCCTGATTGCCCCGTTTTTTACATCTTTTATTTTAAGTCCGGTTATTTTATCTTTACCCAAAATACTTTCGGCTGTGGCGTTCCAGATGAATTGCATTTTCGGATTGGCAAAAGCCTTTTGCTGGATAATGGGGGTGGCGCGCAGTTTATCGCGGCGGTGAATCAACGTAACCTTGTTGGCAAAATGGGTTAGATAAAGCCCTTCTTCAACCGCCGTATCCCCTCCGCCCACAACGATTACCTCCTTTCCTTTAAAGAATGGTGCATCACAAGTCCCGCAATAAGATATTCCGTGCCCGGTAAATTTTCCTTCGTCTGTAATACCGAGTGTTCGTGGCATAGCACCGGTGGAAATTATCACAGCCAGACTTCGGTATTCCGTGGAATCTGTTTTAATTAGGAATGTATCGTTGTCCTTTTCTATTTTCTTTACCTCGGCATTGGCGATTTCCAGCCCGAACTTTTTGGCTTGCTTTTCCATCAGTTGTGCCAGGTCATAACCATTGACGCCGTCCGGGAACCCGGGGTAGTTTTCCACTTTATCGGTCAGGGCAATCTGGCCGCCTGGCGAAAGTTTTTCCAGGAGTATTGTTTTCAACAATGCCCGGCTGGCATACATCCCGGCAGTCAGGCCCGAAGGGCCGCCGCCGAGTATGATGATATCGTAAGTTTCTGGCATGTTTATTTCTTGTGGTATAAGGGCGACATCTGGCGCAGTTTTGAAATGATTTTCATCATGCATTCGATGGTAAAATCGATATCCGCTTCGGTATTGCTTTTTCCCAGGGAAAAGCGGATCGAACCGTGCGCCTCGGCGACCGGCACTCCCATGGCGCTTAAGACGTGCGATGGTTCCAGGCTTTCCGAGGTGCAGGCCGAGCCGGAAGATACGCAAATCCCGAAACTGTCCAGATTGAGAATAATGCCTTCCCCTTCAACATATTTGAATGAAATATTAAGCATATTGGGCAGTCTATTTGCTGCGGCGCCGTTAATCCGGATATCTTCTATGTTATCGACAATTCCTTTTTCAAGGCGGTTGCGCAACGAGCTTAAGCGCCTGCCTTCGGCATCAAGATTAGATTTTGCGATTTCTATCGCCTTGGCGAGCCCAACGATACCCGGCACGTTTTCCGTCCCGGCACGCCTGCGAAATTCATGATGCCCGCCATACTGGATAGGAGTAACTTTTGTTCCATGCCGGATAAATAATCCTCCAATTCCCTTAGGGGCGTATAATTTATGTCCGGAAAAGGTCATTAAATCCACAGGTAATTTATCCAATTCTGTTTTAATCTTCCCCACGGACTGCACCGCATCCGTATGGAATATAATTTCATGCTCCCTCGCAATCCTGCCAATTTCTTCGATGGGCTGGATGCTTCCGACTTCGTTATTTGCGTGCATGATGGAAATCAGGATGGTTTCCGGCCTTATGGTCTTCTTCAATTCTTCCAGTAAGACCGTCCCTTGTCCATCCACCGGAAGGTAGGTGATTTCGAATCCCTCTTTTTCCAACTGGTGACAAGTATTAAGAATGGCGTGGTGTTCTATTTTGGAAGTAATGATATGCCTGCCTTTTTCCTTATTGGCGCGTGCCGTCCCAAAGACGGAAAAATTATCGGATTCCGTCCCTCCGCTGGTGAATATTATTTCTTTTGGTTCACATTTAAAGTAATCGGCTATCTTCTGGCGGGCGGATTCGACCGCATCGCGCGCAATACGTCCTGCCTGGTGGAGACTGGAGGCATTGCCGAATTTCTCCATGAAATACGGTTTCATTGCCTCCAGCACTTCCGGATGAACCGGCGTGGTGGCTGAATGGTCCATATAAATAAGTTTTGTCGACATCGCTTTTAAGTTTTACCTGAAATAGTCGGTTTTGTCAAGAACAAAAAACGCATCAGTTAGCTTGTTACATTAATTAAGAGCAGTAAATTACTTGATTATCACGTTGAGTAATAATAAAATAATGCGTTAGTGTTTAAAGAGAAAACAAAAATATGTGTATTTTTTCACCAAGACACAAGATAAAAAGAGTTTTCTGGGCTATTTCCCTCATGTTAATAGGATTGTATATCCTGCTTGCAAACTATGGAATAGCCGGCTTTTCTTTTGAGTTCTCACGCGATTGGCCTGTTATTCTTATCGCCTGGGGGATTCTTAAAATCATCGATGCCCTGGCTACGCCGGCAAAAACTGAGGATTATTTTAAACACAATGATTGGGTCAAGCCGCATATCGAAGAAATAGTGGAAGAAGTGCTTAAAAAAGTTAAGGATGAAATAAAGCGGGATTAAACATGAAAACACATAAAGATTTTACCATCGTTATCGAACAGACAAAAGATGGCACCTATATCGCTTCTGTTGCCGAATTGAAAGGATGCTGTGCCGAAGCGAAAACTATGGAAGAGCTTCAAGAACTTATAAAGCTTGCCATCAAACAGCATTTGGGTGACAAAGACGCCCGAATAAATCTGGAAGATAAAAAAGGCGATAAATGAAATGTTTTGAATGGACGATATTGATTCTGGTGGTTTTAGCCTTATTTTCTTGTAAGAAAGAAATTCCCAAAGAGCCGCAAGATCAATCTGTTTCGATGCAGCCGAACGACCAGGTTCCTTCCTCGCCTACGCAAAACAATAATCCTTCGGTGGATACCACTGCCAGGCCTGACGAACCCCAGGTTTCCGTTATTAAAGACGGTCCGGAAGAAGTAAGGCTCGGGCAGAACGCCGCGTATATTTTAACTGTTGTCAATACCGGCAAGTCAATCGTAAAAGATGTTGTTCTCCTGGATAAAATCCCTGCCGGAATGAAATATAATGATATTACAGGAGGAACGGTTCTCCGATGGGATTTAGGCGATTTATTACCGGATGAAACCAGGAAAATTACTTATATGCTGGGCACCATTGGGACCGGCATCTTTACCTCGCAGGCAGAACTTTATATCAATAGGGAATTTAAATATCAGCTGTGTTTTACGATAAAAGTCGTAGCGCCTGAGCTTAAGCTTTCAATTGGAGGCGAACGGATTTGTTATCTTAATAAAGCAATATCTTATACAATTACAATAAATAACAACGGAGATGGTTCGGCCAAAGAAATCCAGATTGTTTATACAGTGCCTGATTTTTTGGAATATATTGAATCCTCGCCGCGCGGGGTATTCAATCCCAAAAAAGATGACTTTCCGGCAAGCGTTACCTGGCGGCTTGATAATATCGCACCCAAGGCAAAAACCGAGCTTTTCTTAAAACTTCGCGGAAAGAATTTAGGAAGAGTCGTTAATTCGGTTAAACTGTCTTCGTTTTCTTCCGAACCGCCGACTATAGCTTCTTTGGAAGCGACAGCTTCGCTGATAATCAGCCCTGTTCCGGAAATGAAAATTTCGCAATATGATACGGATGACCCGCTTAACGTGGGCTACCAGACTACCTATGTAATCGAAATGCGTAATGAAGGGACCAGCGCTTTCACTAATATAATTCTAAAAAGTAAAATACCTCCGGAGATGGAGTTCAGCAATGCAGACGGTCCTTCAGGTTATAAATTGGATAACATTACCGGTGAAGTTGTTTTTGAAACCATCCCTATTTTAGCCGTGGGCGATAAACTGGTTTATAAAATAACTTGTAAAGCAATAAAAGCCGGTTTAGCCAGGCATGTTGCTACGGTAATATATGACCAGTTCAGGGCTTCCTTTACCGATGAAGAAGAAACAAATTGCTACGAGTAATTAAAAGGAAAAAATAATGGCACAGGCAAAAAGGGGCGATACCGTTAAGGTCCATTATACAGGGAAACTCCAAGACGGTTCTGTTTTTGACAGTTCTATAAAACGCGAACCCCTGCAATTTACCCTCGGTGCCAGGCAGGTTGTGCCGGGCTTTGAAGAAGGCGTCCTCGGGATGGATCTGAACGAGACTAAAACCGTGACCATCCCTCCGGAAAAAGCCTATGGGCAGCATTACGAAAAAAGGGTGGCAACTTTTCCGCTCAAAGAGCTTCCTTCTGATATCAAGCCGGAGCTTGATAAAATGGTGTATTTTACCCAGCCGGATGGAAGACGCGCTGGTTTTAAAGTGACCAAACTGACCAAAGACAGCGTCACCTTTGACGGCAATCACCCTCTGGCCGGCAAGGCCTTGATTTTCGAAATTACGTTGGTGGAAATAGTTCCCGCTTGCTAAAAGAAGAACCCCTCATCCCGTTTTCAGGCAGGATGAGAGGTTTTTTATGTTGATTATTTGGTCGGGTTCGTTATCCTTCCTAGGAAAAGCACGCTGTCGGTCCTTAGGTCTCTGATAAAGAATATGAATGGCCGGTCAACTGTGAAAAACTCCGGCGGCGGAGGCATGCTTTTCGTCTCGATAATCACGGCGGTTGCCGCAGCTGCTTCGGTGCCTTCTTCATTTACCTCGACGAACGCCTTGTGAATCACGTTAGAAATATATAAATCTTTCTTGCCGTTCAGGCCGGAAAAATCGGCCGTCATGCTGAAAGCATCCGACATGCCCATTTCCTTAAGCGGGTCCGAAAGCTCAAACTCGCAGGTCGTTTTAAACTTGGGCAGTGAGACATGGACTTTTGTTTTCCCCTGGCTTTTCAGCCCTTCGGCCAGGCTTTTCATATCAAGCGAGGATTCCAATTCCGAAAGCTCCGTGCCCTTTTTGGGCAACAATACCACCATGGCGATTTCGTTCCCTTTATAAGGGATTTCCAGGCACTGGAAGGTGTCGTTTTTGAAATAGTTAAATTCTGTTTGTTTGTGCATCATGGGCGTCATGATTTTCTCATCCTGGGAAACGTAAAATTCGCCTTCCTTGGTGAGTTTTTTATCGAACTCTTCCGCCCAGGTGCCCTTGAAATATATTGCGTTGGTTAAAACCAGCCTGGTCAGCTCGGTCAATATGTTTTCTTTTATAAGCTCCTTGATTTTGTCATTGGTCTCTTTTTCCACCCAGGCATTGATTTCCTGCCGCGCCTTTTCCTTGTCCATGGCATAATCGACTTCCATTAGCCCCGCTCCGTAATATTTCCGGGAATCGGCCAGGAACCCTTTAAGCCAGAGAACGCCTTTCTGCCCCCAGAGCGCGTTGGCGACGGAAAGCTGGTATCCGGAATCCTTACCCGGTTTTGTCCTGTTCAAGAGTTCGGCAAACGCGGCGTGCAGCTTTTCCTGCTTCCATTCCTCCGGGAAGCAAAGCGTAGATTGCATCTCCTCTTCGGTCTTGTTCCGGGCGCCCGCGTAGGTCATTGCCAGCGCCGTGGAAATGCTGTAAGGCGAAAAGAAAATATTGCCTTTTTCCTGTCCCGCCAGGTAGTCATAAAGATTGAGCGCGAATTCGGTGTTGCCGGCGACCAGCGAGCTTATATCTCCGCTTTTCTCTGTCGGAAGCGGTTCTTTGGTGGTCGGCACATCGCTTTTTACCGCCGGTTCCGTGCTTTTATCCGTTACAGGGGTGGTGCTTTCCGCAGGCTCTTTCTTGCAGGTGATGGCAAAGCACATCGCCAAAACCAGCAGCAGTCCCGCCATTATCAGTGTCTTTCTCATAGGGTTTGCTCCTTTCTATAATTAATAGGTTAAATCCGCAATTTCCTGATCGCCTTTGCCCGGTGGCTGATGCGGTTTTTTATCTTTTCCGCCAGCTCGCCGAATGTCTTATCGAACCCTCTCGGGATGAATAACGGGTCATAGCCGAATCCTTTTCCTCCGGTAGGCGCCAGCGCTATGATTCCTTTGCAAACAGCCTCCGCTGTTTTTATCCTTCCGTGCTTGTTTATAAATACCGCCACGCATCTGTATTGCGCTTGTCGCCTGTTTAAAGGGATTCCGTCCAGCGCTTTCAAGAGTTTTTTATTATTCAGTTTGCTATCAGCATTAGGTCCCGCATAGCGCGCCGAATAAATGCCCGGTTTATTTCTTAGCGCTTTGACTTCCAGCCCGGAATCTTCCGCCAGGGTCGGCAAACTGGTTTTCCGGAATATTATCCTCGCTTTCTTTAAGGCGTTGGCTTTATATGTCTTCCCTGTTTCCTTAACTTTCGGGGCGTTCGGGATTTTATCGAGTGATATCAGATTGGCGCTTTTCCCCAGAATCGCTTGTATTTCTTTTAGTTTACCTTTGTTACGCGTGGCAATGATTAGTTCCATTAAACATTTAAACCTTTAAGCCTTTTTATCGCCTTTTGTAATGTGGCTTCGGAAACGGTCAGCGATACCCGGAAATAACCTTCCCCATATTTGCCGAAACCGATTCCCGGAGTCACCAGAATCTCGGTCCGTTTCAGGAGCTCCTTGGAAAACGCCATGGAGCCTTTATTATCCGGCACCGGCACCCAGAGGTAAAAAGTTGCCTGCGGCATTCGAGCGTCCCATCCGATGTCCTGCATTGTCCGGGAGAGCATTTGGCAGCGTTTTTCGTAGATATTGCGTACACGCGCGACTTCTCCCATCCCTTTGGAGAGCGCCGCGATGCACGCCCTCTGGAACGCCACGAAAAGACCTGAATCGACGTTAGTCTTCAATTGACCGACGGCCTTCACGATACGCTCGTTTCCGGCAAGCCATCCGATGCGCCAGCCCGCCACGTTAAACATCTTGGTGAAGGAGCGCGTTTCTACGCCCACTTCCTTGGCGCCCGGGATTTCCAGGAATGATACCGGCTTTTCCTTGAAATAAATATCGTTGTATGCCGCGTCCTGGCAGATGGCGATTCCGTGCCGGTTCGCGAAACGGATTGCCTCCCGGTAAAACTCTTTTGTGACCACGGTGGTCGTCGGGTTGTTCGGATAATTTAAAAGCATCAATTTGGCTTTACGCAAGACCGCGGGGCTGATTGACGATAAATCCGGTAGGAAATCGTTCTCTTTAAGCAGCGGCATAAAGTGAACTTTTCCGCCGGCTAAGATAACGGATGAAACATACATCGGGAAACACGGGTTGGGCAGGAGTACCGTATCGCCCGGATTGACCAGCGCCATCACCAGGTGCGAAATCCCTTCCTTGCTCCCTATTAAAGACCAGACTTCGTTTGCCGGATTGATATTTACCTTAAGCTCTTTTTTATACCAGGCGCTAATCCCCTGGCAGAAATTCCTGGTTCCCTGGTAGGGCGGGTAGCGGTAGACCTTCTGGTCGCTCAAATGCTTTTTTAGCTCGTTAATGATAAACCTGGAAGGCATCATATCCGGGTCGCCTACCGAAAGGTCTATCAAGTCTTTTCCCTGCGAAACGAGTTTATGCTTTACTCGGTCCAGCTCGTCAAATATGTAAGGCGGGAGATTCCTGACCCTTTGTGCGCGCAAATCTTTCGCAATCATAAAAAGGAGCATACCAAAGCAAAGGAGAAAAGTCAAATCAAACCGCCAAACTAAAAAAGTTGAGGAAGCCATTATGCTTGAAATAATTATAAAGGAAAGGGGATAAAGGAAAGAGGGAAACAGCACGGGTGGAACGCATGGTGCATACTCAAAGCTGAATTCTTCAAAGATGCTGAATCAAGCCGTTCCCCTCTTTATCCATGAACTGTTTTATTTATATAATAAAACCGTGCAATTGTCAAAAAATGTAGTTTGGGTAAAAACAGGCTAATAATGGGTATATTATATACCTGGTAACTCCCTTTAAAATCAATTCATTGCGTTTCGATTGCCTTGGCCCCACTATGGGATTGAGGGGCTTAGAGGGTCTGGAGGTAGGTTTGGAGATTAACGGCTTTATTGTTTATATGGAGCTTGCGGCGGATGCTTTTGCGGATGGTCTCGATGGTTTTGGTGGAAAGATGCAATTCCTCGGCGATGTCTTTGTTCTTGTAGCCGTCTTTAATCATGGCGCATATTTCCAGTTCCCTTTTGGAAAGGGCGATGTGCTTGTCCGATATTTTTATTCCGAAGTCCGAAGCGACGTTTTTTATATCCTTTTCCATGCTTTCGCAGAGTTTCTTTTGGGTTTCCGATGCCCTTGCTTTCAGCCGGCGCAGCTTGGGTAGTATGATATTTTCCAGGTTGGAGGTTATCTTTTTGGCTTGCTCGTTCTTTTCCACGCTGATTTGTTCCATGACCTCTTTTAAGGCGATATTCTTTTGTTCGAGCGCCTTGCTTTGCTCCTGGATGTGCTTTTCCGTCTGCTTGCGCTCGGTGATATCCTCATAAATCGCCACGACCTCACCCGAGTTTAGCCGGAAGATATAATTTTCCCTCCAGCCGACGATTCGCTCGTCTTTATACAGGGAAACCGGGAAATGCTCCGGTTTACCAGTGCGCCAGACTCTTTGGAACACCGCAAAGATACCGAAATCCTTTACTCCCGGAAAGACCTCCGTAACTTTCCGCCCGATTACCTTTTCCCTTTTGATTTTCTCTACTCTTTCCGCCGCCCGGTTGAAATCATTGAAGACAAAATTCTTTCCATTTTCCACTGCTGTGTAGACCGCTACGGCATTGGTCATGTTATCGAATATAGCCCGGCATCGGCGGTCATTCTTACAGAACAGGGTGCAGTTTTCTGGTTTCAGTTTCATGTCGTTCCAGTGTTAAATAGTATACCAGGGGCGGAATAATTTGCAAGGTCTTTTCCATTAATATTTCATCGTTTTATTGTTCCGGAGCAACAATACGGCATTAAATAATGTAACGGTCTGGAATCCCGCTTTGCGACCAAAGGCTATAGTCCACGCAGAGGAAAGTCCTTTAAGGGCGGGATGACGTCCCCGTAACGTAGAGAAGGGGATTATTCATTAAATAAACTATTTTATTTATGGATTATTCGGCCGGCAGGAGTATAATAAAAACCATATTATGAAAGTGGAATTATTGACCATTACGCCGGACGCGGAGCGCCTGATAGAAACTGCAGGCAGGACCGCTTACCTTTCCCAGGAAAAGCAAGGTCGTGATACGGAAAAGGTATTCATCAAGATGCTCGTCAAAAAAGGGCATCTTTCCGTCCTGGAACACGCCGTGGCGACCTTCCGCCTTTCCGGTGTTTCGCGCGCCTTTACACACCAGCTTGTCCGCCACCGCCTGTGCTCATTTACCCAGCAATCACAGCGCTATGTGGATGAAAGCAAGTTTTACCATGTGGAGCCTCCGTCCATAGCCGCCGACCCGGAATGCCATGCCCTCTTTGCCGAATTCATGGAGCATTCGCGGCAAGCATATACGGCATTGCAGAAAAAAGGCATCAAGAAGGAAGACGCCCGCTTTGTCCTTCCGAATGCGGTTACTACCCAGCTTATTGTCACGGCGAATCTAAGGGAGTGGAAACACATCATCCAGCAGCGCGGCCACCGCCATGCGCAATGGGAAATACGGTATGCCATCATAGAAATACTGCGGATATTGAAAAAGCATCTGCCGACGGTCTTTGTCGATTTTGAGATTGACGACGAAAAGAAAATCATCGTCAAGAAGAAGGAAGAATAAAGCCGGAGTTCCAATGCGGAGTCCCGATTCATCGGGACGACGTCCCCGCATCCCGCAAGACGGGAGGAGCGGGATTACAATGTTACAATGTTTTAGCGTTCCGGATTAACAATTTAACAATACAACATTAAAACAATTGAACAATCCTATAACTATGCCTGCTGAACAAGTGCTGGAGATTTCTAATCTCACCAAGGAGTTCGGGGAACTGAAGGCGGTGGATAATATTTCCTTCTCCCTTGAACCCGGGAAAATTATCGGGCTATTGGGACCCAACGGCGCCGGCAAGACCACCACCATCAATATGCTCCTGGGGATACTCACGCCCACCTCAGGCGTTATCAGGATTCTGGGGAAAAGCCTTGCCGAGCACCGCTCGGAACTCCTTAAGCTCATGAACTTTTCCGCGGTTTACGCCCATATGCCGGCAAACCTGACTGTTTCCCAGTGCCTGCATGTCTTCGGCCTGCTTTACGGGGTGGAGCGCCTTAAGGAGCGTTGCCGCTCGCTTTTAAAGGAATTCGATTTGGAACAATTCGCCCATACAAAAACCGGCGTGCTTTCTTCCGGAGAGGCCAGCCGGCTTAATTTAGCTAAGGCAATTATCAACCGCCCGCGCCTGCTCTTGCTCGATGAGCCGACCGCGTCCTTAGACCCGAGCATCGCCCAGCTTATCCGCGGCCGGATAAAAGACTACGTCGCCCAAACCGGCGCGGCGATTCTCTGGACTTCCCATAACATGGGCGAGATTTCCTCGGTATGCGACCGCGTCCTTTTCCTTTCCCACGGCCGCATCCTGCTTTCCGGGAATCCGCGGACGCTGCCGGCAGAGCACAATAAAAGCAATCTGGAAGAACTGTTTATCACCGTGGCGCGCGAGCCATTGACTTTGGAGAAACAAGCATGAACTTAACCAGGATTTACGCCGTTTTCCTGCGGCAGATTTATTTAATCAAAGCGAATCCCATCCGGCTGGCAGGCATGTTCGTCTGGCTCTTGTTTTCCGTCATCCAGTGGGGGTTTATCAGCAAATATCTGGGGACGTTCGGGCAGGCGACTTTCGGATTTGTCACCGTGGTACTCGGCGCGATTATCCTCTGGGAATTCATGGGCAGGGTGCAGGCGGGCATCATGATGGCATTCCTGGAAGATATCTGGAGCCAGAACTTCTTCAACTATTTCGCCTCGCCCCTTAAAATCAGCGAATACCTGGCCGGGCTGGTCATCACCAGTATCGTTACGGCGCTCATCGGGTTTGTTATCATGATACTCATTGCCGGCGCGGGCTTCGGATACAATTTCTTTATCATCGGCGTGATGATTCTGCCCTTTATCATGATTCTCTTTGTCTTCGGGGTAGCGATGGGGATTTTTATTACCGGTGTAATATTCAGGCTGGGCCCGGCGGCGGAGTGGCTGGGCTGGCCGATACCGTTTATCATGTCCATCTTTGCTGGGGTATTCTATCCGATATCCGTCTTGCCGGACGCGCTTCAGGTGGTGGCGGGGCTGATTCCGGCGAGCTATGTCTTTGAAAGCATGCGGATAATATTCGAAGGTGGCGAATTCGGCGCCCGGGTAGCGTCTAACCTGGCAGGGGGAACGGCATTGGCTTTGGCATATCTGGCGGCGGCGTATTATTTCTTTATGAGGGTTTACAAGCGGAATTTGAAGCACGGCAATATCGGCCGCTTCAGCGCGGAGGTATAATAAACTAACATTTCCTTAATCCTAAAAAACGAATTAAACGCGGATTAAAACGAATATAAGTAGGTTTTAAGGCAGGGGGGTGGTGCTACTCCCCCCTAAACTTAGGGCTAACTACTCATAAATACGGTGAGACCCCATCTCAAATGCGGAGGGACTCCATGGCAAATGCAGAGGGGCTCCATCTTAAATGCGGTGATGCCCCATCTCAGATGCGGTGAGACCCCATCTCAAATGCAGAGAGGCTCCATCTTAAATGCGGAGAGACCCCATCCCAAATGCGGAGGGACTCCATTCCAAATGCAGAGAGACCCCATCTCAAATGCGGAGAGGCTCCATCTTAAGTGCGGTGGGACTCCATCTTAGATGCGGAGGGACTCCATGATAGTAACGGTGGTATATACCTATGCAAAAATGAATCCAGAAAACGAGGCAAGAGATAATGGAGAAATCAAATATTAGCAGGCACAGTATGTTACGGTCTGGGCAACTATTCCTTTCATAATAATTGTTAATTCGCATTGCGCGCTTTGATTTTCGTTCCTCTAAATTTTATAATTTTATTCGCTATGTTAATCTGCTTCTTTAAATTACCTGATGGTTGGGATAGTAATTGGTGAAACATTTCCAAATCAGATTCGCTTTTAAAATGATGACTTAATTGAATTAAATGGAATATACAATTTTCAACCAAAAACTTTAAGATATTTAACTTACCCAATCCCTCTCCCGGAAAATTTCCTTTATGCACTAAAGAATTTCTGAGTTCACACATAATATCTATTGTATAATTCCATATTTTTTGTTGTCCAAAAATCAGCTTGATTTTATCCCCTACATTTTTTATAGACGTTTTCTCGGATTGAAAAGTAATCAGCTCTAATACCTGCCACAGTTTAAGGAAATTTGTATCCCATTCTAACGAGTCTAATGAAGTCCCATATTTTGAAACAGCTTCTAATATTAACCATTTCAAGCTATCCTCCGATGGTTTTATTAAAAATAATGCCAATAACTTTTTAAAAACAGTGGGCTTAAAGTGTATCATCAAATTAACTGTTTTATATTTAAATTCGGTTAATTCGTATCTAAACTGATTATAGCTTTTATCAGGATTAAAAATTACGTAAAAGGGCGAGGGCAAAAACGAATTAAGGTAACTTCTATCACCAGATTGATTATGAATAACGTAGGCGTTATTGCTAAAATTTAAAATAGCACGAAATAATTCAAACTTTTTATACGCGGATGAAAAACATTCTCCAATATGCTTTCCTTCCCCGATAACTTCAAACCATGCAAAATCATCTAAGCTAATAGACCGAAAAGTTGATATCCGATATTCTGCGTCCTTGGTAAATTTATCAAAAGCAAAATTACTATTTATATATCTCCATGTGTGACAATGTATTTTATCGCCACATATGCTATAAAGCTTTTTCCGGTTGAACATATCTGGCTTTATATTAAGTTGGAATAAAACATGGAAACTCTTTTTACTTGCGTTTAGTGATTGATTAATCTGTTGCTTTATAACCTCTTTGAATCTATTAAACGACAGGTTATTATCTTTTCTGAAGATATTAAAACTCGTACGTATTAGGTTTTCTTTAAAATCGTATTCTTTGATTACATCAATTTTAATTGCATGCGATAAAATATATAAACATTGGAGGTATTTAAAATTGTCAGTATGCTCTATGCTGCCCTGTGAAGATATCTTAGTTAGTTTTATTAATTCATCTAAAGCAAATTCAACTCTGTCCCGTGATTTTTCATCAATTAAAATCATAGTATCTATTCTTAATGACTTATTCCCGGTGATATAGGAATCGTTTTTTCTCGCCCAAGACGATTATATCTCGTTTCCAGGACTTGTCAAGAGATAAAACCGAGACGACACAAATAAAGCTTAAAAGATTAATGGTTTCAGGATTAAAGGGAACGGTCAGTAAATGACCAGTTTCCAATGAACAGTGACCAATGAAAAAGGGTGTAAATATGAATATAAACGAGCTGGAGGAGAAATATGAGAAATTTTCATGGAATTCCAAGATTTTCCCGCAAAAGGCAGGGGGGTCAAGCGAATAATAGTATGGAGGGAGTGGTTAGTAATGATCACATACCAAACCGCCTGTATTCGGGACACATCCTATTTTTCTATTTCTCACACCCGCGCCTGTTTGCGTTCGGGCAGGTAGACGTAATTCGTCGTCTGGACGCACGCCTTGCAGACCTTTTCCTTACGCGCCAGCCAGCAATAACCGTTTCTTTTTACCCAATCAGCGGCGGCATACTCAGTGCCGGATGGTTGGTCTTGGTCAAATACGCCACGACTTCTTCTTCCGTCGTCGCCACCGTTTCATCCGCAATCTTATCCAGTAAATCCGGCATGCCGATTTCCTCGGCGCGCTGGTTAAACAGTTCCTTCAGGTCTTCTTTCAAAGACTTGGGCATCCAGACGAGGCGCTTCAGGCCGCCCTCCGCCAATATAAATTTCTTGCTGATGATATAACGTTTGCTGTGCCCGATAAAGCCCGGGACCTGCTGTCCGCCCCCGACCGTTCCGGCTAAAGTTGAAAACTTCATTCCCGAAGGCGTCATACCCGCGAACTCACGGTTCACGCTCATAATCCCGTTTGCCAGCGGCAGGACCGCGGCAATGCATTCAAAGCATCCGCAGGAGGTCATCGGTTCCGATAATATGCTGTAAGCGCTCATCGAAGAAAGCGCCTTCCTTGAGGATTGATAGATAAAATCGTTCACGCCTTTCCACTGCCCCTTGATTGGGTCGAGCGTTTCGCCCTTAGGGACAGGCTGGTTTGGCCCGCGCGGATTAATCTGGTAAGCGGCCTTGCAGGTGAACCAGTTATAAGAGCCGCACAGCCCCGTCCGCTCCGGCGAGACCACGCAGACGTGGGTGGGCGCGAAGCTCTGGCACAGTAGGCACGAATAATATGTATCGGTGGATTCATCGGTCATCGAGCCGATGCGCTCATCGCGCTTCTTGTAGGTTTTCCTGGCAATCTCCCGCCATTTGATGACGTCCGCTTCTTTGGTGTATATTTTCACTTCGACCTTATCCACAATCGAGCCGAATTCCGTATGGAACTGGGCGTGGAGAATCGTGCCCAGGTGCGCGAGCTTAAATCCTTTTTCTTTGGCTTCACGGCTGATGCGAATCCAGTTGATATCGCGCTGTCCCATATGGAAGATGCCCTGGGCTTCGTTTATGAAGTTATGGAATCTGCGTTCCAGGACCGGTTCGAAATCCTCCTGCATCTCTCTGCCTGCGACTTCCGCCACGATGCCGATTGGCAGACTGCTTCCGGCCGGGAGGTCGGTTATTTCCGGCCCGATGACTTCTATATTGCCGTCGGTTATTTCCTTGGGGTTTTTCATGGCGACGTATTCAAAGGCAGGGGTTTTATTCCCGCCCATTTCCACGTAGGTATCTTCTCCGCGGATGCGCTCGCCTTCAAACGCCGGGCCGTAGGCAACCGGGATGGGTATTTTATGTATCTGTATTTTAAGACCGCGCACCTCGATGGCTTTCTGGACCATTTCTTCCGGTTTGACCGGAGAGACGACGTGCTCGTAAGTGCAGACGCCGCTGGGGAGAATCTGCCCGATATCCGTTTCCGAGATGGTGGGAAATCCGAAGTTGATGGCGCCGGCCGCCTGGGCGTGCTTTTCGTCATCCACTTCGCCGAATGCCAAGGCAAAGGCGAAGATGCGCATCTTGTTATATTTAAGGATACGGCGGAAATCGCCCGGCTTGACCCCGCCGAAAGAGAGGGCCGCGCGCGTGGCGAATCCAAGGGCGTGGACCGTGGCGGTGACATCGCTCCCAAAGGGAACCAAACGCGTTTCCCAGCCCATCTGGACCTTTGATTCGCGCAGTTGATTGGCCATACCCCATTCAGTTTTTCCGGAGGAATTAATCGGGAGTCCCTTGCCGTCAGGCAAGGGGGCATTTACCTTGTTGGACCCTGAAATAAACACATATAAATTCTTTTCCTGGAGTTCGCGGGCGACCTTTACGGCAATTTCCCTGGAAGGGCACGCGCCCAGGCAGGCGGCGAAGCCGGGTGCGGTGCCGTCCACGAATTCGATTCCGCGCTTACGCATAATGACGTCATCCGCCGCGCCGAGCCAGAAATCGCCTTCTTCCGGGCAGTTCTCGGCGACGATATACGGGGGCTTCTCGATATATTTTATCGCCTCTATTATTTCATCCGCGAAGAGCGTTGCCATTCCGCAATCCAATGTATGGCCGAGGTAGGGCACCCAGACCTTTTCATCGGGCACCGGATGCAGTAGTTTTTTGGCTTCCTGGAGGAGTTCTTTCAGCTGGGCGGTTTTGGTGATTTCCATCCCGAGTATACCGTGTGAGATGGGCAGGAAATAGCCGGTATTGGGGAGCTCCACCTTTTTATCCGGCCCGTGGGTTTTCAAGGCATCTTCAAGCGCGCGTTCGGCGCGGGCGACCAGCTTATGCGCCCCGCGGATGGCGCGGGTGGCGATTAACTTTGACATACGATACTTTCTGTTACAATGTTAGAATGTTTTATTGTTACATTGTTAGAGAGTTTTATTGTTCTAATGCTAAAGAGTTTCGCTGTTTTAATATTAAATTGTTTTGTTGATATCTCTAAACACTAAAACGTTGTAACATTTTAACATTGTAACTCTTTAATTACGCAATCTGAATTTTTCCCCTTTAATACTGCTTTTGCATAAGTAATCAATAAACCTTTTTAGCATAATTGAAATATGGGTAACTAATTCTATCGCAGAGGTAAAATCATCTTTGCTGATATATTTTTGTTCAAGTGCGATATATAACTGTGTCCTGGCTTCGGAAGCTGAGCCTTTGGCTATAAACAAGAACTGGATGAATTCTTTATTGGAACCACGTTCGAATCCTTCGGCAATATTGGAAGGGATGGAAACCGCCGCGCGGCGCAGCTGGTCACGTAAGCTGTAATCCTTAAAAGAGCTTTTGCCTGTTAAGGCGTAGAGTTTATTCACCAGTTCCATTGATTTTTGCCAGACCTCTAAATCTTCAAATCTTTTTATTCCCATAAAACACTCCAACATTAAAACATTGTAACACTATAACGCTAAAACACTAGAACATTTAAACATCTAACGCCCTTCGGGCTTCCATATCAAAGAGTTTTCGTTCCTGCGTTTTGGAGATGCCGAGCGCTTCGCGTTTCTTATTGATATGGTCGATAATCAGGGCGGCTGTTTTGCCGGCATCCGTTTCAAACGCCCACCTTGCTTTATATATTTTTTCGTAATCTTCGAATAAATGTTTGGTAAGCGTCGGGCTGCCGAGGGTCGGCCAAGTGACTCCGAAAACCGTCAGGACTCCGGAGGCGACGAAATACTGCCCGATGGCAAGGGCTTTTTCACTCATCCATTCCGGCGCGCAGCCTGCCACCGGCAGGTCGGAGATGTCGTTTCCAAGTCCGCCTTCGCGGACCATTTCCGAACAGGCGATTAAGATGCGGCTGTTATCCACGCAGGCGCCGCAATGGAGGACCGGCGGCATGCCAACCGCGGAGCAGACTTCAGCCAGTCCCTTGCCGGCCTGGGTTGCCGCTTCCGGGATAAGCAATCCTTCCTTGGCGCAGGCGATTGCCGCGCAGCCTGTTTCCACTACTAGGATATCATTGCCGATAAGTTCTTTCACTAAATCTATGTGGGATTTATCGTGCTGGACGCGCGGGTTATTGCAGCCGACCACCCCGACCACTCCGCGTATCCTGCCGTTGATGATATTGTCGTTAAGCGGGCGGTAGGAAGAGCGGAAAGAGCCGCCCAGCATGTAATTGATAGTTTCGTGGGAAAACCCGGCGATTAAGTCCACTTCGTTTTTGGGAATCAGGACCTTGCCTCGTTTGGGATAGTTTTCTATCGCCACGGTGAGCATCTTCTTGGCGATATTCAGCGCGTCGTGCTCGTTGAACTCGATATGCTCCGCACCGGCTATCTTTGACTTGGGCGAGGCGGTGATTATTTTTGTATGGAAGCATTTGGCCAGCTCCGGCAGGGACTGCATGACGCACTGGACATCGATAATCATGGCTTCGACCGCGCCGGTGAGTATCGCCAGTTCCTGCTGGAGGAAATTACCGGCCATGGGAACTCCGTGGCGAAGGAGTATTTCATTTCCGGTGCAGCACATTCCGGCGAGGTTGATTCCTTTGGCGCCTTTTGAGGTTGCGAGTTTTATGAGAGCCGGGTCTTTGGCGGCGCGGGCAATCATTTCCGCGAGTAACGGCTCGTGCCCGTGGATAATGACATTTACCTGGTCGGTTTTAAGGACGCCGAGATTCGCCTTGGCGCGCAGTGGAACCGGCGTGCCGAACATGATATCCTGCAGTTCCGTGGCAATCATCGAGCCGCCCCAGCCATCTGCCAGGGCGCAGCGGGAAGCCTGGAGCATGATATTTTTATAATCCATATCCACCCCGATATGGGTGCGGTGGAGCATTTCGACTATTTCGCGGTCGATTCCGCGCGGGGCGACGCCGGAGTCTTTCCAGAGATCCTGCCGTTTTGCCGGGGCGCGCTTTGCCATTTGGAGCTCGCCCGACTGCTGTCCGAATTCAGCCAGGCATCTCTCCCCTAGCTCTTCGGCGATTTCGTTATCCGTTCGCCCTTCGGTTTTGATATTGTAGAAAGAAGCAGTTTGTTTTAGTTTGGCTTTGTCCTTGATTTCGTAGCCGGGGACTTCGCTGCGCGCGGCGGCGGTAAAAGTCCGGGCGACTTCGCGGGCGTGGTCGGAATGCGATGCCGCGCCGGAAGCAACCATGCGGGCGAAGTTGCGCGCGGCAACGGTATTGATATCCGCCCCGCAGACGCCTTTTACCTCATCCGGCTTTTTCGGGTTGAAGCGGCAGGGTCCCATGGCGCAGTTTTTACAGCAGCTGCCGGTCGCACCGATGGGGCAGGGTTTTACTTTCTTCGCCCGGTAGAAAACCGTTTCCATCTTGTTTTTATCCGCCCAGTCCAGTATTTCGTTAGTGGATTTACAGGCCGAAGGTTTTCCGCTTTCTTTTGGCATAGGTTGTTCCTTTGCTTATAAGGATATTATTTTTAGCACAGGATGCCGCCAGCGTCAATCTAAAACGCCGCTAAAATATTGTCGTTGAGCGGGATATAAGATATTGACAATTCCCGGGAAATAAGATATATTTCCAATATATATGAAATGCGCGGGGAAAAAGAGCGGCGGATTTACGCTAATAGAGCTAATTGTGGTGATAACCATTATCGCGATGCTTTCCGGCGTGGGCATAGCTTTTATTTCCACCGCGAACAAGCAATTCGGCTTCCAGGCAACCCAGGGCTCGATTGTTTCCATGCTGAGAAGCGCACGCAGCCAGGCGATTACCCAGAAAGAACCATCCTCGGTTATCTTTGACCTTTCCAAGAAAGAGGTTTACCTTTTGGTCAGGCGCAATAGCCGCCTGTGGCATATGGAAGACGGCACGATGGGTAAAGTCACCGGCGCTTTCGGCAATGATGCCCAGTTTACCGGGCTTATTGAGCTTGCACCGGAGGGCCGTTTCGGCAGGGGACTGGCTTTTAACGGAGCCGGGGAGGTAGATTGCGGAAAGCTTGTCTTAAAGGGAAACGAAACGTCCCTGATGATAGACCTATGGATTTATCCGGTCAGCCAGACCGACCAGATTATTTTGCGCATGCCCGTTGTCGAAGATGAATCGCCTGCGGACAGCAAATATTTCCTGATGCTGACCGATGATAGGGAATTGGTCGCCAAATTCGGAGATGTCCAAACGACTTCAATGAAAGGAATCGTCCCGCTGGAAAGATGGTCACGGCTTAAAATGGTTTACGAAGCGCGTTTGCCTAATCTTTACAACATGCAATGGGGTGATTTAAAAGTTTGGCTGAACGACAGCCTGGTTGCCCAAATCAGCGGAACGACCCAGGCCAAGGAATTCAATCCTATGATGCTTTCGCTTCAGGATACGCCTTTTTACGGAAAAATGGACGAGGTTAAAATCAGCACGATTGCGGCAACCGATCTGACCAAGCTGGATCCACCGAGCGTGGAAATTACATCCAGTATAGCGCCGATAGATAATAAAATAACAGTGACGTTTGACAGCAAAGGAAATTTAAGCGGGGCAACCACGGCAACTATCGGGATGGCCTGGCCGGCTAACAGGGAGTCTTTTAGCATTACAATAAATTCGTCGGGAATGGTGGAGGCTAAATGAAGAAGCGTGAGCGGGGTTTGGCGCTGGTGATTGTGGTTTTGATTCTGGCTAGCCTGGTGGCGCTGGCAATACCTTTTGTCATTTCCATGTTTTTCAAGGAGCGCATTACCAGGAATACCTTTTTTGTCAACCAGGCGCGCTATGACGCGCAGTCGGCGCGTAATACCGCTATCACATGTCTTTACCAAACACACGACACCTACGAAACGCAGGCAGGTTCGGTTCCGCCTTATACAAATACGGATGTTGATACCCCCCAGGAATTAAAGGTGAATATGGACGCGTTTTCCTTTTTAACCAAGGTGCCGGACCCGCGGGGCGATATCTGGGGTGTTGATATTTTTGACGAGCAGGGAAAAATCAATATCCGTTCGGCGCCGGAGGCAATCATGCGCAATCTCAAGACTATCATGAGTAGTTTGCAGGGGGTAAAGCTGGAAGATTTTATTACCGAATATTCGTATTGTTCGGATGAATGGATAGAACCGGTGCAGATGCGCGGTTGTTATTTTGACGAGGCGACGCAAACGACCCGGACAATATTTACTGCTCCCGTATCAGGGCGGTATCGCCGGGATGGGGCACGCATCCGATTGACCAAGGGCGATAAGCAATTCTTTGCCCGTTCCTATGTGATTCCGACAAAACAGTGCACGGTATGTTACGGAATTTATCCCGTATCGATAAGCGACCATCCGCAACATTACCCGCCGCCTCCGCCGGGGCCGGGCGGGCCCCCTCCGGGAGAAGAGTGGTACACCGTCCCCGGACCCAGAAGCGTGTATTTGGACCGTGATGTGCCGGAGGAATTTCGTTCGCCTTTTACGGTCATAGAGGTTGCCCAAATCCATCCCATAAACATAAATACGGCACCGGATGAGGTGCTTAAGGCTAATTTGTTGGGCGTGGGCTGGCACGGTTATGAAGCGGTTTGGGACGATATTGCCAAAGAGTGGATTTGGGAGGAGCGCGATTACCGCGTGACTGAAGAGGAAGCGGAAAAGGTGACGGAAAAGATAAGGGCGAACGTCAAAGCCGGTGGATTTACCGATATCACCGAATATTATCTCCTGCTTGATGCCTGCGTATCGGCAACCGATATCACCGGTTACCAGCGTAATGTTCTTTATAATAACAACCTCGGTAAATCCGAATTCAATGATTTAATCGAAGGGACTTTTACCGCGACAGTCCCGTTTTGTGTGCGTTCATACGATAAATACACCGCGGTTTCAGCTGGGATTGTGAATTACCCCACCGGAAACGAGGCAACCATGGTGACCAAAAGAGAGGTTATTGATATCACGCCGCCGGGAACAAATAAGTGGGGGATTGAAAGCCAGTATGATTTCGACAGGGAATTTCTATCTCCTTACGGTAATGCCGCCATGTTTAGCACTTATCCTAATTTAACTAATTTGGTGACAACCAACCCGGATGTGCTTCCGGACCATTCGCGCGACCCCGATAAAGGAGAATTGAAGCTTAAGGCAAGTACGGATACGCGCGGTAACAGTATAGTCTTAAGCGACCATTTCAACGATACGCATGAGGGAATAGATTTACAGGGGAATCCCGTGAGCTACACGGCAAGTAATATTTTTACCATGCAGAACCTGGATATCATGCCCGGCGGGGTGGAAATGTGGGTGAAGATAAACACAATTGTTTCCCCCTTATATTTCTTTGATATCGGCCAGCGGGATTATGAAAACCGCATTGTGCTTTATTATGCCGGAGGCGAGCTTATTCTTAAGGCGTGTGATGCGACCGTTGCCCAGGAATTCTCACAGATCAAGGCAAACGTAACGCTCAGAGCCGATACCTGGTATCATTTGGGTGCTTACTGGAAAGGGACTAAATACGCCCAGATGGCTTTATTCCTGGATGGGAAACCGGTCGGTAATTTTTCACATAATATCGGCGGGCAGGATTTGGTGGGTGAGCTTTCCGCGGAACTAACCGATTCGGTTGATATAACCACGCCGGACGGAGCAGGACTTATTATCCCGATGACCTTTGCCGGTTTATTCCCTCCGAGCGGGGTGGTGGAAATCGGCGATGAAGCTATTGAATACAGCGGGACAGCCGGCGGTGGGCTGCGCGTCGTTCAGGTTTGGATCCCGAATCCTACTCCGGGACAGCCGGATATCCTTGCTTATCACGGGCGTGGGGCGCGGGGGACGACGATTAAAAAACACCCGGCTGGCGCCAAGGTAACCATGTATGGATACGCCAATGTGCTTAAAAGCAACATAACCTTAAGCGGTTATCCGGCGCTGGATAGTTCCAGGATAAAAACCGGCGGGGCAACCGTGGCGACCGAATTACCCCAATTCATGCCCCGAGTCCAAGTTTGCAAGCCGGAAATATTGGATGGTTTAGGTAATGTGTTGCAGGAAGAAGGAATTCTGGCAGCCGATTCGCAGATACCGATTACCCCTTGTGATATTTCTTACTCGGTCTATAATACACAAACCTATGCATATACGAACTATACCAGGACATGCACGATAGACGATTTTCCGGGTGAAGGTTATCTTGTGATAGGGTCAGAGGTTATTTTCTATTCCGGTAAAGGGACGATGGATGTAATTGATTATATAGAAAACGATTTAAACGGCGATGGGATGATTCAAATCAACGAAATCAGCACCCCGACCGTAACCGTCGGCTGTTTTACCGGCTGCCAGCGAGGAATGGTATCCACAACCGCCGCTTTTCATGGAGACCGGAACGAGACTAAATTATATTCTCTAAAGGTTACGGATAATACTAATTACCCGGACCGCGGGATTATCGAAATCGGCGATGAATGGCTAGGGCCAGTGCAGAGGGAAGGAACCGATTATTTTATCGGGATTGTCAACGGCACTACGCCTCTCAATTTCCAAAGGGGACTTTACTGGACCGGCGCAATGACACAGACTGTTGGGTCTAAAATAATGCAGGTCATCGCCGCCAAGTCGCCTTATTCCGGAGGAGGCGACAGGGTGACTATCATCGAGCCTGACCAGACCCTGGATAAGGAGGAATGCATCATAAGCCGCCTCCGTTATATCAATAACCAATGGCTTTTGACTTTTACGGATAATGTCAGCCGGGAATATCCGGTAGATAATAATATTACCAGACTTCTCAAATTCCCGTCAGACGAACTGCTTTCTTATATACCGGAAAAATGCTATGCCGGAAGCAAATGCCCGTTTATTGACGGCGAAATCCCGGTAAGTTTTGACGGTATGATTGATGAGGTGAAATTCTTCCGGACCAACAAAGGCGATTTCAAATCCGCCATGGATATTCTTCCGGACAGCCCTGCTTCCGGCGACCCGATTACCATGAATAATGTAAGCGGCTTGGGCGAACCCGGCTTGATAAAAATAGGCGATGAAATTATCGGTTATGTCAGCATTAGTGCTTCAGGTCGGCAACTGATTAATTGCAAGCGCGGTTTTCTTGAGTCGCCTATCCAGACTCATGATAACAGCCAGCGCGCCATGCATATGGCTTTCATCCCTATCGGCGTACTTGATACGGATATTTCAGCCGAGGATAGTTATATTACGTTTACCACGCAGTCGACTTTCATGACCGAAGGTTATATTCTGGCTGATAACGAGGTGATCGGTTATTCAGGACTGTCGGGGAACGACCCCTATATGCCGTATGACAAAAACTACAGGGGTATATACCGCGGTTCCTTCGGCACCATGCCACTTCCGCACAGCCAGAATACGCTTGCAGTCGGGATTCCTTTCCGTTATTTTGACCGTTACCAGGTGGGTGCGTTTGATACAACCATGGCGTATTTCAAGTCGGCCACAAGAATGATTGATGCCAAATGGAAAAACCTGAAGTGGGATGATGACGGCTCCGGCCGTCCTAACGTAAGGATAAAAATGCTGGTTAGGTTTAATTCGCTTCCCGCATGGGATACCGACCCGACCAATGAAGAAGGCGGTATTTTTGAATTTACCGCGCCGGACGGGGCCAACGAGTTCGATTTTAAATCCGACCAGATAGAAGTTCTGACTTTCGTGGAATACCTGAGCGGCGCATTCTTAAGCGATGATTGGAAATATTCACCGGCCTTACGCGGTTTGTGGGTGGAATACGAAAAGCCAAATCTCATAAGAACCAACCAGGAAAAGTAGATGATTAAACTGAAACAGAAAGACGGGTTAACTCTTATTGAACTCCTTATCGCCATAAGCATATTTTCCTTTTTATGCGTGTTGCTTGCCGGGCTTATCAAGGTGTCTTTTGATTTATGGCGCGGGAGCGAACGGCAGGGTGATGTTACCGACCGCCGACAGATAATACTGGAAACATTAAGAAACGACATGGAAAGCGTTTATTTGGAAAAAGAAACCAGAGAAGTTATTAAAGATATCGTCGGGAACAAGCCGTTGCCTGATGATATCAGCGTAAAAGAGCCGAGTTTTTATACCGATATCGACCAGGCAGGTAACCATTGGGTTTATCTTGTCCGGACCGACAGCGATAACATGTATGAATTCAGCTCCGGTAATATACCCTCTAAAAGGGTTATCCGGGTGATGTATTACATTAGAACGAATGCTTCGGGTAAAACAACCCTATGCCGCAGCGTACTTGATAAAGCCACGGCCGTTAAATTTTTTGTGGATAAAGAATACATCTCAGGAAGTTTCCCTCTATCCACCCAGGAGACGCTTTTTGAAGATGTTGTCTATTTTGGGGTCAAGCTGGTTATTGACAGTTCTAAAACAGAGAAAAAATGGGATTCTTTGCCTCAGGATAAAGACACCCTTAAGCCTTCTTCGGATGAAAATACGCTGGTGGTAAAACAGACATTGCCCCCCGCGATAGAGCTTGAAGTGGTCTTGAAGCCCTCGGTATTTCCGGAGCCTTATATCACGCTGAGGACAGATAACGATAATACATTGCTTGTCAGCAATACCAACGGATTACCAGCGCCTTCTGAATACGTTAAAATAGATCAGGAATGGATTGAGTTTTCCGGCTTCAGCGGTAACAACATAAAGGTCAGCCAGCGCGGCGCTCGTAATACCGCAAAGGCGGACCATCCAAGCGGGGCATTTGTCATTTACGGAGAAACCTTAAAACAATTGTTGTATTTTGTTACCAGCGGAGCAACAGCGACGTCCCCGTAATCCCGTCTTGTGCGGGATGAAAGCGGGCGGAGACCGTAGGTGAGTGTGGCATTATAGATATGATTACAGGTAAAAAATACGGTTGTCAACGCGAGGTCATTAAGGGCTTTACCTTGCTTGAAGTTATTATTGCTTTGCTTGTTTTGGCAATTGGTTTATCCAGTATATTTTCACTTCTGGGCCGGGGCACCCATTCGCTTTACCAGGGCGTAACCGATTTGACGCTGACCTCTTATGCCACCACCATCTTTTCCGAGATTTCCGCAAAGCTTAAAGCTATCGGGGATACCCCGCAAAGCTTATACGACCAGAAACATCCTTCTTTCCCTCCTAATTACAGCTATGACCTCGAATTCGTTTCTTTGGAACCGGTAAGTCCCGCCGTGCGCGATGCCGGCAAGAATTCCATACTTGTGGTTCTGACCATAAAATGGATGCGGGGCAGGTATAGCCATTCGGAAAAGTTCCAAGCCATTATGTTGCGGTAAGTGTTTAATACGGATAGGATTTTTCCTTGGAGCTATTGTCTTCCAGTGCGCGGTCAATCTTGCGTCTTAAATCGTCCGCCGTATGCTTGGGCGCGAAGCGCGTATGGAGCCAGTAGCAAATATAAAGGCCGAAAGAAACGAAAATAAGGAATTCCAGCGGATTCATCCAGCGCGGTGCGATGCAGGCGTTAATCGTCCGGACGATACCCGCAATCAGTCCCTGTAAAATATAAATGGTCCGCGCGCTTTCAAGGAAGCTGACCGAGACCTGTAATCCCGCCGACATTACCAAGACGGCCGAGAAGACCGCGCCCAGAAAGGCCATGCCTTTTCCCACGAATAAATCCAGGAAACTATTCATCACTTTCCAGACCAGGTATGTCAGTGCGGCGGTGGTAAAAAGAGAAAACAGGAATGCGACTGAATTATCTGCCACTTCCCACGGATTTATCGGAATTGGTCCCATAATTATCTCCTTCTTTAGTGATTACGCCTTCTATATTAATCCAAAAGGCTATTGCCTGTCAAATAAAATTAATAAGCTATGTGGTCGGCTTAACCTGCACCAGGTAAATTCCTATCATAATGAGTAAAATTCCCAGCCATTGTTGGACGGAAACGGTTTCTTTTAATAGGAACATGGCAAAAAGCGCCGTAACCAAAGGATACGCCGATGATATCGGGACTACCTGCGAGCTCGGCGCCAGCCGCAAGGCCGCGTAATAGGCGACCATGGCGATAAAACCGGCGAGTATTCCACTGGCGGCAAAATACAATGTTGAGCGCATATCACTCCGGACGAGAGTTATAATGGATTGGCTCTTGCCGGAGAAAACCGCCAGAAGCGCCATGGTGACAAAAACCACCGCTGCCCGGATGGTCAGCCCGGAGAAAGAATCGCCTGTCTTAAGGGCCATCTTATCGAAGACCGCGGCAATTCCCCATCCGAATATGGCGATTATGATGAAAATTATTGCTCTCGTGTCCATGATTCGCTCCTTTCAATTACCCCCGACCCCGAAAGCATTCGGGGTCAGGGCTGGTCCCGCCCCAGCGGGAGGGAGCGGGATTTAATCTGTTTATAAAAAGTCTATACCATAATAATCGAAAAGTGTCAATTCTAAGCATACCAAATTCCGATAAATAAGTGTTAACATAAGGAGGCGAGTATGAATAAATTCATAAGAATTATTGTCCTGAATTTGCTGGTAGCTCTTATAATTCCGTTAGGCGCCTGCAAAAAGGAATCACCAAAGGAGGCAGTCAATCCTTCGGCAACAACTCCCGTTGAGACGGTACCTGATAACCCGGTTGAAGCCAAGAAAATGCGGATGGCAGAAATCATAAAGGAGTTGGTGGATATCGAGGCGCAGAAGGAGAAATTGCCTGAATTGCGGGTTGACGAAAAACTGGCGCAAAGGGAACAAAGCTTGTTGAAAGAAGGCGAGACATTAAGTGCCGAGCTGACCGGCGGCGATCTGAGCAAGGAAAACGCGCTTGTAGAAGAAGTCGTAAAAAAATACGCCCCTGAATACTATGAAAAGCTGTCCGCTGAAAGGGCCAAGGCCATGATTATCTCGGCGGAAAGCCGCCTTAGAGGAATCCAATATGCCCTGGAGAAATACAAGTGCTGTTACGCAAAGTATCCGGCCACGGACGAAGGGTTACTTTTCCTAACTCTGGAACATGATGATAAAGGATCTTTTATGGATAAAAACATGCTTAAAGATCCATGGGGTAATGAAATTATTTACGAGCTCGTTGACGAGCATCAATATAATCTAAAATCACTCGGCCCGGATGGCAAAGACAATACCTCCGATGATATAGCCTTGGAAGAATGAGAGACGAAGCGCAGCTTTTACTTATTCTTTCTTGCCTTGCGTTTCAAGCCCGCATTAACCCAGAATTCCTTGAAGTTTTCGCGTGCGAATACCAGAGAAATGAGCATATATAAAATCACGCCGCCGGTTACCGGGATTATCACCTTCATCAGCCCGACCCAGAGTATTTCTATTTTATCAATCGGTTCCGGCATCGCCAGGAGCATGAAATAGCAACCGGCTCCCATAATAAGCGCGATAATAAAGCCGGAGATAAATGACTTGGAAAACTCTGCCCGTTGCCACTTGCCAAACACCTCAGTCTCTCCAGTGCAGGTCTTTTTCTCAAGTAGATAAAACAGCGTAAAGAAATTGGCCAGCGCCGTTATCGCCGTCGCCAGCGCAATCCCGGCTTCCTGCATGTATTGGACCAGGATAAGGTTAAGGACAACATTCATCATAACCATCATGGCGCCAATCTTGACCGGCGTTTTCATGTCGTTAAAGGCGTAAAAAGCGCGGTTGATTATCTGCAAGCCACCATATGCCCAGATGCCGATGGCGTAACAGGCAAGCGCCGCGGCCGTGCGCGTTACCGCCGCGTTATCAAGTCCTTTGCCGTGGAATAAGAACTTAGGCAAAATATTATATACCAAATCTACAACCGGCACGCACAAGACAACTAGGCCGATAGATGCCGGAATCGCGATGAACATAGTGAGCCTGAGAGACTTCGCCAGATCTTGCTTCATCCCGCAAATATTCTTTTTGCTGATGTATTCGGCAAGGAACGGGAATACGGCAATCGCCATGGAGATGCCGATAATCGCCAGCGGCAATTGCATGATGCGGTTGCTGAAATAAAGGGCGGAAATCGCGCCGTCTTCCCTGACAAACGCCCGCGCAATAATGACATCCACCATCAGGTTTATCTGGACGATGGCCAGCCCGAAGGTCGCCGGACCCATCAGTTTCAGTATCTTCTTAAAGCCTTCATTCTTGAAATCTACCTGCGGCTTATAGCCTATCTTCCGTTTGATAAGCGAAGGTATCTGCATAACCAGTTCCAGCAACCCACCGATAATAATGCCCCAGGCAATCACGACGACCTGCTTTTCCGGGGCAGGCGTAAATAACGGCGCCACTAGGAACGCCGCTATCCAGGAGATATTTAATACGACCGACGCCAAGGCCGGCATGGCAAAGTGCTTAAGGCTGTTTAAGATTGCCGTCAAAAGGGCGACCAGGCAGATAATAGGCATATAGGGAATCATTATCCTCAAAAGCGAGGCGAATAGCGGATAAAACCCCGGGTCCTTTTGCGATGGGAACATATTCGCCATATCCGGTATGAGAAATGAAATTGCGACGATAACCGCAGAAATCACCATAAGGAATATCGTCAGCGTGGTGATGATGATATTCAGGAATCTCTGCATCTCCGTGCGCTCTTTATTATGGATGTAATCGGAGAAGGTCGGGATAAAGGCGCTGGATAACGCCCCTTCGCCGAAGAGCTTACGGAAGAGATTGGGAATCATGAAGGCGAAAAAGAAGGCGTCCCCAATCCATCCGAAAAATGTCGTAAATAACATATCGCGGATAAATCCTAAGACGCGCGAAAGCATGATACAGGCGCTGATGATTTTGGCGGAACCGGCTACGGTTGCTTCCTTTGCCTTGTCAGAGTGTTTTTCCGGCATAATCTATTATATCGGTAGGATTTATAAACGGAATCAAGCAATTACTTCTGCGTGGGATTCGTTGTATTCGTGTTACCCGCCTGACCAAAGTCATTCGGGCAGGTTCGTGTTTTGTTTGGGTGGCGTGCTCACCTTTACCTGCGCCGGGCGGATAACGCGGTCGTGGAGTATAAAGCCCGGTCGGACTTCTTCCATTATTATGCCTTCAGGGTGCTTATCGGATTCTATAGTGGCAACGGCTTCGTGCTGGGCGGGATTAAACTTTTCCCCGATGGTTTTCATCACGGTAATCCCGCGCTTTTCCAGGATTCTTAATAATTCCCGGCGGGTTAAATCCACGCCTTCCTGTATGCATTTGGCGTCCGCTGATTCGCATTTCATTTCAAGCGGCTTATTAAGGTTATCAAAGGCCGGCATCAGTTCCTTCAAAATAGATTCATCCTGGTATTTTTCCCAGCATTCCTTTTCCCGTTTGATGCGTTTCTGGTAATTGGAAAAATCCGCCTGCGTCCTTTGGAGTAAATCCAGGAATTCCTCCCTTTCCTTGACCGTTTTTCTTAAAGCCTCTATATCCGTTTCCACTTTCTTGAGTAACGCCGCGTCATCGGAAATTGCCCGGCAGATTTTATCCAGTGGCGTTGCCGGCTCCGGCTGGTTTTTCGGGGCGGGCGGTTCGGGCTTAGGCTGGGAGACAATAGGCGTTCCGTCCGGCATCACCAGTCCCGAAGGCTTTTCCTGATTCTTCTTTTTCATCATGATACTTTTTCCTGCGTCCTGATTTTACGGATTGTATTGATATTCTTAATATCGTCAAACTGACTCAGTTTTTTTATCAGCTCCGCCTGCTCTTTGGAAATATTATCCGGAGGGTCTATGGTCACACGGACTATCTGGCTTCCGCGGTGTTTGCCTCTCAAATCCGGGAATCCCAAGCTTTTTAGGTTGAAGATATGTCCGCTCTTTGTTCCGGCGGGTATTTTAAGCTTAGCCGGCCCGTCTTTCAAGGTAGGCACGTCAAGTTCCGCGCCCAGCGCCGCCTGGCTGTAGGTAATCGGCATTTCGCAGACGATATCTAGTTCATAGCGGTCGAATATTGGGTCCGGCGCGACAAAGATATCGCAGTAAAGATCCCCGCGGACCGAACCGTCCTCGCGCGATGGCTCGCCTTCGCCTGCTACGCGCATACGGGAAGAATCCTCTATCCCGGCCAGTATTTTCAGTTTTATCTCGCGCTCCTTTTTCACCATTCCGGTGCCCTGGCAATAGGAGCACGCCTTTTTAATCATCTTGCCCTGCCCGCCGCAATAAGGGCACGCCGTTCGCACGGAGAAAAATCCGTGGCTCTGGGTGACTTCGCCCCGGCCGCCGCATTTGTTGCAGGTGACAATATCGTTCTTCTTGGCGCCCAGTCCCTTGCATTCAGGGCAGATTTCGTTGCGCTTTAAGTTAATCGTCTTTTCCACTCCGGAATACGCCTCGCGGAAAGGTATGGTCACCTCGACCCTGAGATTTGTTCCCCTGGCGCGGCGCCTTCCACCGCCCCCGAATAAACTGGAAAATATGCTGTCTCCTTCAAAGACATTGCCGAAGACGTCAAAGATATCTTCGATAGATGAAAATCCGCGGCTGGTGAACCCGCCCAGTCCGGCGTGTCCGAAACGGTCGTATTGGGCGCGCTTTTCCGGGTCGCTTAAAACCTCGTATGCCTCGGCGATCTCCTTGAATTTCTTTTCCGCTTCTTCCTTATCGGTCGGATGCCGGTCCGGATGGTATTTAAGCGCCAGCTGGCGGAACGATTTCTTTATCTCTTCTTCCGAAGCGCCCTTGTGGACGCCGATAATTTCATAATAATCTTTCTTTTCAGACATAACAATTGCTATTTCACGCTGCCTTCAATCTGTTCCTTCTTTTCCTTCAAATCCGTAATCATGGTGCGTGAAGTCAGCATCATACCGGCGATGCTCGCGGCGTTCTGTAATGCCAGGCGCATCGTCTTGGTCGGGTCGACTATTCCTTCATCGAGCATATCGACGAATTTGCCGGTCATCGCGTTAAAGCCGGTGTTGCCTTTACCTTCCGCGGCTTCTTCGACAATCGCCGAGCCGTCGTGTCCGGAGTTTATGGCAATCTGTCTTAAAGGCGTTTTTAAGGCTTCCGCCACGATACGTACGCCTATTTTCTCGTTTTCATCGTCAACGGATTTTTCCAGCTTCTTTAAGTCAGGGATAATCCTTAAGTATGCGATACCGCCGCCCGGAAGAATTCCCTCATCCCTGGCCGCCTTGACCGCGTGGACGCTGTTTTCCACGGCGGCTTTCTTTTCCTTCATGGCCGGTTCGGTCGGCGCGCCGACTTTAATCAGCGCCACACCGCCCTGTATTTTGGCGAGCCGCTCCTCGTATTTCTCTTTATCGTAATCCGAGGTGGTCGTTTTAAGGAGTTTCCTTATCTGTTCTATGCGCGCGTTGATGGCTTTCTTTTCCCCGTAGCCTTCGATGATGGTGGTCTTTTCCTTTTCCACACGGACCATCTTGGCGCGGCCGAGCTCATCGAGCGTGATATTTTCAAGCTTCCGCCCGCTTTCCTCTGAAAGCATCTCGCCTCCGGTAACCGCGGCGATATCTTCAAGCATCGCTTTCTTCCGGTCTCCGAATGCCGGCGCCTTGACCGCGCAGACGGAGAGGACATTCTGCAGTTTATTGGTTACCAGAAGCGTCATCGCGTCGCCTTCCAATTCCTCGGCGATGATAAGGAGAGGCTTGCCGGTCAGGAGTATTTTCTGCAGTATCGGCAGGAGTTCCTGCGCGTTGGTTATTTTCTTTTCGCTGATAAGGATATACGGGTCGGAAAGCTCCGCGGTGAAGTTATCCGCTTTATTTATGAAGTAGGGCGAGATATAGCCCTTGTCAAAATCCATTCCTTCAGCGAATTCAAGCGTCGTCTCGCGGCCTTTGCTTTCTTCCACGGTGATGACGCCTTCCTTGCCGACTTTCTCTATCGCGTCCGCGATGAGTTTGCCGGCGGTTTCGTCGTGGTTTGCCGAGATGGTCGCGATTTTCTGGTAATCGGATTTATTCTTGATTGGAACGGACATCCCTTTAAGCTTTTCAACAGTGAGCGCGACTGCCCGGTCGATTCCCTTTTTAATGTAGGAAGGATTCGCGCAGAAAACGACATACCTTAAGCCGTTTTCATAGATATACTGGGTGAGTATCGCCGCTGTCGTTGTGCCGTCGCCGACTACCTCGGCGGTTTTCTCGGCGGCTTCGGCAATCATCTTGGCGCCCATATTCTCGAATGGGTCAGGAAGCTCCACTTCCTTGGCAATCGTCTTGCCGTCGTTGGCGGTTTCCGGATTGCCGAAAGATTTCTGGATAATGACGTTCTTGCCGGTCGGTCCTAAAGTCACTTTCATGGTATCCGTGATTTTGGCGATTCCGGTACGCACCTTTTGCCAGGCGGCATCATCGAACATTATTTGTTTGGGCATAGTTCCTCCTTTTATAAATGAGCATCAGTATATCAGATCATCAGAATATCAGAGGGTTAAATCTCTGATGAATTATTCATCTGATAATCTGGTTTTCTGGTATTCTGTTATCTATTCTATCTTGGCCAGCACCTCGTCTTCCTTCATAATAACATAGGTGGTTTCATCGAGTTTCATCTCGTTGCCGGAATATTTTCCGTAGATAACCATATCGCCTTTTTTAACGACCGGCTTGGCAAGTGATCCGTTCTTAAGGACTCTGCCTTCGCCCACGGCGATGACTTCGCCCTTCTGGGGTTTTTCCTTGGCGTTATCCGGCAGGACGATTCCGCCCTTAGTCTTTGTTTCGCCTTCTAATGGTTTTACCACAATCTTGTCGCTCAACGGCCTTATTTTCATGGTTTTACTCCTTCTTACTAAATATTAATTAACATCTTTGAATGGGGTCATTCCTGCGCAAGCAGGAATCCAGTTATTCCCTCTTCTGGATTCCCGTTTCCACGGGAATGACAGAGGGGGGTAACGGTTATAACATATACTCTAATAACTATTTCTTCTCCTCCGGATAAAACTCATATTCCCAGTTTGTCTGGGATACCAAGATTTCCTGTTCCTTGCCGGATTCTTCCTTTATCGCATATACAGCAAACTCAATCATATTGCCTTTGTCGTCATATTTGGCAAGAGCTTTCCATGTTAATTTAGCATCACCATCGTATTGAGCCAGCTGAATACAATTGCCTTTGTTATCATATTCATAACGGTCTTTGCTTTTTAACTTATCATTGGCATCATACAAATCCCATTCAATCTTATTGCCATTGTTATCATATTTTAAAAGTATCTTAGATGCTAACTTACCATCTGTATTATAAACGCTCCGATCAGTTTCTTTACCCTTAATATCGTATTGGTAAATACTCTTAGCGTATAAGGTCTTTTTGTATTTGCCTGATTCTTTTTTAAATTCATAGTTTATTTCCGTCTTTGTCTTCAAGCCCTTGGGAACTTTTTCCTTTTCCTCCTTAGCGAAGGATGGATTAACCCCGCTGAATGCGATAGCGAAACCGATTAGCACCAATAAAGCTTTGTTTAACATAGTCTATTTAGTAACTCTAAAACAATAAAGCCTTCGGTAACACACCCCCTGCCCCCTCTCAAGAGGGGATATTTAAGTCCCCTCTAATAAGAGGGGAGTGAGGGGTGTGTCGTTATTCTCCCCGCGTTTCTTCGTCTTTCTCTTCTTCCTCAGGCGCTTCAATAATCGCCGCCCCTGCCGTCAAAATAAGCTGGGCGACGCTGGAAGCGTTCTGGATGGCGCAACGGACGACCTTCGCCGGGTCCAGTATCCCGCGCTTTGCCAAATCCGTAAACTCCTCTTTATCCGCGTCGTAGCCGAAATTAACATCCTTGGATTGTTCCATCTTCCTGATAACCAATGACCCATCCTGCCCGGCATTGCCGGCGATGTGCCTGATGGGCATGGCCAAGGCCTTTTTCATTATTTCCGTTCCGAGCTGTTCATCTCCCGACAGTTTCAGGCTGTCGAGTTTCTCCGCAAGCTTTAAGAGTGTAACTCCGCCACCGGTGACAAAGCCTTCCTCATTAGCGGCCTTGACTGCGTGGAGGGCGGATTCCGCGCGCGATTTCTTTTCCTTAAGTTCGGATTCCGTTGCCGCGCCGACATTCACCTGGGCGATTCCGCCCGCTAAGCGCGCTAAACGTTCCTGCAGTTTTTCTTTATCGTAATCCGAATCGTTTCTTTCTATTTCCTTACGGATGGATGCTATCCGCGCCTCTATTTTCTTAGTTGCGCCGGCGCCTTCCATCAGGGTCGTGTTTTCCGAATCTATGACCACCTTTTTGGCGCGCCCCAGTTTATCAAGGGAGAGCGTCTTTAAATCTATGCCCAAATCCTTATAAATCGCTTCGGCATCAGTCATGATGGCGATATCTTCCAGCATTTCCTTCCTGCGGTCGCCGTAGCCGGGCGCCTTGACCGCGGCGCATTGGAGGATGCCTTTGGTCTTATTGACCACGAGCATTGCCAGCGCATCGCCTTCCACCTCGTCCGCGATAATCAAAAGCGGCTTTTTGGTCTGGGCTATCTTTTCCAGTAGCGGGATTAAGTCTATGGTGCTGGCAAGTTTCTCTTCGTAAACCAGGATGTAAGGCTCGTTTAGCTCCACCTTCAGGTTTTCCTGGTCGGTGATGAAATAAGGTGAGATATATCCGCGGTCGAACTGCATGCCTTCGACTATTTTCGTTTCGGTTTCTATGCCTTTGCCTTCCTCGATGGTTATGACGCCGTCTTTGGAGACCTTTTTCATGGCGTTGGCGAGCATCTCGCCCACGGCGGGAGAGTTCCCCGCGGCGACCGTGGCGATATATTTAATCTGTTCGTTGGAAGTTACGGGCTTGGAGGCTTTCTTGAGTTCCTTGATGACGAAATCGGCGGCCTTGCCGATGCCGCGGCTGACGGCCATTGGGTTGGCGCCGGAATTGACGTGCTTTAAGCTTTCCATAAAGATGGCTTCGGTCAGGACCACGGTTGTGGTGGAGCCGTCGCCGGTCATGTCATTGGTTTTGGAAGCGGCCTGCTTGACCATATTGGCGGCGAGGTTTTCGTAAGGGTCGGAAAGCTCGATTTCATCGGCGATGTCGTTGCCGTCCTTGATTATCTTGGGACTGCCCCAGCCCTGGTCGAGCATGACGTTGCGTCCTCTGGGTCCCAGGCTGAATTTGATTGCCCGGGCTGATTTTTCAATACCGGTTTTAAGGGATTTCCATGCATTCTCATCGTATCTGATTTCTTTGGGCATAGACAATAACCTCCGCTTCTACTAAAATCAAGTATAAATCAAGCGTCCCCGCAGTCTCCCGACGTAACGTCGGGGGACGGAGTGGGACAGTTCAAAAATATCATCAGCTTTATCAGCGCCCGTTCCACCTAATCATATAATCGGGCGTCCCGCAACGTAGTTAAGCGGGATATATTCATTAATCCGGTTAAACCTATACTTCAAACCCGCATATTATATCCAAAACGCCTGATTTGTCAAGAAGATTGAGAATGGGGATACGGCAGGCATAATTTCGCTTGACACCCCGTCCAAAATATCTTACACTACCCATTAAGGAAAGAGATTATCTTTATGCCAAAGCATATTAAAATATTTACCTTGCTTATTACGCTAATGTGTTTAGCGGCGGTTTGCCCAGACCTTAAAGCAGAAGATATCGTTACCGGCGCTTCGGATGACGATAAAACCTCGTCCGACCAAAACGAGCTTGACGAACTCTATAAATCACTGCTTAAGGAAACCATCAGGAGGAAAATCGAAGAACTGGAATCTTCGGATATGGATTCCAAGCTTACCACAGATAATACTATCTATTTAAACCTCGACTACAAAATGAAAAGTAAACCCGAGGAGCAAACTCCCGGCCGGGAAAAACCCAAGGAAATAATCAGGAAAGGCAAACATATTGGCTCATACAAATTCCGGGTTGTCAAAGAGGTGAACGGCAACCAGATAGTTGAATTTAACAGCGCCGAATGGCTGGCCCGCTTTTTCCCGAAAGGCGCGCTTGAAGGCGGGGCGGGCTGTTTTACCGTCCGGCCGGAAAAACAGGAGGGGAAAAACGATGAGAAGACGCCGCTTGCCGAACCCAACAAGGATTCATTTGAGATGACAGTAAAAGTCTTCGCTGACGCCGAAAGCGCGGTTGATGCGCTGGAAGAATCGTTACTGCTCGCGGAAAAAGCCAAAGAAGGCAGCCAATCCGGCGGCAAATTCGGGGATAATTGCTATTGGCTGCCCGCTGAATCCGACCGCGGAACGATTTTCTTTACACGGAAAAATGTCCTGGTGGTATTAAACGGGAGGCAGGATTGGTCTTATAGTTACCGGAAAATAGAAGCGCTTGCCGGGGAAATCGATAAATCAATCCTGGCCGGCGCCGGCGGGTTTAAGCTGGCGGATATGAAGGATTTTATCCGCGTCATCGGGGTAAAATTTCCTAAAATGACCCTTAGGAGAAACGCGGAAGCGGGCATCACGTTTATCGGCGCGAATATACCGGATGGCGAAGTTAAGATACTTGACCTGGACGAGAAGTCATTCAGATACGATTCCAAAAACCGTCAGCTCTTTTTGAGGATGCCGGATAAAACAGGCGAGGTAAACCTATCTTTCAGGATTATGGATACCAAGAAAGGCACCGTCTCGGAGAGGATTACAATCCAGTTGCCTATAAAAGAATAACCTCTTTGCGCGTATAATTCGGGGACATGTTTAACCTCCGCGCAGTTTCTTATTTATAATCTGCCTTAAGCGTTCATGGGAGATATTTATATTCCAGTTGTCTTTTATCCACTGGGCGATTTTGCGTGATGACCAGCCTTCGGTGGATACCCTTCTTTTTATCATATAAGCGGACCATCCGCTGACGGACATAATCTCATCAATCTGTTGGGCGGTTAATTTCCTGGAGCGTATCGGATAAATAAATCCGTTCAGCCCTTTTTCTTTATAGAGTTTGAGCCATTGGTAAACCGAGCGGGGAGAGGTTTAAAGTTCTTCGGCGATTCGTTCCACGGTATGGAATTCGTGGGAAAACCAGACTGCCTGGGCGCGTTTCCGCGCGTGGTGGTTGCCTTCGACCGACATCCGGGACATAAAGTGCTGGAGCGAGGCAATCTCGGATTTATCCAGCTGGATGAAAATACATCTTCTTGGCATAGGCTTAAAGATTATCAGAGTATCAGAGCATCAGATTATCAGCCGCTTTCGGCGAGCCTCGCCTTTGGCGGGAGCATCAGATTTAGGCATTCTGTTATTCTGATTTTCTGATAGTCTGTTTTTTTCTGGTCATCTGGTATCCTGATATTCTGACATTCTAATCCATTCTTGTCAACTTATTTATTCCACTTTGTCAAGCATTTTCTTCCACTTTGTCAACCCAATCTTTCCGTTTATTCCATGAAAACGCGTATATTTGACGCCATTTTTAATATATTGAGTTCTGTAAGCGGATTAAACAGATTTAACGGATAAATCAGCAAAATCTGCTGAATCAGTGTACAAAACCCCTTCAAAACACCTAAAAAGTGGTAGAGGTCTACCCAAAAAACAGTGTTTTTTTGGTAGTGGTTATTTCGAAAAAGAGCCTAAAATAGGCTGATTACTGCTTATATTGATTTAAACCTGCTAATAAGTGGTATTCTAACTTTTTGGGGGTGGTGGTACCATACCCCCTACCCATCCCTACCACTTAATCTACCACTCTTTACCATTTAGACTACCCACTATAGCCATTTAGTCTACCCATCCCAGCCATTTAATCTACCCGTCATAACCATTTAGACTACCCCTCTCAACTATTTATCCTACCCATCCTTATCATTTAATCCGGCACTACTAATCATTTAATCTACCGCTCTAAGCCATTTAGTCTACCCCTCTTAATCATTTATCGTACCCATCTTGACCATAGAGACTGGCACTACTAATCGTTTAATCTGCCATACTCAGGGATAGAAGCTAATACTGATGAGAATTGGAACGGATGAGCGGGAGTAGTATGTCTCTCTCTTTGCGCCATGCTGAGGAATCCTTTGCATCATGCTGAGGAATCCTCTGCGCCATGGTGACTTATACATTGCGGAATGGAGAGGAATCCGGTGGATAATGGTGACTGGTCTGGTGCGCCTTGCTGACCGATCCTGTGCGGAATGCTAAGGAATCCTGTGCATAATGAAGACCGTTCCTCTGCGCCTTGCTATCAGACATAGTGGATAATGGTGTCCGAGGCTCAGCGAAATGGTAGGTTTTTTCCGTGGGGATGTATTACAAACTTCAAGTGTCAAGGGGGATTTGAAATTCGGGATGGATGCCCTGAATTATCCAAGCAAAACATTCTTTCTAAACCGTTTTTTAATCATAATACAACAATACTTCTTTTTCTGTTACATCTCTTTTTTTACATTTCGGACACATGGGATGCAGTTTATTGTCCAGTTCACCTCCGCATTTATTGCATACACCTATTAGTTTAGTGGGAATCTTTTTATAATATTTGCCGCCTTTATTCTTGCTCGGCACGCCTTTTATATAATCACATTTAACACACCTATATTCGACAAAGTTAAATCCCCCTCCCTTGGAAGCTTCAAATTGATTTCCGCAGTTATTACACTTATATACAGCTAAAGTCCCCATTTATTAATCAGTTATCGAAATAAGCAATTATGTTGTCCGTAAATAGAGCCTGTTACAGGGTGATTGGAAAGCCAACCCAAAAGAGACAATGCTTTTTCATCGGCGGGGAATGTTTGCCCGACAGACGAGGCGATATGCTGCCAAGTGGTTAAGGCAAATGTCCGGGAAGGTTGCCCTTCTATATCAATTTCTTTCAAATGCTTTTTAAACCCAAGGTAAAACTCCATATCTTGCAGGTGATTTATATCACCGACGTGAACCAGGTGGAAATCCCATCCTTTAAAAGCATCAACTGTATCCACCAGTATATTACCGAAAAGCCAGTTTCTCATAAGCTGGTAATATTTATTACAGAAGGCAATTTGGTTATCCACTTCCCCTGAAATGTTTTCCGGTTTTTTTATGGAATTAAAGTATTTGGGAATTAAATCTTTTTCTGCAAAATTATCGCTTCCCCAATAATCGCAATGGTTTTCCTTCTGATGCCCCCCATCACTCCTTGAACATTTAACATAAAGTCGGCAGGCTTTTTGCTCGGCAGAATAACAAGGGGAAGATTGGGCAGTTAATTTGGCATCCAGAAACACCATGGTCTTTTTATCGCTGTTTACATGAACGGCATCCGATTCGGTTCTTTGTATATGACCGCCTATTTCCCTGGGATGAATTTCTATTTTCTTTATGGTATCCAGAAGAGCCGGATTGTATTTATCCGGTGGAATATCTTTATCATCTAACGGCCTCCAAAACAAGGTGTCACCGTTTGCTCCAAACCAAAGCCTGACTTTATTCCTATACCTTACTTTTTGCCCGCCGAGCAAAGGAGTGATATCAAACGGCGTATTGTTTTCGTCCCGACCATGGATTATATTAAGGCTTTCGAACACCGTAAAAGTTACCAAATCCTCGCTCCGCTCGCTACAAAGACGGCTGAAAACCTGTTCCTTATTATCAATCATTAATCGGGTTATTTCTTTTTTATCTATTTCGTTTACTTTAACGTTTCCATTTTCGTCTATGGGGCATTTTCGTTTTAAGTCATCGTTTTGGCGTAATTCTTCGGCCAACTTGGCAGGGAAAATCGGTTCACTGCTGTATCTGGTGGATACGGTGCCGTCTTTCCGGATTATTCCGTAGATTATCGCCCTTTCCTTATTTGTTATTTCCTCTGCCCGATATATTTCTTTTTCCATTAACTTACTCCCTATATTTTACCGCGGGAAAAAAGCTTTTACTTGTGTGACGCAGGTTTTCATCGTATCCAAGGCATCTTTAAGCGTGATTACGGTAAGACCGCCCTGGTAAATGGGAATTGTCAAATTTAATTGTAGTTCGCTTCTATCCGTTGATTTAACGCCGCAGGCAATCACTTGAGTAGCGCAGATATTAAATCTTTCAATTATTCTTTGCATAAATATAACGTCCTAAAGCACACTTATTTCACTTTTCTAACTCCTTTAATATTTTATTTCTTCCATCCTCAAACGCTTCACCAGCTATGTCGCCTATTATACGAACATTCTCGTTAACAGGAATAAACAACTTGCCTCGTTTGCTTATATCAGGACAGTCACTCTTGAACTCTTCCGTCCACACTTTATCTCCCTCATAAGCAACATAGAAATCGTAGCCATTATTTCCCACCTCGGACGGAGGATACTCACCATCCACTTTAAACGTCCACAAACTTAGAACTAAATCCCACCCTTCTATTGCCTTCGCAAATCCATCATCAAAGCTTTGCGATAGCGCACCCGGCCACATCGAACCCATTAAATCGTGAGCTGCCTTAGTATCAGCGAGCTGCTGTCTAAACTCAGTATAAGACAATTGCCCATGCAGCATCACATTTATCTTGGTTCCTGCATCTAAAAACTTCATTAATTGCCCTTTAAAAGCCTCAGGCACAGCAGGCTTTCTGCTACATCCACTCAGCATAGCCATAAGCACAAACAATATCACTAAATACCTCATAAACACTCCTTTCTTATTATCTGAAGAACGCCTTGATTTTAGTGACGCAGGTTTTCATCGTGTCCAGAGCGTCTTTGAGCGTTTTCGCGGTCAGCCCGTCCTGGTAAATGGGGATTGTCAAATCCAGCTGCAATTCGCTTTTAGGCGTCGCGTTAACGCCGCAGGCAATCACCTGCGTGGAGCAGATATTAAGTATTTTATCAGAGTTTTGCCTGAATATATTCAGGTCTTTAAACGGGATGATTATCAATTCGCCCAAACGAAAACCGGGGTCTTCCCAGCCTTTAGAAATATAGGCAAGGTCTTCCCCGTCCTTTTTTATATCGTAATAGAACTCCAGCGCTTCATTCTGCCTGAACCTGGAGAGTTCCAATCCCAAAGAATGCACAACTTCACCCAGTTTTCCGGTATTTTTCATAAAGTTAAGACATTGGGAAAGAATTGTTTCCGCCCCTTCAAAGGGGACATTGTTGGTTATCAACAGTTTGAATATCTCGTTCTTCATTGAAAAGTTTTCCATAAGGCTCCTTTCTTTTATTTAGAGTGTTAATAATTATACATTAACGCAGAGGTGAAGTCAATAAACCGCAGGATTTTGGTAATGGGACATGAAGTTTGTGGACGCCTTAAGTTAAGTATATAACTTCTAACCTGTAACTCCCTTTATCCTCCCCCGACAAACGAAATAATCTCCAGCTTGTCATTTTCTTTTAACTGCGTCTTGGCGTAATCGGTCTTGGGGATGATTTTCAGGTTCAGTTCCACCGCCACGCCCAGCGGGTTTATACGGAGTTCGGTTAATAATGCCGAAAGCGTCAGGTTATCGGGCATTTCTTTTTGCTGGCCATTTATTATTAAATTCATATGAAGTTATCCCACTCCGTCCCGATATATCGAGACTCCGGGCTCATTCGTTCAGGAGTAGTTGTTTTATCTTCGCAATCACTTTTTCCGCAAAGCCAATGTATTCACGGCATTCTTTTCCGGTAACCTCTATCCCGCCGTCGTATAAATCCCGATTCCGTTTAGACCGCATTACATTGCCCAGGTCGTTAATCGTTTCATCTTTTAACAGCTCCGCCGTTGTCTCAATTATTTTGATGTGATGCCCGGGCACGCTTTTAACTTTTGCCCCATGATAACTTAAGAGAGCGATGCCGGATTTAATAAACGCGCTGTAGGCATAATTAAACTTCACCTCGGGTATTTGGTCTTTCCGGGCGATTGCCAAATCCTTCTCGGCATTATCCATGTTTTTCCGCACCTGTTCATCCGTAAATTTAAACCGGCTGAAGTATTTATCATCGAATTTTATCATATAATCCTGACATGCTTTTTATTTAAGATGCCGCGAATAAACGGGTCTTTGTTCTTAATCCGCTTGCAGTATTCGTTTTCATCCATATTAACCGTGTTTATTTCACGGCCGGTTTCCTTTTGCAAAAGGTTAATCCCTTTCTGCAGTTGTGCGATGTTATGGACGCCTATAACCAATAAATCAATATCGCTGTGAGCTTCCATTTTATTGCCGGCATAAGAGCCGTAAATGTAAGCTTCCCTGATGCCTTTTACCGACTTGGCGGCTTTTTTCAGCCTGCTTTCCAGCCCGATTGTTTTAAGGAATATTTTTCTGAGCTCTTCGTATAAAGGATAGGCTTTATTAACGGAATATAATTTTAAATTCCCCCTGGCTTGGCTTTTTAAGATACCTTCGCTTTCCAATTGCCTTATTTTCTTTACCAGATTCCTTTTATCCATGTCCAGCTTCCGGCTTAACTCGTTGACATAGAGGCTTTCCTGCGGATTAAGGAAGAAATAATCAAGCAGTTTAATGGTTATCCCGCTTCGTAGAGGAATCATGAGCTCTCCTTATTACACCGATAAGTGTAGTAAATTACACCTTTTGAGTCAACAATTTATTCGGTTAATTAAGAGAATTACGCTAACGCAATAGATTATAGCTTCCGGCTGATAATCTTCAGATTCAGTTCCACCGCCACGCCCAGCGGGTTTATACGGAGTTCGGTTAATAACGCCGATACGGTGAGATTGTTCGGCATTTCCTTTTGCTGACCGTTGATGATTAAATTCATATGAAGTTATCCCGCTCTCCCGCTTAGGCGGGCTTCGGGGACGTTCGTCCCGATAAATCGGGACTCCGGGTTCATTTGTTCATCGGCTCAATAGTTCATTAGCTTTCGGGGACGTCCGTCCCGATAAATCGGGACTCCGAGTTCATTTGTTAAATAGTTCAATTGTTCATTAGCTTGCGGAGCGGAGCGAACGCCCTGTTTCTGCACAATAACTTGTAACCTGTAACTTATAACTTTTGAGCAATTATTTTCAGGAACTGGTCGCGGGCGTCCTTCAGTTTCCCCGGTTCCTTGCCGCCTGCCTGCGCGAAGTCCTTGCGCCCGCCGCCGCTGCCGCCTATCGTTACCGCCACTTCCTTGATGATGCCGACCGCGTCCAGCCCCTTTTCCGCGAGTTTCGGCGAGATTGCCAGTATGATGGTCGCGCGCTTATTTGCCTCCGTCCCGATAAACGCAATGACGGGGCTTGGATTATTCATCAAAGAATCGCTCATCAGGCGCATATCATCTACGGTTTTATCCGGAAGCAGTTCCGCGACTATTTTTATGCCTTTCAAATCCTGCGCGCGGGCGAGAAATTCCTTGGCGAGTTCCTGGTTATTCTGCTGGCAATACTTGCTCGTTTCCTGGCGCAGGGTCTTTATTTCCGCGAGCATCGTCTTTGTCTTAGCGATTGCCTTTGCCGGGACGGTTTCCAATAATCCCGTAATATCTTTTAGAATCTGTTCCTCCTCGCGGAAGAGTTTGATGGCTCCGGTGCCGGTGACCGCTTCTATACGGCGCGTGCCTGAGGCTATTGATGCCTCGCTTATGATTTTAAACATGCCGATTTCGCCGGTATTAGAAACGTGGGTGCCGCCGCAGAGCTCGCGGCTTAAACCGGAGATTTCGACCATGCGGACGTTTTCCCCGTATTTATCGCCGAAGAATGCCAGAGCTCCCTGCTTTTTGGCTTCCTCCAAAGTGAGAAGCCGGGTATTTACCGAAAGGCCTTCCAATATTTTATCGTTCACGCGGTCTTCGATGAGCTTAAGCTCGTCGGGAGAGAGCGGATTAAAATGCGCGAAGTCAAAGCGCAGGCGTTCCGGTTCGACCAGCGACCCTGATTGCTCGATATGCTCTCCGGCAATGCTCCGCAAAGCGTTTTGGAGAATATGGGTTGCCGTGTGATTGCGCGCGATGGATTTACGGCGCGCGAGGTTCACCAGAGCGGTCAGCACTTCGCCCGATTTAACCGAGCCTTTCTTGACCTTGCCGATATGGATGATGTAATCCTCTATATGCTGGGTATCGGTTATGGATATTTCCACCGCATCGCTTTTTATGATTCCGGTATCACCGACCTGCCCGCCGCTTTCGCCGTAAAAGGGCGTCTTTTCCGTAATTACGGAGACTTCCGTTCCCTTCGTTGCATCTGGAACCAGCTTGCCGCCGGAGAGGATGGCGACGATTTTGACGGGGGATTCGGTCACTTCATAGCCGACGAACTTGGTTTCCTTAAGGAAGCTTTTCACCTCCGATATGGGTGTTTCCGCGAATATCTTCTGGGCTATCTGGGAAGAGGCGCGCGAGCGCGTGCGCTGGTTTTTCATGGCGTTTTCGTAGCCCTGCAAATCCAGCTTGAAGCCCCGTTCGCGCAGGATTGATTCGGTCAGGTCCATGGGGAATCCGTAGGTATCGTAGAGTTTGAACGCCTCATCGCCCGGGAAGAGTTTTATCCCCTTGGGCGCGAGGGTGTTTATGATTTCATCCAGCAATGCCATGCCCTGTTCGACGGTTTCCAGGAACTTGGATTCCTCCGCCTTGATGATGCGGACGATGTGGTTTTCCTTATCGGGTAATTCCGGGTAGCCTTCTTTCATCACATTGATGACCGCCGGAACAAGCTTATAAATGAAAGGCTCTTTCATTCCGAGCGTCCGGCCGTCGCGCGCGGCGCGGCGCAGAATCCGGCGCACGACATATCCGCGGCCTTCGTTGGATGGCAATAATCCTTCTGAAGAGGTAAAGACGAGAGCCCGCGCGTGGTCAACAATCCTTTTTATCCGGGCGCCTTCCTCGCGGTCTGTATCGTATTCGACCTTCAGGATGGCAGCGGTTTCTTTTATCAGGGGCTTAAAGATATCTATCTCAAAATTACTGATGACGTTCTGCATCACGGCGGCGAGGCGTTCCAAACCCATTCCGGTATCGATATTTTTCTGGGGGAGCGGATTCAAAGAGCCGTCTTCCTGCCGGTCGAATTGGGTAAAGACAAGATTCCATATCTCGACAAAGCGGTTGCAATCGCATTCGATACTGCAGGTCGGCAGTCCGCAGCCGTGTTCTTTGCCGAAGTCGTAGAATATTTCCGAGCAGGGGCCGCAGGGTCCGTTGGGACCGTCAAGGGGTGCGTTCGAGGGCCAGAAGTTATCCTTGGCACCCAGTTTATATATCTTTTCCGGCGGGAGCATTATTTCCTTTAGCCAGATATCGTAGGATTCCTGGTCGTCTTTATAAACGGAAACGAGGAGACGGCTTTCCGGTATTTTCAGTTCTTTGAGCAGGAATTCCCATGCCCAGGCGATGGTCTCCCGCTTGAAATAATCGCCGAAGGAGAAATTGCCGAGCATTTCAAAGAAGGTATGGTGCGCGGCGGTCCGGCCGACCCTTTCGATATCCACGGTGCGCATGCATTTTTGGACGGTGGTGATGCGCGGGAAAGGGGGTTTGGTTTTGCCGAGGTAGAATTCCTTGAAGGGATTCATCCCGGCTCCGGTGAAAAGGAGCGTCTGGTCGTTTTCCGGGATTAAGGGCGCCGAAGGCATTACGGTATGCCCTTTACTCTCGAAGAATGAGAGGAATTTCCTGCGTAATATATCGGTTTTCATAGGTAATCTATCCGGATAAGTTATTAAGGTTAGATTTATATCAAAAATAGGGAGGGGAGGTCAAATAAAAGAGATAACCACAGAGGGCACAGAGTAGACAAAAGGGTTTTTATTCTCGGTCTTTCTCTGTGGTTAGTTTTAAATTACTTCTTCCCGTATTTCTTGCGTATTTCTTCCAGACGGCTCATGCGGGTCGGTTGTTTCGGTTCCGTTTCCGTTGTTTTCGGTTGAGTCGGCGTGGCGGGTTTCTCGTAAAACAGGCTTTTGAAGCCGGCGGTCTGCGCCTCGATATCCTCGATGACCTCGGTCGGGTTCTGGTAGCGGATTTCCTTTTCCTTTGCCATCATCTTTTCTATGAAATAAAGCGTTAAGGGGGATAAACGCCTGTTTTTTACCTCGTCTGATTGCAGGCTGTCCAAAACCTGCTTTGCCATGATTTCCATATTATCGGTCCCTTGGAACGGGGTCTTGCCGATGACGAGATGATAAAAAGTCGCGCCGAGCGAGTAAATATCGCTCCTGATATCGATATCCGCTTTTCCCTTTGCCTGTTCCGGCGACATATATTGCGGAGTCCCGCAGGTTGTATCTGTGGATGTCTCTGTCGTCGCGCAGCCAATCGGCTGAGCAAAGCCGAGGTCGCAGAGTTTTACTTTATTATCCGGCGTAATCAGGAGGTTATCCGGCTTGACATCACGGTGGATAATACCCTCTTTCTGCATATACTCCAGTGCCTTGGCGGCCTGGAGGATGGTGTAGGTGGCGAAGTCTTCCTTGAAAGGGCCTTTTTCATCAAGTAGCTGCTGGGCGGATTTACCCTCGATATATTCCATGGCGAGGAAGTAAAGCCCTTTGTAATTCGCCACCTGGTAGCCCTTGACGATATTGGGGTGGTCGAACTTCATAAGGAGTTTTGCCTCGCGGGCGAAGCGGTCGAGGAAGGTTTTATTCTGGACCGTCTTTGGGTAAAGGAGTTTCAAAGCGACCGTTCGGTTGTTTTTGATGTCAAGCGCCTTAAAGACGATGCCCATCCCGCCCGAGCCGAGCTTGCCCTGAATCTGGTAACCGGGTATGGAAGCGCCGCCGGATTGCGACTGAGAAGCGTTATTATTTTCCGCCATAATTAATTACGATAGCAAAAAACACGGATTAAGTAAAGTCTTTTAGATTAACATTAAGGTATATCCCGATAAAATTTATCGGGACGTCGCTACGCTCCGTATTTTTACAATGGATTAGCAAACCTAAAGTGTTTGCGAAGCCTGTTCGGTTGGAGCGGTTATTTTATTGGAGTGTTTACTCAGGTATTCATTAAGGGAATTTACTTTGAGCTCTCCCTTTTTCATGAGCTCGATGGCATTGGCAACGGCGCGTGCCGCGGTGACCGTGGTGATAAAGGGAATCCCGGATTCCACCGCCAATCTGCGCATCCTATATCCGTCGCGCTTGGGTCCGCTTCCTTCGGTGGGGGTGTTAATAATCAATTGCACCTTTCCTTCGCGCATCAGGGAAAGCGCGTTGGGGGTCTGCCGCTCGCTGATTCTCCAGACCGTGGTTGCCGGGACATTATGGCTCCTTAAAAACTCGGCCGTGCCTTTGGTTGCAATGATATTCAAGCCATTATCAACCAGTTTCCGGACGACCGGGACTATTTTTTCCTTATCGCTGTCGCAGACCGTGAGATATACCTGCCCGCTCAAAGGTAAAAGGTTGCCGCTTGCCAGGAACGCCTTGTAATAGGCCAGCCCGAAGGAGTTATCTATTCCCATGACCTCGCCGGTGGATTTCATTTCCGGGCCGAGGATGGAATCGACACCCGGCAGTTTCATAAAGGGGAAGACCGGCGCCTTGACAGAGACGTAATTCTGAGTGGGAGTTTCGGTCAAGCCGAGTTCTTTAAGCGTTTTATTCAACATCAGTTTAGTGGCGATTTTCGCCAGCGGGATTCCGATGGTTTTGGAGACATATGGAACGGTCCGGCTGGCGCGCGGATTGGCTTCTATCATGTAAACAAGATTATCCTTAATTGCCAGTTGGATATTTATAAGACCGACGGTCTTCAGGGCGAGGGTGACTTCGCGGGTGACGCGGTTGATTTCATTGATGATGTCTTTAGAGAGCGTCTGGGGCGGGATGACGCAGGTGGCATCACCCGAATGGACGCCGGCTTCCTCGATATGTTCCATGATGGCGCCGATAAAAACATCTTTGCCGTCCGATACCGCATCGACATCTATTTCTATGGCGTTCGAGAGGTATTTATCCACCAGGACCGGGTGTTTCTTGGAAACCCGGACGGCAGATGCCATATAGAATTCAAGCTCTTTTTCGTTATGGACTATTTCCATCCCGCGTCCGCCCAGGACGTAACTGGGGCGGACGAGAACAGGGTAAGTGATTTGTTCGGCGAGTTTCCTTACTTCCTCGAAAGAGTAACCCGTGCCGGCCGGCGGCTGGTTGATACCCATCTTTTTCATGAGCGCTTCAAAGCGGCTACGGTCTTCAGCCATATCGATTGAATCCGGCGGCGTCCCAAGAATCCGCGTCTTTAAATCCGGGCGCTTGGATAATATTTCCTGCAAAGGCATTGCCAGGTTTACCGAGGTCTGACCGCCGAACTGGAGGATGACGCCATAGGGTTTTTCTTCCTCGATGACGTTTAAAACGTCTTCCAGTGTGAGCGGCTCGAAATAGAGTTTATCCGATATATCGAAATCGGTCGAGACGGTTTCCGGATTATTGTTGACGATGATTGCTTTTATGCCTTCTTCCCGGATAGTCTGGACGCCATGGACACAGCAGTAATCGAATTCGATTCCCTGTCCGATTCTGATGGGTCCGCCGCCGACAATCAGGATTTTTTGGATTTCTGATTTATTCTCTGCGTCCTTTGCGTCTCTGCGGTTGAATTCTCCGTTCTCGTATGTTGAATAAAAATACGGGGTGGCGGCCTCGAACTCCGCGGCGCAGGTATCGACCATATTATATGTAGGGGAAATACCGAGTTCGTGCCGTTTGTCGCGGATATCTTTTTCTTCCTTGCCAATGACAGAGGCGATGTATTCATCGGAGAAGCCGGTGCGCTTGAGTTCCAACAGGAAATCCTTGGTCAATCCTTTAATGCCTGCGGCTTTGAGCTTTCTTTCCGCACGGACCATATTTTCTATCTTATGGATGAAGAAGATATCCCATTTGGTCAGGTCGGAAATGGTGCTGGGCTTATAGCCGCGGCGCAATGCTTCGGCAATGGCGAAGAGGCGCTTGTCGGTCGGCTCGACCAGTTCGCTTACCAGCGTCGCTTCCGACCAGGCTTCGGCCTCGAGCCCGATTTTATCCGTTTCCAGGCTGCGGATGGCTTTAAGGATGGATTCCTCAATCGTCCGGCCGATGGCCATGACTTCGCCGGTGGATTTCATCTGCGTCCCAATGCGGCGCTCGACGGTGCGGAATTTATCAAACGGCCAGCGCGGGATTTTCATGACGACGTAATCCAGCGCCGGTTCGAACGCGGCGTAGGTTTTCCCGGTGACGGGATTAGGAATTTCATCCAGGTTAAGCCCTACGGCGATTTTGGCTGCGACGCGGGCAATCGGGTAGCCGGTCGCCTTGGATGCCAGTGCGCTTGAACGTGAGACGCGCGGATTAACCTCAATCACGCGGTATTGGCCGGTCAGCTGGTTAAAAGCGAACTGAATATTGCAACCGCCTTTAATGCCCAGCGCGCGGATAATTTTAAGCGAGGCGTTCCTGAAAATCTGGTGGTCGCGGTCGGAAAGGGTTTGCGAGGGGGCAACCACGATGCTTTCGCCCGTATGGATGCCCATTGGGTCCAAGTTTTCCATATTACATATAATAATGCAGTTATCGGCACCGTCGCGCATGATTTCGTATTCATATTCCGCCCAGCCCAAGACGCATTCCTCGATCAAGACCTGCTTGATGCGCGAATAAGCCAGCCCCATAGTCACGATTCCCTCAAGGTGCTGTCGGTTTTCCGCGACGCCGCTGCCGGTGCCGCCGAGCGTATAAGCGGCGCGGACGATGACCGGGTAGCCGCCGACTTTGGGGACCGTTTCCAGAACCTGCGCCAGGGAATTGCAGGCGAAACTGCGCGGGATGGGCTCGTTGATATCGTTCATTAATTTGCGGAATAAGTCGCGGTCTTCGGAGGCGGCGATTGATTCGGCGGAACTGCCCAGTAATTCCGTCCCGTATTTTTTCAGGACGCTTTTTTCCGATAATTCTGAGCAGAGGTTAAGCGCGGTCTGGCCTCCCATACCGGAAAGAATCCCCTGCGGCTTTTCCTTTGCCAGGATTTTTGCCAAGACTTCTGCGGTCAGGGGTTCCATATAAACTTTATTCGCCAAATCAATATCAGTCTGAATGGTTGCCGGGTTGGAATTGACCAGGATTACCTCAAAGCCTTCCTCCTTAAGCGAGCGGCAGGCCTGCGAGCCGGAGAAATCGAATTCGGCCGCCTGCCCGATGACAATGGGCCCCGAGCCGATAAGCATCAGCTTTTTTAGGTCTTTGCGCTTTGGCATAGTTTTATAAAACGGTCAAATAAATATTTACTATCCCATGGGCCGGGAGAGGCTTCCGGGTGGTATTGCACGGAGAAAATCGGGAGCTTTTTGTGTTCCATCGCTTCAACCGTGCCGTCGCTGACATTTATCCCGATAATTTCCAGTTCTTTAGGGCAGGAAGCCGGGTCAACGGCGAATCCGTGGTTTTGGGAAGTTATATAAACGCGGTTATCCTGTCGATTTTTTACCGGCTGGTTGGCGCCGCGGTGGCCGAATTTCAGCTTATAGGTGCGCGCGCCGAAAACCAGCGACAGAATCTGGTGGCCCAGGCAGATGCCCATTATCGGATATTTTTCGCAGACGGCGCGGATGGCCTTTACCGTGCGGGCGATTATTTCCGGGTGCGCCGGATCGCCGGGGCCGTTGGATACCAGGATTCCATCAGGATTTAGTTTATCTATTTCTTCCGGGGATATATCGTAAGGCAATAAGGCCACTTCACAGCCGCGCGCAGTGAGCTCGCGGATGATATTCCTTTTCGCCCCGCAATCTATCAGAGCTACTCTTTTTTTTGTATGCCCGGATTCAGGTGCAAACCACTTCGGTTCCTTGCAGGAGACCTCGGCGACCAGGTTATAGCGCTCCGGGGCGGGCATCACGCGTGCCTCGTAGCAAAGGATTTCCTTTTCCGAATCAGGCAAATCGCCCTCGTATGTTTTAAGGATTGCCCTTAAGGTGCCGGACTGCCTTGTTTTTATGGTGAGTGCTCGCGTGTCTATTCCGTAGATGCCGGGGATATCATGCGCTTTAAGAAAGGCGTCAATGGTCTTTTCAGAAAAGCGGTGGGAGGGTTGCGTGCAGATTTCCCGGACGACAAATCCTTCAGTCTGAATCTTTTCAGATTCCCAATCGGTCTCGGGCATGACGCCATAGTTGCCGATTAAGGGATAGGTCATCATCAGGATCTGGCCGTTGTAGGAAGGGTCGGTCAGGGCGGCTTCATAGCCGGTCATTCCGGTATTGAAAACAAGCTCCCCTTTAACGGTTTTTTCCGCGCCGAAACCGAGCCCGTGGATGATTGAACCGTCTTCTAAAACCAGAACAGCCTTAAGGGATGATTTCATCTTGGATTTTTCGTCATAATATAGCGAAAAGAAAAATATTGTCAACAAAATATTGCAGAAACTCATTCATTTTTATTGACTTTTAGGCGGGAAAAGTAAATAGTAGTGATTTAACAAATAGAAAAGGAGAGAAAAATGAAGAACATGAATATGTGGATACTGCTGATGGTAGGATTAATGGTTATTCTTCCCTTTATAAGCCAATGTTCTAACGGCTCAAATAAGGAAAGCGTTTCTCCAGGCGATGAAGACAAGCCTTCTTCCCAAGTCGATTCCAAGCCAGTAGAAAAACCGGTTCAGGAACCGGTCGTAAAACCCGAACCGGTCAAGCCGGTTGAACCGGAACCCAAAGCCGTATTCCCGGAAGCAACCGCGGCAAACTTAAGAAACCTTAGCATTGAAGAGCTTTACACCAAGTTTGTGGATGTTTCCGCAAAAGAAATAATAGATTTCGATACGATGATTCAGCGGCTGAAAGGCATCCAGGCGATCTATACCGGGGAAAGCCATACCAGCACCGAACAGCATAAACTCCAGCTGGATGTCATTTCCGCGCTTTATAAGAATAACAAGAAGGTCGCAGTGGGTTTTGAATTCCTCCAGCGCCCGATGCAACCGGAAGCGGATAAGTTTTCGGCAGGCAAAATAACCGAGGAAGAATTGTTTAAAACGATTTCCAAAACATTCGGCAATTGGTATCGCCATTACCAGCCGATTTGGAAATTCATCGGTAAAAATGGCATTAAAGCGGTAGCTATGAACGTGGATAATGCGCTTAAAGAAAAATATTACCAGAAAGGCTGGGACGGCCTTAGCGACGATGAAAAGAAGCTCGTTGCAAAAGATATCGATACATCCAATGTCGAGCACCGCGAATATGTTCTTGCCCAATTCGGTGGTATGATTAAGAGCGGCATAATGACTCCTGATAAAATAGAACGGTTGTATTGGGGACAATGCGTATGGGACGAGACCTTCGGCGAATCCATTGCCAATTATCTGAAGGAAGTAAATGATCTTGAGGCGCAGATAGTAATTATTCTGGGCCGTGCCCATGCGGAATATAAATTCAATACGCCCAACCGCGCTTTAAAGCGTTACGATAAACTCACATTCAAAACCATTATCCCGATAGAGCTCAATAAGCAGGGGCAGGTGGATTTTGAAAAACTGCTCTCAAGCGGCATAGGCGATTTCCTTGCGTTTACTCCGATATCCACTAACCCGGACCAGCCCAAGATGCCGCGTATGCCGATAAAATGATGTGGTAAGGCAATCGGATTGAGCGAATTATTCCCGGCTTTCGTTTTCACTTCAGCCAGTTGACGTCCGCATTTTGTTTACATAAGGCGCTGAATTATTATAATTATAATCCATGGAAAAAGGTTTAGTGGTAGTCATCACTGGCGACGGGAAAGGCAAGACCACCGCCTCTTTGGGCATGGCCCTGCGCGCTTTAGGCGGCGGGCTTAAAGTTTTGATGATTCAGTTCCTTAAAAGCTCGCGTGCTTACGGGGAAATAAAATCCGCCAAAAGGCTTTCTCCTGACTTTGAAATAATACAATCCGGAAAGGATTGCGTTTACCCGGAAAACGATAAGAGCCGTTACAACTGCCCGGAATGCGAATTCCTATGCCACATCGACCCGAAGAATCCCGACCCCGCGCACCGTAAAGCCGCCGAAGAGGCGTTGAAGATTGCCGAAGAGCGGATTAAATCCGGAAACTACGGCATGGTCATTCTTGACGAGATAAACTACGCGATTGATTATGGACTGATAAGCGTTGATGATGTGTTAAAGCTTATCAAAGGAAAGCCGGATAAGATGCACCTCGTTTTAACAGGCAGAAACGCGACCCCACAGGTATGCAAAATGGCTGATTTGGTAAGTGAGATATTGAATATCAAACACCCGTTCCAAAAGGGAATTAAATCGGTTAAGGGAATAGAGTTATAGTGAAACGTAATTATTACATCCATCCTTTAAAAGTAGTCAAGGAATTCCACGAATGTGAGCAAATCCAGAAAACCGTCTGGCGGTTTGAGGACAGGGAAATCATCCCGGTAAACGAGCTTATTACCATAAGCCGTAACGGGGGAATCGTCCTGGGCGCATTTACCGAATTAGGCAGGATGATAGGTTTTGTCTTCGGGTTTGCCGGCATCAGAAAGCCAAAGGGAGGGAAAAACCAGTTAATCCATTCTTCACGGATGCTGGCGGTTTTACCGCAATATCGTAACAGCGATATAGGCTACCGCTTAAAGCTTGCCCAGCGCGCCGCCGCAATGAAACAGGGGATAAAACTTATGGCCTGGACATTCGACCCATTGCAAAGTCTGAACGCCCATTTTAATATCAATAAGCTGGGTATTATCGCCAGGGAGTATTATATTAATCTCTACGGTACCAGTTCAAGTGTTCTTAATAAAGGGTTAGAAACGGACCGTTTCCTTGCCGAGTGGTGGCTTAATAAAGAGTTCAAGTGTTTAAATGTTCAAAAGATTGGAAGACTGAGTGAAGATGCAGTTATTAACCATACCGGATTTAATAAAAAAGGATTACTGGTTTGCGGCAAGCCGCGTTTGAATCTGAAAGGAAAATTACTTTTTGCGGAAATACCTCCGGAAATAAAGTCAATACAGAATAAGAATCTTTCTCTGGCAAAAGACTGGAGGGCAAAAACACGCGCCATTTTCACAGCGTATTTCAGTAAAGGTTATATGGTGAGCGGGTTTATCAGGATGCGGAAGCATTCCTTGACGCCCGTCAAGAAATCCCCGATTAATCGCTCGCGCACAGAAATTGAGCGGGGGAGTTTTTACGTATTAACCAAAACAGCAGTTAGAAACGGATAGTCAATCCTATCCCCAGCATGCCTTCCCTGTTTATGGTAAATGTTTCCGAACTTGCCGCAGAACCGGCGGATGTATTCATAGATGAAGTGATTTTCATGTCCGCGGAAGCGGAATTTAATCTGTAGCTCAAATCCAAAGATGTCTTAGTGTTTAACTCTATGTTCATTCCTATGTTAATATGAAAACCAAAGGTATTCTCGATTTCGATATTTGAACTGTAGCTTAAAAGGGTTACTCCGCGCTGGGTGAGTATTTTTGAAACAGTGCTGGAAAGATTATTTTTAGTGCGGGTCGAAGCGGAAAAATCGTGCATATAATAAGCGATTCCGCCTCCCAGATACCAAGTTACTTTTTTAACTTCGCTCCGGCTGGTGATAAATGCGGAACCTCCTAAAACCTTTGTGGCGCAATCACCTTCGATATTAACCGGGTTACCGTCGATGGTTATGCCGCTTTTTAGTTCCGAAGGCAGTATGTCAAGAAAACCTTCCGCGTAAACATACCCGTGCCTGATGCCATGCTTCGGGTAATGCATTTTTTTGGATACGGGCCACCTGGCGGTCAGTTCCAGCCCCTGGCTTTTTTCCCAGTCCGTGCCTGTAGTTTCAAAGAGGTATTTTACGTCAAATGCCCTGGAAGGTTCTTCTGCAGACAGATTGACGCTTCCGATTAAAAGCGCTATGATAACTAATGAGCTTGCCAATAGTATTTTATGCATTGTTTCTCCTTTCCTGATACGATTATGCAGGATATTCTACATACCCCGGTTTACGGCGTCAAGATAATCTTTTGGATATTTTCGTATATATAATATTTTGAAAGAAACATTTTGGCGGAATGAGTGTTTTATTATATAGCGAATTATGTGAAGAAAGGAGTTTTTATGGGAAAAAGAATGCTAATTATAGCCGTGTTTGGTTGCCTTTTGGCTTTTGCCGGGATTGTCCGTGGAGAAGAGAAAGATATTCAGGAGAAATCCAAATCCTTAAGAGAGGAAATAAGCCTGACCAATCTTATTAACGGGCTTAACCTTACCGAGGAACAGTTTGGTAAAATAATCAACGTGTTAAAGGAATTGGATGAGTTGAGGGAATCATATAAGGAAAAAGGGGAAATTGTCGCGGCTGATTTGGAAAAGTCGCTGGATGAGCTTAAGAAAGATTTAATCACCCATGGGTCTAATATCTCGCCGGAAACGGGTAGTAAGGCGAATGCCACGGTGGATAAAGCTGAAGAGCTCCAAGAAGAATTCAAGGTAAAACAGGCCGCGTATCAAAGCAAGATAGAAGAAATCCTGACTGAAGCCCAAAAGGAAGTAATCAACACCTTTAAACCGTGCTTGTTGCCTCCCAAAAGCCAGAAGAATCCGGTCAGGGCCGGGCAGGCATCGTCCAATGAAAGGGAAATAGCCATATTGAGAAAAATCCGTTCCGTCCGCGCCGCCGTTTATGAGGAAAAGCGCAAGAAGATTTTAGAGGAACAGTTCAAGAAATTCGAGGAAAAACACGGCAAGCTGACCGATGAAGAAAAGGCCAAGGAAGAAGCGCGCCTTTTCGGGCTGGTTGACGAAGCGCGCGGCATGAGCGACGAGGAGTTCGAGCTGAACAAGGACGAATTGGCTTCCCAGTTCCTGATAAAGAATAAAGCCGAGGAGCTTTCTGAACAACTTAAGGAAATTACCGAATACCGCAATCAAGGGAAGCCCAAACTGGATAGGATAGGGCGGTTTTTCCTTAATCCCAAAATGCTCGGCATACTGGAAGCCAAGTTGATAGTGGTTAAGAATTTTACCCCGCCTCCGGCAAAAGACCTGGATGATCCGGGTTTGGGTGGTCAGGACGATTCGAACGCCAAGAACCGCAAGAAAAAATAAGCTATCATGACAGAGCCAATTTCAAGACGGGAGTTTTTCAAAAGCCTTGCCAAACTCGGCATAGGCATGGCTGTTTTGCCGCCTGCTTTGAAGGCGTTGTTTGATTTTCATGAGAACCTCTGGGCCCAAACGTCTTCGTTTAAAGAAGCTGAATATTATACAAAACTGGACGGAGGAAAAGTCCAATGCACCTTATGCCCTAACATGCATATCCTAAAGGACGGCGGAATACAGGTATGCAATACACGGATAAATAAAAAAGGCACTCTATATACGCTGGCGTATAATAATCCGTGCGTCTTGAATATAGACCCGATAGAAAAAGGGCCTTTCTTCCATATCCGTCCCGGTACCAATACCGTGGCGCTCGGTGTGGGCGGATGCAATCTAAGATGCCTTTATTGCCAGAATTGGAATATGGCAATGGAACGTCCGGACCGTCTGGATAATCTTGATATGCCAAAGGAGAAAATACTGGATGCGGCTAAGGATAAAGAATGCAAAACAATCGTTTTTACTTTTACCGAACCATCAGTTTATCCGGAATACGTCAAGGAAGTCACCGCCTATACTGCCGAAAAGAAAATCCTTAATCTCGTCTGCACTTCCGGCTTTATCAATACCCAGCCTTTGAAAGATATTTGCAAGAATGTTCAGGGTTTCACCGTTACGCTCAAGGCATTCAATGATAAATTCTACCAAAAGATTTGCGGGCAGACCCTGAAGCCGGTGCTTAATACCATGGAAACCATAAAGTTCGAGAAGCGCTGGCTGGAAATAGTGAATTTGGTCGTTCCCGGCTACAACGATGACATGAAGGTAATAAAAGAGATGTGCGAATGGATAAAAAAGACGCTCGGTGAAGATACGCCCATCCATTTCGGCAGGTTTGTCCCGCAATACAAGCTGAAAGACCTTCCGCCGACTCCTTTACAAACCATAGACGATGCGCGTAAAATTGGGCAGGATGCCGGTTTAAAATATGTCTACACGTTCAATGTTGCCCCGCATGACGGCAATAACACTTATTGCCCTAAATGCAAAAAGCTGGTGATTGAACGCCTGGCATTCAAGATTCTTAAGAATGAAACAAAGAAGGGCAAGTGCCCGTGCGGTTACCAATTACCCGGCATCTGGGAATAATTTGAGTATTTCTTCAGCCGCTTTCTTGCTTGCGCCTTGCATCCCAAGTTTTCCGCGGATAGCCGAAAGCTCCTGTGACATTTCTTTAAGGTTGTTATTCTTTAATAGTCTTATTGCCTCTTTGGCAAGATTATCGGGGTTAGCTTTAGATTGCATCAGTTCCGGCACCAACCGTTTGCCCCCAATCAGGTTGACCATGGCGTAATAAGGCGTTTTGATAAGCGGCCCGAATATTGACGCGGTGATTAACGATACTTTATAAATAACTATCATGGGAGTTCCGAAAATAGCCGCCTCCACCGTTGCCGTGCCGGATGCCGTAATCAGCAAATCGCTTGCCTGCATTACTTCATACGTCCGGTTGAAAACCGGTTTCACTTCAAACTTGTCCTCCGCCTTATTAGTATGTTTCTCAATCATCGTCCCGGTAATGTCCGGCGCACATCCGATGATGAATTTGGCATCGGGGAACTCTTTCTTTACTGAACCGGCAGCTTTAAGCATGATAGGCAGGTGGCGTTTCACCTCGTTCTTGCGGCTTCCCGGTAAAAGGCTGATGATAAGTTCATCTATCTTAAATCCCAATTTACCTTTCGCGTCTTTTTTATCAGTTTTAGCATCTTCCAGTATATCCAGGAGCGGGTGACCGACAAAGGTAACGGGTATCTTTGCTTTTTTGTATATATTCTCTTCAAACCCGAAAATCACCAGCATCTTATCAACGTATTTGACAATGGTTTTGATTCTGCCTGCACGCCACGCCCAAATTTGCGGGCTGATATAATAAACCACTTTGATATTCAGCCTCTTAAGCTCTTTCGCCAGCCGCAGGTTGAAATCCGGCAAATCAATCAATACTGCGATATCCGGTTTCTCGTTCTTTGCCATGATGACAACCCTGCGGAAGACCCGGGCGAAAAGGGAAAACTTCTTTAAAGGGTCCAGCCCGGTGCCGGAATCGCCTGATAAATCGGCTATCGGCTTCATCCCGGCGGAAACCATCTTGGCCCCGCCCACTCCGAAGATATGCAGGCTCTCTTTTGATTGCGCCTTTAACGCGTCAATCAGGCGGGAGCCGTATAAATCGCCCGAAGCCTCGCCGGCTATCATCAATATCTTTTTCATTAACTTAGATTATAAGGAAAAAACATAGCAAGGTCAAATATTGTCTGCTTCCAAGTGTTATTGTTGGAGAATCTGGATGATTAAAGATTTTCTTTTATAAACCTGATGCATTCCCTTGGATGCGTCATGGCAATCAGATGCCCGCCGTCAGGGATAGCGAAACACTTTTCAGGGCATCTGATAATCATATCCCTTTTGCCATGAATCCTCACAAGCTTTTCCAGCGGGCCGGAATACCCTTCCCATTTATTTATCGCCAGACACATGGCTTTGATAAACTCCGTATCTATTCCCGTGAACATCTCCACTAATTTGTTCCTGATATTATCCGTAAATAACTGAAGGAGTTTTAACGGCGTGATTTCCGCTATAGGGGATAATTTTATCAACAGCGAATTCACCTCTGATTTATTTAAGGCGCTTCCCAATAAAATGATTTTCGGGTTATTTAATATCTTTTCGATTTCAATGGCAATCATGCCTCCCAATGAAGAACCTCCCACATAATCGGAAGATGTAATTTTATGCTCTTTAATAAGCCTTTGCGCCACTGCGGCGAAATTAGTTTCGCCGTTATATTTGGGCCAATCAGGGAAGACAGCATCCTTAAGTTCTTTCCAGCCTTCGGATTCGGTATACATTTTATGGTTGGCGCCCATTCCGGGAAGTAAAAATATCATATTGATTCAAGTATACAATGATTATAAATAAGGTCAAATAATGAAATCTATTTAAAATTATTGACAATAGCGGTGTGATGAGGCAGAGTATGTGAATCGAGTAATAAAAGAAGGATATAAAAATGTCATTATTAGTTGTCGGTTCGATAGCCCTGGATACTTTGGAGACCCCGTTAGGCAAGAAGCGCGATATCGCGGGAGGTTCGGCTGTTTACTTTTCCTACAGCGCCAGCCTCTTTTGTCCGGTCAGGTTAGTCGGCGTTATCGGGAATGATTTTCCTGAGCAGGAGCTGGAGTTCCTTAAGGCACGTAAAATCAATCTTGAAGGCTTGCAGGTGGAAAAAGGCAAGACCTTTTGCTGGCACGGGCGGTATGTCGGCGATATGTGCGCGGCGGAAACTATTTCCGTTGACCTTAACACCTTCGGCACATTCAATCCGGTCATACCGAAATCCTACCAGGATTCCAAATACTTATTCCTGGCAAACGGCAGTCCGGTCCTGCAGATGAAAGTTATGTCGCAGATGAAACGCCAGAAACTGGTCATCGCGGACACCATGAACCTCTGGATAGAGCGCGAGAAAAAAGCATTGCTCAAGCTGATTCAGAAAATAGACGGCTTAATATTGAATAACGACGAGTTGAAACAACTTACCGGAATGTATCATGTGGTTGCCGCCTCGCGCGAGATATTGAAATGGGGGCCGAAACTCTTGATTATCAAGAAGGGCGAGCACGGCGCTCTCCTTATCACTAAGAAAGATTTCTTCGCCATACCGGGCTATCCAGTGGAAACGGTCTGCGACCCGACCGGCGCGGGGGATTCTTTTGCCGGCGGGATGATGGGCTACCTGGCTAAGACTGATGATATTTCCATCCGCAACATAAAGAAATCTCTTCTCTACGGCAATTCGGTCGCTTCATTCACCATAGAAGATTTCGGGCTGGAAAGATTGAAGAGATTAAGCTACGCCCAATTGCAAAAACGCTACAATGATATGAAAGCGATGATTAGCGTTTAGTCCACTGAGGAGCCCGGCGCGCCTTGCGCAGGCCGTATTTGCGGCGTTCTTTCATCCTCGGGTCGCGTGTCAGAAGCCCTTCATGCCTAAGCTTTTGTTCAAGAGTTACATCCGCCTTTTTCAGGGCGCGTGCCAAACCCAGGACGATAGCGCCTGCCTGCCCGTGTTTGCCGCCGCCGTTCACCTTGGCAATTACGTCGTAGCGGTTTACCAGGTCAAGCAATTGCAACGGTTTCAGGACGTTTGCCTGTTCCTGCATGGTGGTAAAATATTTGTTGTAGTCCATCTGGTTAACCATTATTTTACCGGTGCCCTTTTTAAGGACTACCTGTGCCTTGGCTGATTTGCGGCGTCCTGTCCCGTGAAATGTAAATGCTTCTGTCATATTTTATCCTATTTGTGTTGTTTTATGTTTAGCGGTTTTCAAGGTTTGCATGCCTTTCCACCACGCGCATTCTTCAATCGGCTTGGGCATTTGCGCCTGATGGTTATGCTTGGGTCCCTTAAAAACCTTAAGTTTCATAATCATGCTTTTTCCCAGCTTGGTGGAAGGCACCATTCTTTTGACCGCCTGGAAAATTATTTCTTCCGGCCTTTTCGCCATCATCTTGGTCATGGGCACTTCTTTTAAACCGCCGCCGTAACCGGTATAATGTTTATAGGTTTTCTGGTTGAATTTCTTGCCGGTCACCTTGACTTTATCCGCGTTGACCACGATGACAAAATCACCGGTATCAACGTGCGGGGTGTAGATAGGCTTATGCTTGCCCATCAGAATCATGGCCAAGGGGCTGGCTAAACGCCCCAGGATTTTATCCGCGGCGTCAACGATATACCAATCCCGCTTAACGGTTTCGTTTCTCGCTAAAGTGGTTTTCATATATAATCCAAAACCACAGACTATATCAAAAACAAGCGGTCGGTGTCAAGAAAAAGATGAACACGAATAAGACGAATAAGGACGAATTGAAATTATATTCCCGCCAGCTTCTTGTGAATTATCTGCCTGACGCGTTCGGGGGAAAGGGTGATACCCCATTTATCTTTTATCCACAAAGACATCTTTTTAAAACTCCACCGGGCTTCCCATTGCTTGGATTTGCCCTTGCTGTGGATGAATGACCATCCGCTTAAGCTTATCAATTCATCAAGCTGTTCGGGAGCCAGTTTCTTTTTCCTGTCCCGGGCAGACAGGCTTTTTATCCCGTATTTTTTGTATTTCATAAGCCAGGTATAAACCGCTTTTTCCGAGCAGTTTAATTCCTTTGAGATTTGTTCAACGGTTTTCATATTATGGGAAAGCCAGACTGCCTGGGCGCGCTTGCGCGTTCGGAAATCCGCCTTTTTCATAAAATGCTCAAGAGTGGTTATTTCAGAGCGGTCTAATACGATAAAAACATTTCGCCTTGCCATAACATCACAACTTTAATCTTCCGGTAATCACAAATCAGGCATTCTATTTTCGCAACATAGACATTCTGATTTCACAATCCGGAACTTCCATTTATTACCGGAAACCTGTTAATATTACTTATCGCAGTTATTATAATCAGGATATGAGGTGATGCAACTAAAAAAAGCCAAATATCTATATAGTGAAATGAATCTATGTTTAAATGCGTTTCGGGGAAAATAGCCGGTTAATCACGCTGGTTTAAATTATCAGGAAATCCGGCCAAAATAACCGGAGGGGGGTATAGATACCCTATCCCCTGCCTACTATAAGAACTTATCCTCCCGAATTAAATTATTATCATCCCTTATATTAAGTTATTATAGGAGTCCTATATCACCGTAATAGGAGTCCTACATAAACGGAATAGGATTCCTATGTAATCGTAATAGGACTCCTATAAAATCGTAGTAGGACTCCTATATCGAAGCAGTAGGACTCCCATATCGAAGCAGTAGGACTCCCATATCGAAGTAATAGGGCTCCTATATCGAAGTAGTAGGGCTCCTACATTGAAGTAATAGGACTCCTATACCGGTGTAATAGGGCTCCTATATAGACGTAGTAGGATTCCTATATTAATATAATATGCCTCCTCCCAGAAATTTATCTACCCCCATCGAAAAACTGAAAAATCGGGTATGAATTTTAAAATGCACCCGGTAAAAAGCAGGGAATGCACAAGGCTAAATTAATCCAGATTTCGTATTTACTTGCCTGATAAGGAAATTTTGAATTCAGTAGTGTCCCGTAATTTAAAGATGGGTAAAATTTTACTTTGAGGAGGGTTCAATTAAGTCTTTATAATCTTCTTCAGATACACCTAATTTCTTTAATGCAACTAACGCACGTTTAGCGTAATCCTCGCGCCATTTTAAAATCGGTTTTATGTCTTCTATTATTTCTTTTGATATTTTCTCTTTCCCCCCTAGTGAAACTACTGCGATTGCTGCAATACCGCGAATTTCTGTGTTTCCATCGTTTAATAATAGGATTAATTCTGATAAAGTTTCTTTTGCTCCAATATCAGCTAGAGCAATTATCGCGGATTTTCGTGCTGAGTCATCTTTTGAACTTAATAGTTTAATTAATTCCGGGACAGCTTCTTTTGCTCCCATCTTACCAAGGGCTTCCGCGGCTGATGCGCATACCCAATAGTCTTTGTCAGTTAACAATTTGAGTAGTTTAGGAGTCGTTTCTTTTGCCTCAAGATTTCCAAGTGCAATTATTGCTAAAGGGCGTATTGAACCGTCTTTTGAATCTAATAGTTTAATTAATTCTGGGATAGCTTCTTTTGCTCCCATCTTACCAAGGGCCTCTATGGCTGAAGCGCATGCTAAATAATTCTGTTCTCTTAGTAATTTAATTAGTTTAGGAGTTGCTTCTTTTGCCCCCAGATTACCAAGTGATTCGGCGGCACGACCTTGCACAAAAGGTTCGGAAGCATCTAATAATTTAATTAACTTGAGGATTGCATCTTTAGCCTCAAGATTTCCAAGTAATTCAGCCGCAGAACCTCGCACAAAGTCGTCTTGTTCATCTAATAGTTTAATCAATTCGGGAATGGCTTCTTTTACGCCAAGTTCTCCAAGCGCTATCGCTGCAGATTCACGGATAGAATCATTTTTTGAGCTTAATAGTTTAATTAATTCAGGAATTGCTTCCTTTGCGCCTAGCTTACCAAGTGCAATAGCGGCACTTTTACATGTCACTTTATTATTCAATAGACCTATTAATTTCGGAATGGATTCTTTGGCGTTAAGTTTACCTAGCGCTTCAGCCGCGGAGTTTCGAACCGAATCATTCTCATTGTTTAATAATTCTATAAGCTTGGGAATTGCTTCTTTCGCACTAAAATCACTAATGGCGATGGCAGCGTTTGCCCGTACATCAGGATTTTTACTGTCCAGCAACTTTATTGTTTCTAGTGTTGCTTCTGTAATGCAAAGGTCATCAATAAGCTTAATAGAACCAAGGCAAACATCAATATTTTCATCTTTTGTTGCATCCAATAACACAGGGAGTATCTCTTTTAATCGATCCTGCTCTGGTAATTCAAAGGCCGCTTGTTCAAAAAAAGAAATCACCCGTTTCCTGATGGACACGTCTTTATCCTTGAGCAAAACGGCAATATACGGAACAGATTCATAAACAGGATATTTATAAAACATTTCATTGCCTACTGCTCCCATACATATATCAACCAGCTTTTCTTTTTGATTAGAATCTAGTTTTTCCGGCTGAGATAAAACTTCACCAATCAAATAAGCTAAATCCTGAGTCGTTATAATATCTTTCCCCTTCCATTCCCCCTTATCATCGCTTTTCCTTATCCTCATAATAAAATCAAACTTCTCATCGGTATTAAATCTTAATAAATCCCCGTAAATTTTAGGGTATTCTTTCAGGAACGTTTGCGAAAATTTCCACCGTTTCTTGATCTCGATTACTTCAAGAATGTGTTTAGCACGGATGCTGACTTCTTTATCCCAATTTTTAGTCGCTTCTTTTACCGCCGGTTCGGCAGGTATTCCGATATCTTCCAGTTTCTTTTGCGCCTCTTCCCGTGTGTTATAATCGTCATTCCCAAGCTGGCTAATCAGCTTTTCGATTTCCGCCTGTTGTTCTTTATCCGCCTTTTCTTCGGTGACACAATAATTACCGGGGATAAGAAATACTATGAACACCGTTAAAAATAATAAAATATTTGATTTTATCATAATATGCGAGACTTAGAAAAACTCCTTAACCAACTTTATTCTACTTTTTCCTTATAAATAGTCAATGATTAAAAACCTCAGTTTATCAGTTAATTAGTTAATTAAGGGTTTTTAATCACGAATGCCACTAATAAAACAAATCACACGAATAAGAAACTACACCTTAGATTTATTCGTCCTATTCGTTTCATTGGTGTGATTCGCCCCCTGCCTACCGGCAGGGACTCCCTATTAACCCCGACGTAACGTCGGGGAATAAAATGGAACGGGGTGTTTTTGTTTCCATAGATTGACTCCGCAGGGGATTGATGTTATAATCTTTCCCTTATGAAGAAGAACAGGCTTTTTTGCATCTTAGCGCCGACGGCTTCCGGCAAGAAGGAAATCACCCAAGTAATTGCCGATAAGATTAATTCGGAGCAACGCGCCCCCTCCACCCGAATCTGCGGGGATGCCCCGACCTACGTCGGTGCAGAAATCGTCTCGCTGGATTCGATGAAAATCTACCGAGGGATGGATATCGGCACGGCTAAACCGACACAGCTTGAGATAAAGAAATATCATTATCACCTCGTGGATATTGTTTCTCCCCAAGACTCCTACGATACAGCACGGTTTTTAATGGATTGCCAGGGAGCCATTAAGGATATAAGGAAAAAGGATAAACAACCTATTCTGGTTGTGGGAACGCCGTTATACCTGCAATGCCTTTTATACGGAATATTCGAGGGCCCTCCGGCAGATAAAGCGATACGGCTAAAACTGGAAGAAGAGGCCAATAACAAAGGCTTGACTTTTCTTTACGAGTGCCTTAAGAAAGTTGACCCGAAACGCGTGAAAAGTGTCCACGAAAACGACCGCAAGCGAATCGTCCGCGCCCTGGAGGTATATGAAATAACCGGAAAACCCATGTCCTCGTTCCAGACGCACTGGGCACCCGGGCAGGATAAAAAAGAGCAGTATCCGGCAATCTTGGTCGGTTTGAGATGGGAAAAACAAACACTCCTTAAGCGGATTGACCAAAGAGTGGATAAGATGTTTAAAGACGGATTGATAGAAGAGGTTAAGGAATTATGGACTAAAAAGATGCTCGGAGAACAGTCCATCCAGGGAATTGCTTATCAGGAAGTTGTGCAACATCTTAAGGGCGAAATCTCTCTGGAGGAAACAAAAGAGCTGACCAAGAAACGCACGCACGCGCTCGCTAAGAAACAGATGACCTGGTTCAGGTCGTTTAAGGATGTCGAATGGATAGATATTTCGGAGGGTGTTGATAAGGGTGAAATAGTTGATAGGGTTATTAAATACTTTTTATGTTGATAAATAGCCACAAAGGCGCTAAGGCACAAATAGGAGAAAAATATATTCTTAGTGTCTTCGTGTCTTAGTGGCAACGAAATTTTCTTGACGCAAGAGATTATCACTCATAGAATAGATTTTATATGAAACACAATATTTTAAAGATAGGCAAATACGAATTCAAGAACCGCCTGTTTGTCGGCACCGGGAAATACGCCACGTTCAAGTTGATGGCCGAGGCGCTTGAGGCATCCGGAACTGAATGTGTTACTGTTGCCGTCAGGCGCGTTAACCTTAATGATAAATCCAAAGAATCCCTGCTTGATTACATAGATAAAAAGAAATACGTTATTCTGCCGAATACCGCCGGTTGTTATACGGTTGATGAGGCGGTCAGGACTGCGCGGCTGGGGCGCGAGGTGGGGCTTTCCGATATGGTCAAGCTCGAGGTCATCGGCGACCAGCAGACGCTTTATCCCGATTTATCGGGGTTGATAGAAGCGACCAAGATACTTGTCAAGGAAGGATTTACCGTCCTGCCTTACAGCTCGGATGATTTGATTACTGCCTTAAGGCTTGAGGATGCCGGTGCATCGTGCGTCATGCCTTTAGGGGCTCCCATCGGTTCGGGGCTTGGCATCGTTAATCCACATAATATCCGGATTATTATTAACCGCCTGAAAGTGCCGGTGATTGTGGATGCCGGGGTCGGGACGGCCTCCGATGTCGCGGTTGCCATGGAACTGGGCGCGGACGGGGTGCTCCTTAATACCGGAATCGCCTTAGCCAAAGATCCGGTCAGGATGGCGCGCGCCATGAAACTCGCCTGCGAGGCAGGGCATCTGGCATATTCCGCCGGCCGGATAGAAAAGAAGTATTTAACGGCAAGCGCAAGCAGCCCGACCGAAGGGGAAATAGAGTAGTTGTTAGTTTTTAGTTTATAGTTGTCAGATAAATCTGAGAAATCTGTGGCTGATAAAATGGAAACGATAAGTGTTAAAAGCAGGGCGCGGACAGAAATGATTGATATTACCGGAGAAATCCAAAAGGCGCTGGCTAAAACCAAGATAAAAAACGGATTGGCACATGTATATATTCCGCATACAACGGCTGGCGTGACGATTAACGAAAACGCCGACCCGAGCGTCCGGGAAGATATTATAAACACACTGAACCGGTTAATCCCGGAATCCGGCAATTACCGCCATTCGGAAGGCAATTCTGATGCCCATGTTAAATCGAGTTTGACGGGAACTTCGCAGTTTATCCCGGTTGAGGAGGGGCGACTGGCTCTGGGAACCTGGCAGGGGATTTTCTTCTGCGAGTTTGACGGCCCGCGCAGCAGAAACGTCTATATAAATATTTTAGAAAGGTGATTTATGAAAGGCATCATTCTGGCAGGCGGATTAGGTACCAGGCTTTACCCCTTGACCAAGGTTACCAATAAGCACCTGCTTCCCGTTTACAAGCAACCGATGATATATTACCCGATAAAAACACTGGTGGAAGCCGGGATAAAAGATATTATGATAGTTACGGGAGGAAATAATGCCGGGGATTTCCTGAAGCTCCTGGAAAACGGGAAGGAATTCGGGCTTAAAGGCTTAAATTACGCTTACCAGAAAGGCGAAGGCGGAATCGCCGCGGCATTGGCATTGGCGGAACATTTCGCGGATTGTGGTAAAATCGTGGTTATATTAGGCGATAACCTGATAGAATCGTCCATCAAGCCTTTTGTCACGAGCTTTAAGCACCAGAAAAAAGGAGCGCGTATCATACTTAAGGAAGTGCCTGATCCGCAACGGTTCGGGGTGCCTGTTTTTAAGAACAAGAAAATAATTAAAATAGAAGAAAAACCCAAATCGCCTAAATCCAATTACGCGGTCATCGGCATTTATATGTATGACGAACGGGTTTTTGATATTGTAAAAACGTTAAAACCTTCAGGCCGCGGAGAACTGGAAATAAGCGATGTCAATAACGCGTATCTAAAACGCGGAGAACTGCGGTATGATATCCTCGACGGCTGGTGGACGGATGCGGGCACGTTCGATTCGCTTATCCGGGCAAGCAACCTGGTAGCAAAAAACGCAGGGGGTTAAGCAGGATGCGAAGCATTGTTTATTTCGTGCGGGCAAGGGAAAACGAACCCAGGGAAACTCTTGCCAAGAAAACCAGTCTCCTGTGGGATAAAGCAGGCTTCGGCAAGCTAATCAAGAAAGATGATTTTACCGCCATAAAAATACATTTCGGGGAAGAAGGCGGGAAAGGGTATATCAAGCCTTATTTTGTCAAGCCCGTTACCGAAGCAATTAAGGGGAAAAAAGGGAAACCGTTCCTTACCGATACTTCCACTTTGTATGCTGGGAGACGTAATAACGCGGTCGATCATTTCCAGATGGCATACGAGCACGGCTTCACTCCGGAAAATACCGGATGCCCGATAATCATGGCCGATGGCTTAAAGGGAGAGCATCAGGTATCGGTAAAGGCAAAGAGCTTGTTTTTGACCTATGTCCATCTGGCCGGGCTCGTTCCTTTCCTCGACGTGATTATCGGGATGGGGCACCCGACCGGGCATCTTTTAACCGGTTACGGAGGCGCCTTGAAGAATTTAGGCATGGGCTTTGCCAGCCGCGGGGGAAAACTCGCCCAGCATTCCGGGATGCAGCCGCAGACTATTACAGAAAAATGCTCCGGCTGCGGGACCTGCGCCGGGTGGTGCCCTTCGGATGCCATACTTATGAAGAACGACAAAATGAAAATAGATTCGGCCAAATGCGTCGGCTGCGGCGAATGCTTCAGCGTTTGCCCCGAAGGGGCGATTAAAATATCATGGGATGAATCATCCATAAATGTCCAGAAGAAAATGGTCGATTACGTGGCGGAGATTTTAAAAGGCAAAAAATCCGGATTCATGAATGCGGCTCTCTATATAACCAAGCAATGCGATTGCATGGGGGCGAATACCGGGGAGCCGATGGCCAAGGATTTGGGACTTTTGGCGTCACTTGACCCGATTGCCATAGACCAGGCGACCATAGATTTGGTTAATAAGGATGCCGGCGAGGATGTGTTCAAGAAACACTGGCCGAATCTTGATTACAATGTCCAACTGGAATACGGTGAAGGAAAAGGGGTGGGTTCAAGGGCTTACGAGATAAAGGAATTATAACCATGAAAAATATATTATTAGCGTTTGTTACCATGGTTTTACTGGCAAATATTTCCTGTATTACCCAGCCGCAAAGGACTTATTCGAAAAAGGAAATTAAGCACGAGGAGCGCGATGTGGTTTGCAAGGAAATCCGCTTGGCTGATTCCAAGCAGCATGAAATTATCGGCTACCTGGAAGAAAGCACGATAGTTTTTTCCGGCAACCCAACCCCTAAAAAGATATGTTATATCATGGATGCTTCGCTGCGCCTGTCCGGATTTTTTATGGAGAACGGCTCCACTTACCAGTATGATTTCAAGGGTAATCCTGTAAAGAAAGGTGAATTCACCCTGGAAAACGCGATAAGAAATATCTTGGGATTTCAGGGCGCTTTTTATTTCCAGAACTTCGAGTCGGAATTGTTTATTGATAGATAAAAGGCTGGGTATGTTGAAAATGAATTTACTGGATTTGATTCTTTTAACGGTTTGCTGCTTGGTTATCGGGTGCCGTAATTCGAGCCAGGATTTAAATAGGACTGAAAAGCGCATTAAAGGGAATTACGAGGAAGAGATAAAAGCGCTTACTGACGAACGCGACAGGCTAAAACTTCAACTAAAGGAAGAGTTGCGGATAAACGCCGAAATCAAAACAGAGTTGGAGGAATTAGGCGGAAAACTCAAAGAGCTGGAAACCGAATTAAATAACCTGGAAAACGAACCTTTAAAAGTAAAACCCAAGGAATCGCCATCGTCCATTAAAAGCATTTCAGGGGAAATCAGGTCCGTTAATAAGGAGAATAACATAGTAATCATTTCCATAGGGCGGAAAGATATGGTTTATCAGGGAATGAAACTGGAAATCTACCGCGGTAGAAAGTCAATAGGGAAAATAGAAGTGGATGGGGTGGAGGAAGACTGGTCCACCGCACAGAGTATTCCCGCCCAAGACATCAGCTTGTTTCAGATTGGTGACAGTGTAAAAAGACCGGAATCCGAGTAGTTTTAACCGCGTCCCAACATGACACCGGGACGCGGTTTTGTTTTACCTGCTAAAACTTTTGGGGCGGTCAAAAGAAAATTTATTCTTCAGAAAGAGCTTCGGCCCTTTGATAGTCCGTTCTTTTTTCTTCTGCAGCCTCCGGCGCTCTTCGCTTGGCTTTTCGTAATAGGCGCGCCGTTTAAGCTCCATCAACAGCCCGGAATCGATGCACTTTTTCTTAAACTGCCTGAGTGCCCTATCTATTGATCCTTCAACTTTTACTCTGATACCAGCCATAGTTTTTATTTTTAATGCCGTTTATTTATTGATTGCCTGTGCCTTCGGCTTTCATCTTGGCAAAGCATTCGTTGCAATAAACGGGTCTATTTTGTACAGGTTTAAAAGGGACTTCTGTCGTTTTACCGCATGTCGCGCATGTTACTTCGGTTTTCGTGAATTTTCCTTCACGGCCGCCGAAACTCCTGCGCCTTTCCTGTCTCTTTACCTTACGGCAAGCCAGGCAACGTTTCGGCTCATTCTGAAATCCTTTTTCCTGGAAAAACTTCTGTTCATCCGCCGTGAAAACAAAGTCGTTTCCACAAAGACCGCATTTCAATGTTTTGTCTGCAAGTTCCATGTAACCTTCTCCTTTTTATAGTTGTTCTCCTGTTTTTGGTAAGTAACCTTTTATAAAGGAAGCCGGTTTAAATAGTAATTGTTTTACCTCCTTTCTTTAAACTCCTCCCTTCATAACGTAATCTTTTACTTTATACTATTTTAGCCGGATTTGTCAAATAAATAAATAAAAAATATAAAATAAGAGGCATATTTAGCCGGAAGCCTTTTTCCTTCAGGCAGGGGTGTTTTCCGCTCTGGGCATGCGCCGGCCGTGATAAAAATAAAATCGGAGAAATATTCCGAATTTTAGTTGACAATTTCGCCATTTTATCATAAATTTATATGCAACCCAAACAGGGAACTTAACTTAAGGAGACTGAAATTATGGCACATAAAAAAGGCGGTGGTGTTTCCCGGAATGGCCGCGACAGCCAGTCGCAGCGGCGCGGGATAAAAAGGTTCGAAGGGGAAGCGGTTAATAGCGGTTCGATTATCGTGCGCCAGTGCGGGACCCTCTATAAACCCGGTCGCAATGTCGGAATCGGGCGCGATAACACCATTTTCGCGATGATTAACGGCAAGGTCAAATTTGAAGGCGGTAGGCGCGTAAGCGTTTATCCCGTATAAATAAAATTTAACCCCGTTTATATTAGGGAGGGAGCTATGATCGAATTAACTCTTTCTTTTGAGCGCAAGCCCATCAAGACCTTTAAGCTCAATAAAGATACGGTTCTCTTGGGGCGCGATCCGACCTGCGATGTCCAGATTGATAACGTGGGCGTTTCACGCCACCACGCGCGGATAGAAAAGCGCGGACCAGCTTATGTGGTTTTAGACCTGGCCAGCGGCAACGGCACTTACGTAAACGGGAAAAGAGTTAATCAGTATAACCTTAATGACGGCGATGAAATAGGCTTGTGGAATTATTCCATATTATTTAAAATAATGGATGAAGTCCCGGCATGCGCCCCCCAGCAATGTGTTCCGCAACCGTGCACTCCGCCTACCGAGGCAAAAGAGAAACCGGCCGCACCGCCTCCGCCTCCCAAAAAACTTGATATGGATATGACTATTGCCATCGACAGCCGCCAGCTCGATTTGAAGCAAAAGGAAAGAAGCAGCACTATCCGGGGTTATCTGGTCTTTCAAGATGCCAAACGCGGCACCCGTAATTTCTCGCTTTTAAAAACCGCCACCTTTTTCGGCGCTGATGAAGATTGCGATTTCCACCTGAAAGGTTCTTTCCTAAAAGCCATGATGCCCAAACACGCCTGTATCCTGAGGGATGAAAGCGGGTTCAGGTTCGTTAATTTCGCCAGCCATGCGCGCGGCACGGTAAACAATAGCGATATCAAAGACCAGCGCCTTAAAGACGGCGATGTTATTGAAATAGGCGGGATGACTTACAAATACTTCAACGGATTGCCTGCCATTAAATAAAGCTTTCCCAGGAGGTAGTTTTTATAATTGCCACACGATTACACTCAGCTTCGGCACAGGATGGTAGAGGAACAGCTCGTTTCACGCGATATTACCGACCAACGGGTCATCGACGCGTTCCGGCACGTGCCCAGGCATTTATTCATTACTGAAAAGCATTTGGATTCTGCTTATGACGACCGTCCCCTGCCGATAGGTTGCGGGCAAACCATTTCACAGCCGTATATGGTTGCTTATATGCTGCAGGAATTATTCCTAAAGGGTAAAGAGAAAGTCCTTGAGATAGGCACCGGCTCCGGTTACCAAACGGCTTTGCTCGCGGAATTAGTCCGCGAAGTTTATACCATAGAACGCCTTTCCGGATTGGCTGTAGGCGCCGAAAGAATCTTAAAGACATTTGGATTTAGTAATATTACCTTTAAAATATCTGACGGTTCAATCGGCTGGAAAGAAAAATCTCCCTTTGACAGGATTATCGTATCCGCCGGGGCTCCGGATATTCCTCATTCACTTATTGACCAATTAGCGGATAAAGGTATAATGGTGGTGCCTGTGGGAGATGAGTTTTCCCAGAAACTTTTCAGGGTAAACAAAAACGGTTCGGAAATAAGGGCCGAAAATCTTACCGGATGTGTGTTTGTCAAGCTTATAGGGAAGGAAGGATGGAGTGATGAATAGAAAAATATGGGTTTTCATCGCGTGTACCCTTCTCTTTTCATTAAACTGCGCCACGCATTATAAGCTCGCCAGGAAGCATTTCCATGCCGGCAATGATGCTTATGATGAAGGAAGGTGGGGCAAAGCGCTGGGCGAATATGATGCCGTCTTAAACGCTTTGGATGAAGCCCCTCCTTACGCGTTACACCAGTTCATGCAGGCGGCCGTTTACCACAGGCTTTATTCGATAGGACCTTCGGTGCTCCGCCGGCAGATAGAATATTCCGTGATAGAAAGATTATCCCATATAAAAAAGCTTATTCCGGAGGAAAACGCTACGGATAAACCGGATTTACTTGCCTTGGCTGTCCGGAAAGCGCTTGATTCGGAAACCGCATCAAAGAATAATACCGTGCCGGAAACCGAGCGCTGGCTTCTTATCGTCCGCGATCTTATCATGGGCGATATCATGTCATACCAGGCGGGCGTTCCGGATAAATCTGAAAAGACAGGGAAAATCATCTCTTTAACCTCCGAGCCTTTTGTTAATAATATCAAGCAGTTTGCTTTTTACGAATCGGCGAAAATATTCTACCTGGAAGCCCGGAGTAAAACGGTAAAGTTCATGAAGGATTATCCAAGGGCTGATATCAGTTGGCTGGTGGAACTGGCTAAAGAGCGGCTGGATGAAAACCTGTGGTCTTTGGCTTCAGCGACCCGTGCCTTGGGCTACATGGAAAGGAACGAGTTTTTCCGTAAATATTTCCTGGATAAATATAACCAGTATATTGAAACCATCAAGTATCTTAAAACAATGGATGCCGGAACGGAATCGGGTGAAAAGGATATCCTGGGCCAGATGCAGCAACCCAATTATGTGATATTTAATGGAAGCTATCATTTGCAGGAAGCCCGGATAAAGATAAACACGGCGTATGAAGAAATGCTGACAGGCAAGACGGTGCAAATGGATTATTTTCTGGATGCGTTTAGCCACTTGGCGTTTATCTGGGTGATGGGCGATTTAAGCGCGCTTTCCGAGCGTCAGATGGCGGAATCTCTGAAGGACGATATCTATCTTTATTTATACCGCATTTCGGAATGAATCAATTAATAGAAACTGTGGTAAAGCAATCGGATTATTTATTTGCCTGATTGTTTTGTTACTCGTTGGATGTGGAAAAGAGAAAAGGGAATCCTTTCAAATCAATATATGAGTTTTAGCCATTCCAACGTAAAGACAGAGATTGTGTTTTAGCAGTTTGATAATTCGGTATATCCTCTCTGCGGGGACGTCGCTTTGCTCCGCGTTTTCTCTGTTTTTCCTGATGGCAATAACCCTTGATTCTGCCTACCGTATTATAATGTAAAGATTGTTGACATGTCGCAAAGTTTGTTTACTCCCAAAACCCATTTATATTGAGTTTTATAACAAAAATGAAATAAAACCGCTTTAAAATAGATTTAAACGCTTTTTAGCCCTAACTCCTTATTTTTAAGCTTCTTGGCATAGTATTTGCTTAATATTCGATAGGGGGATCGTTTATATGCTCCACTCATCCCATCCCGCCTTGCGGGACGAGATTCGGAGACACCCGACTGATAGAGATTGTAAACAGAATGGGGTTGATTAAGCGGATGAAACAGATTAATCCTCTAAATCCGTGTACTAATAAATAAAGGAGGTGCAGTATGAAAAAGATGTGGCTGGAAAAAGGCGCCTTGGCAATAGCCGTTATTCTTTTGTGCCTCATAACCTTAAAGGCGGTTAATTCCGCCGAACCGGCTGAAAAGATTGCCTTTGATGCCAAATTGCAGGAAATGGAAGCAGTGCTTAGTTCAGATAGTAAAATCGAACTCCCAAAAATCGATTACTTGGAACGCCTCCAAAAGGCCTGGATGACCCTGCCCCCAGCCCCGGAAATGAGCAATAGCCTCATGTACAAAAACACCATCCATACCGTAACTTATCAGGAAGCGCCCAAGGAGCCGCTCCCAATTATCCTGCCCCCCGCGATAGAGGCGCTTAAAGTCAATTCCAATCAGCCGGATACGGTGGTTATTTTTTGGGGGCCAAGCAAGTCTACGGCTACGGTAATTGGCTATAAACTCTACCGTAAGGCGCAGGATGAGCAAGTTTATAAGTTTTTAGCCGAGCTTTCGGCTGATGCCGAAAATTATACGGATGCCGCGATTCAGCCTGAAACAACTTATGAATATTACCTGACTTCTCTAACCAAAGATAAGGCTGAAGGCGGCAATCCGGAAAGCGCCCCTTCCGGAAAGCTCTCCGTCCTAACCCCGGAAATCGCTTATCCCGATTGCGATGGCGGCAAAGATAACGAGAGCGGCGTTAATTACAATAACATGACCGGTAAATTCACCGTCCGGATTAAGAAATACGCCGCGAACGGCAAGATAGTTTTCTCCAAGCAATTCAATGTCCAGGAAGGCGATAAAATTGAAGGCACCAATTATACCTTAAGCAAAGTGGAAGGCTTTATAGATACCAGCGCGGGCTTTCCCAAGGAATATAAGATATTGACCTTTACGAACAACCGGACCAATAAGCCAAGGGAAGCAAAAGTCCGAGCCTATAAATAAAATAATACTATGAAATACCAACTGACTGTTATTGGTAAAGAGGGATTGAGCGTATATCCGATAGAAAAGGAGCGCGTCATAGTCGGGCGCTCTTCCAAGGCTGATTTGCAGATAAAAGACCGCTTTATCTCCCGCAAGCAGCTTATTATCGAGTGCTCCAATGGTTTTTGCTCCCTGGTTAGCCTGAGCAGGAAAAACCAGACGCTTTTAAACGGCGACCCGGTTAAATCCAATTGTCCATATCCCCTTAAAGAAGGCGACAAGATAAAGCTGGGTGAAATTATCCTGGCGTTTGCGCCATCTTCCGATGAGGCAAAAGAGGAGCCGGAAGCCGAAGCGCCTGCCAAAGAAATCGCCGCGCCTAAAGAGCTATCCGTGCCGAAGATTACTTTTGAAGCGTTGGCGCCTAATCCGGTATTTTTCAAATCCTATTACGGCATAGGCGAGGGCGTTTCCGCTGCTGGCGCGCTGGTCATGGTGCATCCTTCTTATTTCCCGGATATCCATAAAGAGATAAAACAATTGATAAGGCGTATGCTTTCAAGCTTCTTATTCTGGATAGCTTCCCTGGTTATCCATGTTTTTGCCATAGGGCTTTTGATATTTTTCCATACCATGCCAAAGCCGGAACTTCATGCGGGCCCTGTGGGAATCCGGTTTGTATCCGACCGGGTGGAAGCTCCTCAGGCATTGGAGGCTTCCTCAAATATGGAATCCTTGCTCCAGAGCCTGCTTAACGAGACCAAAATCACCGCAAATGATTCGATCCTCCAAGAAACCGAATCAAAATCCCTTGAAGCCGATCAGGATGGCGAAGAAGAATCACTTGGCGATGTTGCTAATTCTCTTGATATGGAGCGGACCGAATATGTTAAAGAATTTAACTCGTTCCTTCCGCTTGTGGGGTTGAATAAAAAGCTCCCCGGCGCCAAAGGAAAGAGTTCACCGCTGGTTTCAAGCGTTTTATTAACGGGTAAGCGTGCGCTTACCAACGGACAGAAAGTATTAAAGATTAAATGGGAATACCGGTTCCTAGCGACACACGGGGTCCAGTTGTATAAGCCTTCTGGTTGGGGCCATGGAGACCAATCCGTCCAGACTGCGCCGTGGCTTATTTCATCTCCAGCCGTGATTGCCGGCAAAGGTTTGATGGATATCGTCAGCGGAACCGAAGAAGGCTCCGGCGAATTCAGCCGCGGCAATGCTAATACTTCAAGCGCCGGCCGGTATGTCTGCGTTACGAAAAACGGAAAGCATAAATGGCAATACGAGACAAATAATAATGCCGGTCGGGCTTCCGCAAATATTATAAATTACAACGGGGCAACAGAAATCGTGGGCGGTTCCACTTCCGGATGGATGGTCCATCTTTTTAAGGATAACGGGCAGAGAATCTGGCGATTTGAAAGCGAAAGCAAGGCTAACTTTATTGCTTCGCCTGTGGCGGTGGATACGAACGATGCGATTGAGGGGCCGGAAATTATCGCGCTTGACCTTAGCGGGAACCTTTACTGCATTTCACATAAGGGAAATAAAATCTGGTCAAAATACGTTTCCGCGCCTCCGGCTATTGCCACTCCGTTGGCTTATGATGTCGATAACGACGGCGACCTGGAAATAATCACCGCGGGTAATAATAAGAATAATTCGCTGATACAATGCCTGGATGGCAAGACGGGAAACACCGAATGGGAGGGGAATATTCTGCGGGATACAAAGCAGTCCGGATGGGGATTCGTCCAGGTTTCGTCTCCTGCGGTTATTCCGCATAATGTCAACCCCATAATCGTAATCGGCATCGGCGATAAATTATATGCCTTCAACGGGCGCAACGGGAAAGTCCTCTGGACAGCTGAAACGAGCGGGTTCATTTATTCCAGTCCGGCAGTCGGCGATTGCGACGGGGATAATATCATGGAGGTGATTTTCGGTTCGCTGGACGGGAAGATATACTGTCTGGACAGCCGTAACGGCAATGCGAAGTGGGTATTCCAAACTAAAGGGCGGGTTTATTCCTCGCCGGCACTGGCGACCAAGGATCGCGTGGGGTCATATCAGTCGGAGTGGGCGATGTTCAGGAATTCTTCCGGCCGGACAGGTTATTATGATAAGAAATCAGAAAGCGGGCTGGATGTATTTATAGGCTCAGATGACGGTTCGTTATACGCGTTAGACGGCAAAGAGGGTATTTGCGTTGATCGTATTGAAATTAAATTTTCTAACCTGACTGTTGCCGGCAGTAATCACGGCCCTCTTAAGTTTGTATCTTCTCCTATCGTGGCGGATATTGATGGCGACCGGAAATTGGATATTCTATTTACTTTAGTGGATAAAATGGTTTGTGTAATGGATAACCGAAAATAAACGCGAAAACGCGGAAAACGAGGCACGAAGACACGAAACTTTCTCGTGTTTTCGTCTTTTCGTCCCTTTTGTGCTTTCGTGTTACAGGAGGTGGATTATGGGGAAAGAGAAATGGGTGTACACGATAATGGGATTTATGGGCGGGGCGATTCTCTTTTTGCTTTTGAGCCGTGCGCCGGTTCAATACACCATTGCCGAAAGCGGCGGCGTAAATCTGGGATGCGCAAACGGGATGGTCGCGCAGACTATTGGCACTCCGTTACAGGAAACTATCCTATGGGTGCTTGATACGGCAGAGAAAAAAGTGCTCGTTTATGAATACGACAAAAGCCGTCGTATCGTTTTTAAGGCATTTCGGGATATGCAATATGATTTGACATTCCCCGACGGAGGTGCTGGAATAGTAACAGAACCGTTAGATAACAAGAATCTAGGGCTTCCCGGATTGGATATAAAAAAATGGTTTGAGAATTGGATTAAGTCAATAGATAGGGAAAAGAAGGAGAGGGAAAAGGAGAAGTGAAAACAGTAGGATGCGAGATCCTGCTAGGGGACTTCGTTTCTGCTACGAAGGAGAAATAGATATGAAAATATTTAAAGTCAATTGGTTGATTGTTTTTATTTTCCTGTTTACCGGTATCTTAGGAGTTGCAGAAGAGACTGAGAAAGAGAAAAACAAGGGCAAGGATGAGGTTAAGAAGGAAAAGATTGAGGGAAAGGACAAGGGTGAAGACGAGGTTAAGGATGAGGTTAAAAAGGAGGAGCCAAAGGAAGATGCGAAAGAGACTAACAGGGTATGGGCGGAAACATACCAGGAAATAAAAAACCGCCTGGAATCCGTTAAGATGAACTTTGAATTTAAAGATAAAACCATCTTCGAAGCTGTGGAATATTTCCAGGATTCTTTGCTCATCCGTTTCCGCCTGACTTCCAAGGTTTACAGCGATTACAAAACAAAAATCGTTTCTGTTTCCCTTAAGAATCTTCAGGCGAAAATGGCTTTGCGTTTGGCTATAAGTATGTATGATTTGAAATGCCTTTATGATGACGGCGGGTTGGTTATAATGGCTCCGGATGAAACGGTTGCCGGAGAATATGTGACGGTCATTTACCGGATTGACGACCTTTTGGCACCTCCTCCTGAGGATTTTGAAGGGCCGGATGTGGATTCAAACTTACAAGGTGCTGGAGGCGCCGCATTCCCGATTCCTCCGGCAATGCCTCCGAAAGAGCAGAAAAATGTTACCAAGGAGGAGATTGAAGAGGCTATAAAATCGCAAACCGGAGCCAAACTATGGGAAGATAACAAGAAGGTTTCGCTTACCATGACCAGCCAATTTTTGGTGGTTACCCACACAAAATCCGTGCATAAAAAAGTGATAGAGGTATTGAACACCTTAAGGGCGGTTAAGAGATAAATTTAAAGAGGAGTGGATGAAAATGAAGAATAGTAAAACAAGCCGTTATGGAGGGGTTTTTATCATGCTGACGTTCGTTTTGTCAAGCGTAGTAGGTTGCATCGGTTATAGCACGAATTGGGAACCTTCATGGACCAATAAATACGACCATGAAAAACGGCACCTCAGGGCGCTATGGCAGGATATGTCGGATATCCATCGGTTTATTGACCGGTATCTCCTGAACTTTGATGAAAACGACCCGGCGAGGTATTAACGCGAAATCACGAAAATGGAAAAGGAAAACACGGAATATATAAAAACTTTCGTGCCTTATTCTCTTTCGTGGTTCCGTGTTAATTATGAAAGCCCAATTATTGGTATTGACAAAAGAGGGTATTTCCGTTTCGGTAATTGATAAGGGCAAAATTACCGTGGGGCGTTCTTCATCCAATACCCTTAAAGTAAAAGACCGTTTTATTTCTCGTAAGCATTTCATGATAGAAAAAAGCGGCGGGCGGTATTACCTGACAGACCTGGGCACGCGTAATAAAACCATCCTTAACGGGCAGGAAATGACACCGGGCGAGACAATTTGCTTGGATGATAAGTCCAAGATAAAAGTGGGCGATTCGGTAATTGAATTCAGTTTCATTCCGGATGGTCAGGAAGCAAAAGAACTGGAGCCGGTTGTTGCGGGTGTTTCTGCAGGTAATCCGGCCGGCGAACTTTTAACCAAAAAATCATTCCCGAAACAGATATTTTCCGGGTTTTACAGTAAATTATCCTATATTAATCCAGCGACATTATTGCCCCGTAAAACCCCACCATACGACAAGGCTATTTTCACATCGTTTTTGTGGGTGCTTATCGGGATTATCATCCTCAGTGTGACAGCGGTTTTTATCATCTATCCTGAGTTGGATCAGGAAGCATCAGCCACTAATCGGATACTTGTGACTAACCCCGTTAACAGAGCTAATAATCCGCCCCGGCAGAACGACATGACAAAACAAAATCAATGGTCGCTTTTTCCTTTACTGGAGGAGGATAATTATTTGCTTGGGCCTAATTATTTGCGTCCTGAGGGCGAAAAAACTCCCGAGCAACCGGTTGAAAATAATGCGACAGCAGTTTTGGAACCGGCGATGAGCCAAACTGATAAACATGACCCGGAGACTCCGGAAAATAACGTTTCGCCTGAAATAACGATATATATGAAAGACGGATCGGAAATAAAAGCTGGATTCCTGGGCTACCAGGACCATCGTTATATTATACAAATAGAAGGTGAATCCGGGCCGAGCCTGATTCTTGATGAGGATATAAAGAAGGTATCTTTTAATAAATAATAACGAAGTGAATTTATGCGGTATTTGAGGATTGTTTTTGCATTTATTGCCTTGGGTTTGATTTTGACTAATGCGTCATTTGTTTACCCGGCGGATAAAGGGAGCGGGGCGGATAAAGAACTCCAGAAGAAGATTGACGAGGCGATTGCGAAAGGGACCGGGTATTTATTGACTTCGCCTCTTCCGCCGAACACACGCGAATTGATATTATTAACCTTAATACACGGCGAAGTATCTCCTTTTAATGATATTTTTAAGGGGCTTTTGAATAATATGCTTGAAAGCCCGCTTGACCGCACGTATAATGTAGCTCTCCAGGCGATGGCTTTGGAAAAACTGGATGCTAAGAAGTACCAGGAACGGATTGCCGAATGTGCCCAATGGCTGGTGGATGCCCAGTGTAAGAACGGGCAATGGAGTTACGTGGGTAATAACCAGCTTGCCGCCCAGACAACACCCCGCAATAAACCGCAGGTTACCCCTTCTACAACCCAAAAAGATGAGTATATTACTGGCAACGGAATAAAAGCGGATATTATCATAAAAAGAAAAACCATAGTTGGTGTCCCCAGTGGAGACAACTCAAATACTCAATATGCGGTATTGGGATTGCGTGCTTGCATGGATGCCGGAATAGCTTTGCCTAAAGATACTATTACCCTTACGAAAAAATGGTGGGAAAGTGCTCAAAATCCGGATGGCGGGTGGAATTATGGGTCATTGCGGACACAAGCAAGTTATGCTTCTATGACAGCCGGCGGCATCAGCAGCCTGGCTATATTGGAATATTATATGAAGGAAAAATATAAAGATTGTCAGCGGATAAAAAGGGCGGTTAGATGGATGGAAAATAGTTTTACCACCACCCTGGACCTGCGGGTTGGCTGGGCTTTATACACGTATTATTCTTTTGAGCGGGCGGGGATTTTAGCCGAAGTCGATAAATTCGGCAGGTATGATTGGTATCTGGAAGGTGCGAAAAGACTGGTCAATTCCCAAAATGCATCCGGCAGTTGGAGTGGGGCCAGCGGCGATGTGGTTAACGCTTGTTTTGCCGTATTGTTTTTGAAGAGGGCAACTAAAGCGCTCCGGGCAGAGATTACCCCGGTTAAAAAGATGAAACCAATGGAAACGCCTGTCGAACCTAAAAATGATAAGCCGGAAGATTTTGTTCAAAACTCGCCTGCCGCGCAACCGAATGCTCGTGCTGTGGAAAACATCCCTGCCGTAGAAGAAAACCCCCTTACCGAAAATGTTCAGCCGTTCGTGCAGACAAGGAATTATATCATTATTACCCTGAAAAATAATTCCGTTGTCAAAGGCAGTTATCTTAATTACCACAAGGGTGATTTTTTGCTGGTGACCGATGATGGTATAAAAACAATAGAAATAGGAAACTTATTTTCCATCGAATATCGCGAGGTGAAATAATGAGCAGATTATTTATTACAGCAATTCTGTTATTAAGTATGCTTGTTTTATCGCCGTATGGATTGGCCGAAGGGGAAATTACTATTGACCTCGCGCAGTGGCAAAAGCTGGCTGCGCTCCACCAGGAATACTACCTGGGCAAAAGAAGCCCTTCGCAAAACTCTTCCATTAGGATTACCAACGAAGGTGTCAAGGGTATAAATCAGGGGGAGATTTTCTGGCAGTATCTGGATAAAATTATAATCCCTTTGCAACAGTGCCTTGTTTCTAAAGATAACGATAAGTTTATTAAAACCTGCGCCGGATATGAAAAATGGATAGGTGAGCAATCCAAGAAGATTGAACCGTTGTTCGCCCAGCTGGATAATTGCCAGAAACAATTGGAAGGCATCCAATCGGCGCTGAACCAGGATGATAAATTTACGATTCCCAATAAAAACGGCCTATTGAAACAATTAGGCAGGACGCCTGATGAAATTTCCTATATTCTAAAAAGCCTGATAGAAAAGAGCCCTGATAAAAAATCCGCATCTTTGTTTTTAGTGGAATTAAAAAGCATTCTAAAACGAATTAATGATGTTAATGGCTGGGTCAAATTAGAGCTTGCCTGGTTAAAAGAGAATATAAATACTTCCTTGGATTATATCAATAAACACCCGGAAGCAATCAAAGAGCACCGGTTTGGTGCCGGGGGATTGCCTTGCGTGGCAAGCATAGAGTGGTTTCATAAAGATTGGGTTGAATTCCAAAGACAAATAGAAGATATTTTATGCCTTACCGATGCCGAAAAAGGCGTTTTAGGAAAACCTTGCTTGTCCGAATCCGTTTACCTTGCCGCGCCATCCCAGCGGAAGTTTTATATTTCACTTGAAGATAAACTGAAAGAATTTTCCCGTATTATTAATACTCTGCGGAAATCATTGGAAACCCCTTACAACTTGACTTATCTTAATTGCCTTTTGGATAGATATGGCCGTGAAAAGGCTGGTGACTTTTTAGTTGAAGTAATGAAGAACTGGTCGAAAGTTAATCCTGAATCAAAAGAAGAGGACGGAAGTTTTCAGGATATAGTTTCTTTGTTGGAGGTTCTTAATTACCGCCAGGGAACGCCGATAACCAGCGAGTCAGCCAAAGATCAGTTTGATCCGCATTTTATGGAACAAATTCCTAGGTTTGATGGAATGTCGCCAGCTGAAGCATTCAAAAACGCCATGGAAATAACAAGAGCCTGGTATGGCAAAATGTCTTATGATAAAAACAGACCTACAGTCGCGGATGTTTTTAAGGATAAAAAAGCCGATTGCTGTAATGTGACCAATATCTGCGCATATTTGCTTGCTAATGCCGGTTACGGAAATGCCTATGGTGTAAATCTTTCAGGCGGCCATTGGGTAAACGCTTTTGCGGATAACGGGAAAATTATTCTCCGTGATTGTTTAAGCGGTCCGATGAGCGCTTTTGTCGAAGAAGTTTCGCAAACATTTCCTGATAATTTTAAAGGCGGCGGATATACAATGCGTTGGGTAAGAACCGTTGCCGGAGGGGTGGAATCGTCTTTTGTGATAGACGGCAAATTCATCCGCCGGGAAATTCCTTATTATAACCAGAAAGCCGAGGTGATTGAATTGGAGGAGAAAAAAGACAAGTAACTATTTCCCCGCGCCGATAAGACCGACTATCTTGGAAATATCCTCATCCATATATTCAAAGCCGATGCCTGCAAAGAATCCGGCATCGTCCATCAGGTTGTCTCCGCCCACTTCCAGGCTGAAATATTTAAGCAGTTTTACCTTTGCCTTTACCCTTACCAGGAAAGTATCTATATTCTCGTTAAAATCATCATCGTCAAATGTATCGCGCACCTCTATGCTTAAAAGCAGGCTTTCGCCTATTTCCGGGATGGGGACATAATCTAATGCTCCGCCGAATTTCCCTTCCATGAGGCCGCCCCTGATGATCAGACGCTGGTCAAATATTTTCTGGGCGATAATGGCTTCCGGGACAATTTTATAGTTCAGGTCGCCTCTTTTTATGGTGATTTTGCTGTCGCTGGTTGGGTTGAATATGGCGCCGCCCAGCCAGAAATACCTGGTTTCCCTGGGCACTACCCTTAAGTGTAATTTACTTATCGCCACGTCCTGGCCGATATAATAATCGGAATCGCCGCCCACATAGATTTTGGTGGATTTAATGCCTTCCACAATGGTTCGTGTGGAATCCACCGCGTCTTTGGCGCTGTTATATAATTGTTTGTCATTGACCATTTGTCCTAAACTCCCGTCGCCTTTATCTATTTTCGCGGTGATTGATTCTATATTTTTCGTAATCTTATTGATATTTTCTATGGTTTCTTTGAGCGGGCCCATTGATTGGTGGATATCCTCTATAACTTTTTCTATCTTGGTAAAGCTTTTTTCCACCTTTGCCGCCAGGCCGTCAGAGGTATGGACCGGGAGTATTTCCTTGTTTTGCACGAGCGGTTTATCTTTTGAGCCGGGCAGGATATTTATTTCCGGGCTTCCCAAGGCGAGTGGTTCGATTATTTCCACTACCGCGTCGTTATGGATATTATAAGCAAATTCTCTAGGAAGGCTCATGGTAATCCAGACCTTGTTGTAATCATCCAGCCTGATATCTTCCACCGTTCCGGCATTAATGCCGTTGACTTTTACTACCGAACCTTCGGTAAAACCATAGCCTTTGTCCACAATGGTGATAAGTTTTATCCTTTTGGAAAAGAGTTTGCCTTCCTTGATATTTAAGACCACAAAGCCGCCTATAAATAATAGGCAGATGAAGACAAAAACCCCTATCATTTTTTCTACGTTGGAGACTTTATATTGCATCTTCGTTACCAGTTTCCTTTTTTAAGAGTTTCGTAGACTTCTTTAGCACCGGCGTGATGGGTGATTTTCCCGGATTCTATCAACATCAGCGAATCAGCCAGCGGTTCTTCCAAAAATGCGGACATAAGGTTTACCAGGCCTGTTGTGGATAAACAGGTCATACGTTTTTTATTGCGTATTTCTTCAAGGACATCAATAACGTTCTGGACATTGACGTTGCTCAACGAATTGAAAACATCATCCATCAGGAGTAGGTCCGGTTCCGTTACCAGCGCCCGCGCCAGGCTTGCCAGCAGTTTTATTTCTTCCGGCAAGCCAGCCGGACGTTCATCAGCATACATTGTTATTTTTAACCATTCAAGATATTTCTCTACCTCTTTATTTATTGCTTTATCGTTCAAAGACGAATGGTACCGTAATGGTAATTCCATGTTTTCCCTGACGCTGAGATTGCTAACCATAACCCCGCCTTCGAATACAAAACCTGTTTTCTGCCTGAACCGCTGCATTTCCTGGTAGGAAGAATCGGATAGCGGTTTATTCCTTATCTTGATTTTCCCTTTACCAGGATTAAAAAGGCCGGCGCATAATTTGAGGAGCGTGGTCTTACCGCTGATTTCCCGGCCGACAATCACCAGGAATTCGCCCTCATTCGCTTTAAAGGAAAAATCATCTAGGATAACGGCCATATCCCTCCGGAAAAAGACTCTTTCAAATTCCAGGAAACATTCTGTTTGTTGCGTCATATATTAAACGAGGAATAAACGTATAACGAAATAAATATATTGATGACAAAGCAAAATATAATTGAATTTACCACTCCAGTTGTAGTTACCTGTGGAATCTCGGTAAAAGACCTTTTGACCGAAAGGCCATGCGAGCAGTTTACAATCGCAATTACCCATCCGAACAAAAACGCCTTTAGCATGGAAATAATAATATCCCGGTAATCTACGGTCAGAAGCAGGTCTTTGAAAACAATACCGATAGCGGTCGGCTTGAAAATCCCGGCAAAAAGGAATCCGCCGACCAGGGCGCTTACGTTGAAAATTATCGTAAGGCACATTATGGAAACTATTATGCCGATAAGCCTGGGCAGGACCAGGAAATAATCCGTGTTGATTCCCACGCTGTCCATTAATTCCAGTTCCCTGTTGAGTTTCATGTTTCCCAACTCGGTTGCCATGGCTGTCCCGGAGCGCCCGATGACGATAAGTGCGGTCATAATCGGGATAAGTTCTCGCACCACTACGATGACAAACATCCGTTCCATGTGTGATTCCGCTCCGAAACGCGGTAGGATGATTGCCAGCTCTACCAGGACGGCCGTGCCGATTATTACGCCGGTGATGATGATGATGGACATCGCCTGGATTGCCGTAAAATATATCTGCAGGGCTATATTCTGGAATATTAATCTTTTGCCGTGATGCCCTTCCACCAGAACCGATTTGAGAACAGTGTAAGTGTTTAGCAGCATCAGGAATAAGTATTCCAGGGGGGAGAGTGTAAAATACCTGATTGTTCGGATTATCGCGCTCATGTTTCCTGTTTTATTTCGGACACCCTTTTTCGTCGTCCGGATTTAATTCCGGGCCTACCTCACCGGCAGGCGGGGGATACCTACCGGCGTTCCGGTAACGCAGGTACATCTGGAAGATGCTCCCCACGAAGTAAACAAGAATGAACGGGACAAAATAATCCGCCATCTTTTTTAAAAGTTCCGTTCTATCTGTCAGTAAGGCGAAAAGGCAGAAAAGGATTATCAGGATTGCCCCTAACCGAATAACCCACATGGTAATATTTAGTGCGCGCATATTTTAATACTCCAGTTCTTTTATAGTCAGTTTGGGATAAGATTTCTCTTCATAAAACTCGCGCAGTTTATCTTCCCCAAGCTGCTCGGCCAGTTTCTTTTGGTTTAATCTGCGCATGACCATTTCTTCGAACTTCACCCGGTAGCTTCCCAGGTTGCCTTCGGTAAATCCGCGGTCTTTCAATATCTGTTTCACCCTTTCGTTAAGGAGTTCTTCCTTTTCCTCGAAATCTTTCCTCTGTTCCTTGGCAAATAGGAGCTCTCCCAAAAGCGTGACCAATTCTTCATCCTTGATTTCCTCGATTTGTCTGGCCGGAATACCCGCCCAGCAGGTTTCCCGGTAATCGCAATAACTGCAGTGCCAGTCATCACGTTCATAAGGACGGTCCGGCAGAGACTGTTCTTTAACATGTGTTTCCAGGACCTTTAACTGGTTGAAAAATCCCTGGACGTAAGTTTCGTCGTAATCAATCGGGAAATCGGCAAAGTGGCTGGTATCCTTGTTTTTATAAAGGATAATTCCCTGCTTGGCGTTTATCTTGAAAATATTCTGGACGTAATAAAGGTAGAGCTGGAGTTGGAGGACGTGTTCTTCCTTTGCCCCCAAGCGCATGACTTCGTCAAATCCCCGGCGGCTGATGCTTTTTATTTCCAGGACGTAGTAATTATTGTCCATTTTTATAAGGGCGTCGAGTTTTCCGGAGATATTACGCTCCGTATCCCGCAGGGGCGCTTCTTTCATGGTTACGGTTACGCCGGCTTCTTCGAGTTGTTTGACGATTAACTCGTGGTGGAGATTGCCGTCCGCGAAGATAAAGAAGAGTCTGCCGTTGGGCGACTTGATTTTCTCCCCGCGCCATTGGTAGACGAGCGCGCGCAGGCATTTGCCGGCGTCGCTGGGCCAGTGCCGGACGCGCGGATATTTCGGCTTGGCCAATTCCTGGTAGCCGTAATTAATCAGTATCTTGGATAAAGATTCCATAAATAAAAGTTCAATCGTTCAAGGATTCAATAGTTCAATAGATGTTATTTAAACATTTACCGGCAAAGGGTCAAGATATTTATGGGGCCGGCGAAATCTCCCGACGTTTATATGAGGGATATTTTAAATAGACCAATCCTAATTTTCTTGCCAAAGATATTCAGCGATAGTACCATTAAAACACTGCAACATTATAACATTACAAAGGGAGTCTTTATGAAAAAGATAAGACGTATCGGGGTTCTGACCGGCGGCGGAGACGCCCCCGGGCTTAATGCCGTTATCCGCGCCGTGGTGAAAAGCGCCTTTAACCGCAAATGGGAAGTTATCGGCATACAGGAAGGTTTTGAAGGGCTCTTGCATACCTCAAAGGCGAAAAAGATTACGGACCGGGATATCATGGGCATATTGAATATGGGCGGCACCATTCTGGGCACGACCAACCGCGGCAACCCTTTCCAGCATAAAGTAAAAGTCGGTAATAAATACGTCGTCAAAGACGTCTCCAACAGAATCATTAAGAATTTCCATAAATTAAAGCTGGATGCGCTGGTGGCTATCGGCGGTGACGGCTCTTTGAGTATTGCCAAACAGCTTAAAGACAAAGGTCTCCCGATTGTCGGCGTCCCGAAGACCATTGATAACGATTTAAAAGCCACCGTCATCACGTTCGGATACGATACGGCCGTTTCCACGGCGACCGATGCGCTGGATAAACTCCATTCCACCGCCCAGAGCCATAAACGGGTGATGGTCGTGGAGCTGATGGGCCGATATGCCGGCTGGATAGCCTTAAACGCGGGAGTTGCCGGCGGGGCGGATATCATACTCATACCGGAAATACCGTTCAGCTTTGATAAAGTCTGCGAGAAGGTCGAACGGCGTTACGCCTCCAAGCGCAATTTCTGCATCGTGGTCGTTGCCGAAGGCGCCAAGCCGACCGGCGGGCAGCGGATTGTCAAAGCCGGTGCCTCAGCAGAGCGCGTTGAATTATTAGGCGGCATGGGCAATTATGTCGCGGAAGAAATCGCCAAGCGCACCAAACGTGAAACACGCTCAATGGTCTTGGGCCATTTGCAAAGGGGCGGAAACCCGACTACCTTTGATAGATTAGTTGGAACCCGTTTCGGCACTGCCGCGGTGAGATTAATTGCCGAAGGCAAATTCGGGCAGATGGTCTGCCTGCGTCCGCCCAATATCACCTCGGTCCCGCTGGAAGAAGCGGTCAAGGCGCTTAATACCGTGCCTCTGGACTCCGACGTGATACAGTCCGGCAGGGAACTGGGCATCTGCTTTGGTGATTAAGCGAATTAAATAAAATAGAAGGAAATAATATGCCGAGGAAATCAAGTCTCTACGACCCGAAATCAAAGGAACCGTTTAAATTCAGCCGGACCAAGCTGGAAAACTTCATGTCCTGCCCGCGGTGTTTTTATCTGGACCGGCGGCTGGGGGTAAAACAGCCCGACGGGCCCCCCTTTACATTAAATACGGCGGTGGACGGGCTCCTGAAAAACGAGTTCGATATCTACCGCAAAGATGCGAAAGCCCATCCCCTGATGGAAAAATACGGCATAAAGGCGATTCCCTTCCGCCACGAAGATATGGACGACTGGCGCAATAATTTCAAGGGCATCCAGCACCACCACGCCAAGACAAACTTCCTGGTCTTCGGCGCTATTGACGATGTCTGGGCGAATGACGGCGGCGAGTTAAGCATCGTCGATTACAAATCAACCGCGAAAAAGGGAGAGCTTTCCTTGAATGAGGAATGGCACGCGGGCTGGAAGCGGCAGATGGAAATTTACCAGTGGCTTTTCCGGAAGAACGGCTTTAAGGTGGCGGATACCGGATACTTTGTCTATTGCAACGGACAGAAGGAAAAAGAGGCGTTCAACTGCCGTCTGGAATTCGTGATAGAGATACACTCATATAAAGGCGATGACGGCTGGGTGGAAAAGGAGCTTATTAAGGCGAAGGAGTGCCTGGACGGAGATAAGATTCCGGATTACACGGAAGACTGTGATTTCTGCCAGTATCATAAGTCGCTGTTAAACATTAAGTAAGGCGGGAGGATAAAAGATGGAAACGCAAACAATAAAACCAACCGGGTGCTGCGAACCGTTTAATCCCGAACCGTGGCAGGATAAAGAAATCAGCTGGCGCGACAAGGCCTTCGTCAAAGACCATGTCACGAGCTTCCTGCATATCCCTTTGAACATGGGCAAAAAGATAGTTAAGAATCTGGAACTGATTGAGAAAGCCAAGGCGCAGGCGCCGCATCAATTGATGCTGACGGATGAGAAATCGCTTTGGGGAGCGGATATCTATATTGATGTTGCCGGGGATGTTCCGGGTGCCGAGATGGCGAAGCTCTCCGGGACGTTTATGACAAAGGTATTTGAAGGCCCGTATCACCATGCCGGCAAGTGGGCGAAAGAGATGGCGGAGTATGTCAAGTCCAAGGGCAAGACGCTTAAGAAAATGTATTTCTCTTACACCACCTGCCCGAAATGCGCCAAGGCGTATGGTAAGAATTACGTGGTCCTTTTCGCCCGGATAGACTAAGCTCCCTGAACCAAGCGGGGAGCGAGGCGGCAGTATCGGGATACATACCAACGAAAAAGGTGTTCATACCTATTGAAAAGGTATCGATACCAACCGAAAAGGTATACATACCAGAGTGAAAGGTATTCATCCCAACGGAAAAGGTATTCATACCGATAGGAATGGTATAGATACCAACTGAAAGGGTATTTATACCAAAGCGAAAGGTATTCATCCCAAAAGAAAAGGTATCTATCCCCAAAGTCTGGGGGCATACCTACGAGTTGTAGGGAAGTAAATATAAGCCGAAGGGGAGTGAATATAAGCTATATTTAGGTGAATATAAGTTATATTCCAGTGAATACAGGTTATATTCCGGTGAATATGAGTCATATTCCAGTGAATATGGGTTATATTCAGGGAAATATCGCCCTTATGGGCGGGTAAAAACCCCCTTCAAGGTAGTAAAAACCCCTTCGGAGGAGATAATTGGGTCCTCAAAGGTGCCAACAGGGGGGAAGAAAACAGCGGTTTTTATCGGGCGGTGTGAGGCACTCACCTAGAGTCACTGACTACAAAAGAGTCATTTTTATGGGTTGCGAAAATCTTTATCTTTTTCTGTCAACGCAAGAGGCCCTTTAATTGTCACATGTTTTTTAGTTAGTAATTCTACATTCCAGTATAAATGGTCTGCGTCGCAAGACAAATAAAGTTTAGTTGGTGCTAAATCGGTTCCTTTAGTCTTGTTCATAATGGAATCAAGGATTGATTTTATTTTAGGAGATTTGTCTATTTTTTGTTTATCAGGAAATTCAATGGGTTTTTCTATCAATTCTTTTAAAAGCAACCCGCAAAAGCCTCTCCATATTTGCTTACTTTCAAATAAGGAAAGATTAATCCCAAACGTTTTATACAAAGAAATGAATTCATGCCTCAATTCTTTAAGTGATATAATTTCACATATGCGATCACACGCATTAACATTGCTACCATGCTTGTCATGTTCTAAAAAAGCATCGGCAATGCCTTCTAAAATGCGATAACCATTTATAGATTCTGAAAGTTTAATATGTAAACACCAATTGCAATATAAATTTAAAGTTTGGTGCTTATTTTTAAAATTATTTTTCTCGATTAGCTGCCTTGTTTTTGACATTAAATTTACTAAGTCGCTCGAGCTTAAGCCGTTTTGTTGTAACAATCTCTTAATATCATCCTGTGGTTCTGACATAATTTATTTTCCTAATTTGGGCTCTATTTTTCTTTCGCTGGTAGCATCATCCTTTCCGCCGATTATATCTTCTCCTAATCAATAGTCAAGAGAAAAGTTTTTGATAACCCATAAAATATCCCCGAAATATTTTGATATAAAATTATTATCGGTGTATAGTATCCGCTTTTAGGAGATACACAATGGAATCAACAACGCAACGAATTGACGGGAGAAAAAAAGCCATGAAGACCAAAGACAATTTCCTGTTTGATGAGGAGCTTTCCAAGCTGGATGCCGAGGTTTCTTCCCTGATAAGCGAAGAGGCCAAACGGCAGGAGGATAAGCTCATTATGATTGCCTCCGAAAGCATCTGCCCCCAGCCGGTGCTGGACGCGCTCAATAACCCTTATTCCAATAAATATGCCGAAGGCTACCCCTCCATCCGCATGACTACCTACGAGCGTAACCTGATAGATAAAGACCACGACCGCTACCTTGCCTTCCACCGCCGTTACGGGGACAGGCGTTTTTACAAGGGCGCGGAATTCTGCAATATCGTCGAAGTCCTTGCCCAAAGAAGGGCGGCGGAGATATTCGCCACGAGCGATGTCCCGGCGGATAAGATATCCGTGAATGTCCAGTCATTATCCGGCGCGGCCGCCAACAACGCGGTCTATAATGCCTTTGTCGTTCCGGGCGATACAGTCATGGGCATGGCGCTTTCCTACGGCGGGCACCTGACCCACGGAAGCCCTTTTAACCGTTCCGGACGCCAATATAAAGTGGTGCCGTACACGGTGGATATGAAAACCGGCAAGATGGATTATGAACTTATAAGACAACTGGCAATGGAGCACAAGCCAAAGATGATTATCGCCGGGGCGAGCGCGTATCCATGGTCAATAGACTGGAAGAAGCTGGCGGAAATCGCGCGCGCGGTGCCGGTCCAGATACCGAATTTCTCCCGTCCGGGGGCGGTGCTCCTGGCGGATATCTCGCATCCATCCGGATTGGTCGTTGCCGGCCTTTTCCCGAATCCGGTCGGGCACGCTGATGTCGTCACGCTGACCACTCACAAGACGATGTGCGGGCCCAGGGGCGCCATCATCCTTTCCACCAGCGAAGAAGTCGCCAAGCGGATAGATTTCGGCGTATTTCCGGGAGAGCAGGGCGGACCGCACCTTAATAACATACTTGCCAAGGCAGTCGCTTTCAAGCTTGCCGCGACCAAGGAATTCAAGGAGCTCCAGAAGCGGATAGTGGATAACTGCCAGGCGCTTGCCGCGGCGCTCCAGAAGCTCGGCTTTACGCTTGCCTACGGCGGGACGAATTCTCATTTGCTATTGATTGATTTATCCAAAATGCCGGGCGATATTTACATTGACGGCGATGTGGCATCCAACATTCTTGATTTATGCGGAATCACCTGTAATAAAAACGCCCTGCCGGGAGACGAGACCGGCACCAGGCCCAGAGGCATCCGCTTGGGGACGCCGATACTTTCCCAGCGCGGGATGGGCAAAGCGGAGATGGAAAAGGTCGCCGCGATTGTCCATAAAGTCCTGACCAATATAAAACCGTTTAAGATTATTTGTTCTTCCGGCAGGATAACGCGCGGAAAGATAAAGCTGGAAATAATGGAAGAGGCGCGGAAGGAAGTGGAAGAGCTGGCCAGGAAGTTCCCGGTCAATAAAGCCGGCAGTTCAAAGGCCCATAAGACAGAGGCGATAGAAATTATCGGGGAGCGCGCCACGGCGTTCCTGCAGAGCCTGGTGGGCATTAATATGTATGAGTTGAAGGAAAACGCAGAAGTCGCGGCATCCTTCCTTAATGAAAAAGGCGCCACGATTTCCGATTCCACCATCCAGCGCCTGCTTGATACGCCCGAAGGCTACCAGCATTATCTCGTGAAGCCGGAAGGCTCCAAGGCGGATAAGCTGATGACCTTGCTAAAGGGCCTGTCAGACGGCTATATCTTCTTTGATGAGGCGGATATTTATTCAAAAGTGGAAGGACCGGTGGTCATTAAGAGTTTAAGAGATGAAGAGTTTAAGAGTTTAAGGGTTGAGGGTGCAAAAGTTAACCTGATGTTTAATGAGAACAAGCCCTATTTCATCGGTCAGAAGGAGCTAATAAAAAGTAACAAGTCACAAGTAACAAGTAAAAAGTCGGAATTCCAGGAGAAGCCTTATGAAGGGGAGAGAAAGACGGCGCTTTATGAGGAGCACCTCAAGCTTACCAAGAAGAACTTTATGATTCCGTTTGCCGGATGGTCCATGCCGGTCTGGTACACGCGCGCGAGCGAAGAGCACCAAGCAGTCCGCGAGGCGGCCGGGCTCTTTGACGTTTCCCATATGGGGAAGATTGAAATCAAAGGACCCTATGCCACGAGGTTCCTGGATTTGGTAACGACTAATTACGTACCGAAGATGCGTAATGGCCAGGCGCATTATTCTTACATACTTTCTCCGGACGGGGATGTGCTGGATGATGCCTTCCTTTACAAGGTCAAAGAGGATTATTACATTATAGTGGTCAATGCCTCCAATGCGGAAAAGATTATGCAGTGGTTCAAAGCGGTAAATGAGCGCAAGGTGATAATCGACCGCGATAACCCGAATATGGAGCTGGAAGGAACGGTTCAGCTTGCCGATTTACGGGACGGAAAACTGACCAATATCGCTCTGCAGGGAAAGAACTCGATACAGATTCTGCAGTCTTTGATGGAAAGCGAGAAGGACAAGGAGCGGCTGGTGCATCTTAAGCGTTCTTCATTCGCCGATTTTATGCTGAAAGGCGGCGTAAAGATAACCCCGGCGCGGACCGGATACACCGGAGAAGACATCGGCTTTGAGATGTTTGTGGATTATAACCAGGCGGTAAAACTCTGGCAGATGCTTTTGGAAGCGGGGAAACCGTTCGGATTAAAGCCATGCGGGCTGGCATCGCGCGATTCATTGAGGACAGAAGCCGGTCTGCCGCTTTACGGGCATGAGCTGTCCGGAGGCAATAATGTAATACCGACCGAGGCGGTTTACGGCTCGTTTGTCAAGCGCCACAAGCCGTTCTTTATCGGGCGCAAGGCCTATCTGGAAAAGGAAGCCAAGACCAAGCGGAGGATTGCCCGGTTCCAGATTACCTCTGCCGGCGCGCGTTCGATAAAGCCGGGCGACCCGGTGGTCAGCCGCAGGGGCGAATACCTGGGCGTGGTCACTTCCTGCACATTAGTTGGGACTGTCCAGACCGGATTGGTCCTAGTCAATAACAAGGATGACGCCAAAAAGGGGACGGTCCTGCGTATTTATCCCTTGCCGCCGATAGAAAAAGAGAAGCCGGAAAAACAGAAGCGGCAATTGAGCCAGGGCGACCAGGTAATCGTGCCGGAGGAGGCGGTGGTGGTCAGCCGCTTCCCGTTGAGGAAGAATTAGCAGCAGAGGCGATGGCTACGGGTTAATTTGCGGCGCCTGATTGTGGTTATTTTAAACTGTCTATATGCGCGGTTACCTTTTCCTGCAATTCCTTAGGCGTAATGCCTACCATGTCCTCAAAAGATTTATCGATAGTGGCTTTCTTATAAACCAGCTTGATATATTCGCAAAAAGAATTCCGGTAGCGTTTTCTTTCCGCATTGAAAAGGTAATGGCAGACCCCGTATGACAATATGAAAGCGTTGCTTTTATTGGCGCCGCTGTAAAGGGTTTGTTTATCCCAATCGATAAGGTCCGCCACTTCATTTCCTCTTTCTTTGAAGACCTTTTTCAATTCCCAAAGCGGAGCGTTGCCGAAGCTGAATTTATTATTTCCCTCATCTTTCATGCTTCCCATATAAACCGCGATGGCTTCAACCGCCCAGAAGTTTTTATTTATACCGCGATTGCCACCGGCCAGCATTACATTCATGATTAAATGTGTGCTCTCGTGCAAGGGAATCAAGTCGAGGAAACCGTAACCATGGACCGTCGAACAGGCCACCAGGGTTTCTCCACCGACATAGCCGCCGGCCGCACCTTTATCACCATTGGTTTTATCCCTGATATTCTTAAAGTGTTCCAGGTCTTTGAATAAATAACAATTCCTTTTGACTTTCTTCCAAAGAGCTTTGTCAAACTTAAAAACCCGGCAGATTGTTTCAAGAAGATACTCCATCTGTTGAGCCAAGGCAATCCCGTCTTTTTCTGGCAAATCAAGGGCTATCCTAAAATGCTCCGTTTCCAGTTCATATGCCTCTTCCCAGGGGTCATTCGCCAGGTCTTTTTCCAGCTTCTTGGTTTTGGTCACTTTTATGTCCGATACGACTATCGGTTTAGGGAGTTTTTCCAGGAGCGCCTTGAACTTCTCGTTATCTTTAATGGTTTCGAAGGCTTTTTCATCGGTTATCCTGTCAAGGTCGTCGAACCCGTTTTTAATCGCCTTAGCTAAAGAATCAATCGTTTTGGGCTTTTCATCCAGTAGGGCATAGCAGCAGGCTAAATTATAAAAAGCTTCGGTGACGTCATCTTTTCTGGTGTATTGCAGTTTGCCGGCTTGTTGATATAGTTCGGACGCTTCTTTATATTTCTGCTCTTGATAGAGTGCGGTCGCATCTGCGCAGAGCTTTTCCAGTTTTTCCTGCTGCGCCTTTTGCACTTGATCTTTTTGCTCTGCAAGGGCAGCGACAGGCAATAAAACAATCAATACCAGCAGGCAGAGATAAATTTTCCTCATAAGATATTCTGCTCCTTAAAGAGTATTTGATCGGTTGCTGTCATCTCAAAGCAGGCGAACTCTTGTTGTGTTTATAGAGAGATTATAACGGAATAAGCTTTCGTGGTCAAGCAAAATGTTTTTACTTATAATAAGTTTCCGGAGCTATTGTGATGGGAATCTGGCGTTAAGGGATAATTTTCGCCTTAATCGGCGGGGCGGCTTCTACCTTTTTGCGGAGCGATTCGATATCAAGCTTATTTATGTAGTCGCGGATATCGTCATATATTTCGTGGAAGCCGAAGACAGGCAGTTCGGCAATTGCTTTTTCCTTATCCCAACCCTCTACATATATGCGGTAGATGGCGGCCATCATGCCGGTCCGGTCGCTGCCGTGCTGGCAGTGGAAAAAGACGGGCAGGTTATCTGAATTCGTTACGGCTTTGAGGAATTTAACCACGTTGGCTTCGTCCGTATCGCCGGCGTTTAAGGGTATTTCGACATACTGCAGTCCTAATCCGGCAATATCATCTTTATCCGAATGGAAATTGCGCAGGTTAATGACGGTTTTAACGCCCATTTTCTTAAGCTGGATAAAGCCTTCTTCTTCCGGCTGGGCGCCGCGCCAGACATTATCCGATAACTTTGCGAAATTGCTTAAGCCGGCTATATCGTTTTGAGGCTGTACCAGGTCCGGATATGCTTTAAGCGATTCAGCAGGGTCGCGCTTGCAGCAGCAGGGCGCGGCTAAAAGCAGGGCGGTGACGCAGATTATGCAGATTACGCGGAGAAATTTCCCAACTTGTTTTCGTCCTGCGAGTTGAGATTGCTTCCCCCGATATCCATCGGGGTCGTAATGACGTTCCCGCAAGGCGGGACGAGTTCCGAAGGAGCGTGACAATCTCAAATTGAGGAATTTCCGGAGTAGTTTCATCGCTTCTTCCTTTCCGCCATGAAAAGCAATCCCGTGGCGCCAACTGCGATAAATGCCATTGCCATAAATGCAAAGGTTGCTGAAATACTATCCCATAATATGCCGACCAGAATCGGGGAAAGAAGCGAGGTTATTCCGTAGAGCATGGAGAATGTCCCAAGCGTTTCCCCGCGGGCGTGCTGCGGTGCTAAATCCGCAATGATGCTCCTTCTTGAGACCATCCACATAGACTGGAAAACCGAATAAAGTATTATGGGTAAAAGAAGCCAGCCGGGTGATTTTATAAAAGCAAGCAGGAATAGCGCGATGATGCAAAGGCCGTTCGCCAGGACCTGGCTTTTAAACCTGCCGAGCTTATCCACTATAATACCTGCCGGATAGGATGATATAAATTCGACAAGTGAGAAGGTGATGAAAAGCAACGCGCCCACGGAGATGGGTGCTTCCAATCCCGATTCTTTGGAATAGACATAGAAAAGTATCATTTGCATGGGGACGGCGCTGATTGCCAGGACCATATGGGCGATGGTGACTAAACGCAGTTCTTTATGGCTGAAATAGGTGCGGACCGCGGCGTATTGATTTTTAAACACGGAAATCATCCTGGCGAGAATAGAGGGCTTTTCGTATAAGAGGGGCGTTTTCAGGAGTGGTTCCGGCTTGACTGTTTCTTTAAGGAAGAGCCAGATAATCCACCCGCTTATGATTGTCGGAATGCCCGCCCACATAAAAAGCCATTTATAGGCCTCCGGCGTGAATTCACTCTGTAGTTTTGAAGGGGTGAAGAGGTTGGTGATAAAGGAAAAATCTATAAATCCATTTGTAGCCGAATAAAGGATAAAGAGTCCGAGGAACGGTCCGAAGACTGAGCCAACGGTATCAACGGCGTTGAGGAATCCGAATGCCCGCCCGCGCTGTTCCTTGGGGACGGAATCAGCAATGGAAGCCTCACGAGCCGGGTCGCGCAGTGCTCGTCCGACTTGCCTCAAGCCCCGGACAGGAACGAATCCTGCCCAACCTCTTACCAAGCTTAATAAGAGGCGCGAGGTGACGATGAGGATATAGCCCAGGACGACCGGGCCTTTACGGCCCCAGCGGTCGGAAAGTGAGCCGGTAAACCCTTTAAGGATGCGGTTGATTGCTTCCGAGATGCCTTCGATAAAGCCATATTGGGCCGGGGTTACGCCCAGGATATTGCCGGCGTAATAGCTTAAAAAAGGCGAATACATCTCCTCGCCGGTATCGTTGCAGGCGGCCCCTGCGGCAAAAGCGCCGAGGTTCCTTTTTGCCTTGCCTTCAAACGGGAATATTTTTCCTGCCATAAAAGTGATATTTTCCCGGTTTTCACACCGGGGAATTGTTAGGGATAACAGATGATTAGCGGATTGTCAAAACTTTAATGTATAAATAATTTTTAAGTGAGGTGTGATTTTTCTTGACCCTTTAGGGAAAAGTAGTATACTTAAACGTTTTGGTTAATATAGAAAAGATAAAAGAGGTAAAGACAGTATGCCGACAATAAACCAATTGATAAAATCAGGGAGGCGGGCGCCGGTTTATAAATCAAAATCTCCGGTTTTAGACAGTAATCCCATGAAAAGAGGCGTGTGCGTTATAGTTAAAACCATGACGCCTAAAAAACCTAATTCAGCCTTAAGAAAAGTAGCGCGTGTGCGTTTAAGCAATAATAAAGAAGTTACCGCTTATATCCCGGGCGAAGGACATAACCTCCAAGAACATTCTATTGTGATGATACGTGGCGGAAGGGTCCGCGATTTACCGGGCGTCAGGTATCATATCCTGCGCGGGGTTTTGGATTGTGCCGGAGTTGATAACCGCAAGCAAAGCCGGTCAAAATACGGAAGGAAATCGAAATAATATACTATGGGAAAGAAGTTTAAATCATTCGAGAAATTTGTTAAGCCGGACCACAAGTTCAGTTCAAAATTGGCGAGCAAATTCATTAATTCCATGATGTGGGATGGCAAGAAAAGCACATCTTCAAGAATATTTTACCAGGCTCTGGACGAGGTGGGCAAAAAGATAACCGATGCCTCTCCTTTGGATATATTTAATAAAGCCATTGATAATGTAAAACCGGAAATAGAAGTCAGATCAAAAAGAATCGGTGGAGCAACCTACCAGGTTCCGGTAAGCGTTCCTCCGAAGCGCCAGATAAGTTTGGCGTTAAGATGGATCCTTCAGGCGACCAGGAAGAAAAAAGGCAAGCCGATGCATCTGAGATTAGCCGACGAGTTAGCCGCTGCCTATAAAGGCGAAGGCGAAGCAATTCTTACCAAGCAAAATGTGCATAAGATGGCGGAAGCCAATAAAGCCTTCGCCCATTTTGCCATGTAATCAAGCAGAATAGTGACAATTTTTGTCACTATTTACAAAGTTTAGTGCGCAATTTTGTCATTGCTTTAATATATTGAGTTATATCTCAATATATTGATTTTCAGGGTGGCACGATATTTGCTATATAATATAAGTAAATTAAGAAAAGACCTTGTTTTAAATTATGAAAGGAGGTGAAAACAAGTAAGTTAAAACAAGGGAAAAGTAGTATAATAAATAAAAAAGGAGAAAAGAAATGAAGAACAAAGGTTTTACACTGATAGAACTGATGATCGTGGTGGCTATTATTGCTATCATCGCCGCCATTGCTATTCCTAACCTTTTGGCTTCAAGAAAGGCTGCTAACGAAACAGCGGCTATCGGTAGCTTAAAAGCCATCCATGCGGCAGAAGCCACATGGAGACAGACATCTATGTCCGGAACAGGAAAGACCGATTTTTGGACAAGAGATGTTTCACACCTGTATCGTATGTTAAAAGGTGGAACTCCTTCTGCATATATTAACCTTGATCTGGCAAAATCAGATGCTTCTTGGGATGCTGATGATAGTATTTCTGCTAATATCAGCGAGGACTGGAACGCAATCAGCACCACGCTGGGTGCAAAAGCAGGGTATTATGTGCAGGCATTGGTTGATTACAATTCTGCCGGAGATGATTATAACGTGAATGTTTATGCCGGGACAGCAGTAATGGTTGCTAATGATTACCTTTTTGGTTTCATGGCAGCTCCTGCTTCTTATGGTTCATCCGGCGACCGTTCATTCATCATGAATGAAAAAGGTACTGTCTATACTGCAGACACCGGTGCAGATGCCAGCAAATGGTTTACAACCGCTGGAACATCTTTACGTTGGAATGCAGCCGACCCGACCAACACCACGGATTGGCCAATCGTAACTGGTGGTAAGGCTTGGGCTCCGAGTGGGAGTTAATAGTTTTTTGGCATAACCTTAAATCCCGCCTTGGCGTAAAGTTAGGGCGGGATTTTTTTATGCCTATAGGATTAACATAGCATCGCCGTAGCTGTAAAAACGGTATCCGTTTGCTATGGCTTCTCGGTATGCGCGTAAGATATTATTTTTCCCGCCAAAAGTGCAGGTTAATATAAGAGGGGTGCTTTTAGGAAGGTGGAAATTAGTAAGCAATGTAGTTATTATTTTAAACTGATAAGGCGGGGAGATAAATAAATCTGTCCATCCGGTAAGCGGTTTTGGCCCACTCCCTTTTATAATGTAATCAGCTGTTGTTTCCAGTGTCCTGCAGGCGGTTGTTCCCACTGCAATAATTCTTTGTTTGTTTGTGAAGGCGTTATGTAAAATGCTGATTGTTTCAGGCGGAACTTCATAATATTCTTTTCCCATTATATGTTTTGATATGTCATCTGTGCGAATCGGTTCGAAAGTCCCGCGTCCGACATGAAGGGTAATATATGCTATGTGGATATTTTTTCTTTTTATCTTTTTCAACAAATCTTCGGTGAAGTGCAAGCCGGCTGTTGGTGCTGCGATAGAGCCGTCTTTCAGCGCGTAGACAGTCTGGTAGCGCGCTTTGTCGAGTTTTTCATAAGTATCATTGTCTTTCCGTCGCTTGATATAAGGCGGCAGCGGAGCCTTGCCAAGCTGTAAAACAATATCACGGGAATCCGGTTGGACGAATCTGATAAGCTTTTCCCGGTTTTTACAATGCAACATTCCGGTTATGGTTTTTGTCGTTTCTTTTGAAGAAAATTCCAGAGGTTCATTTTCTTTTGTCTTGCCTCTGTTATTAGCCAGGCATTCCCATAATCCCGGTTCGATTTCTTTTACCAGCAATACCTCGGTAATTCCGCCGGTTTTTCTCTTGCCGATTAGTTTTAAAGGCAGGACTTTTGTATTATTTAATACCAGTACATCTCCCTCCGATAAGTAATCGACTATTTCGAGAAAATGTTTATGGTATATTTTTTCATCATAACGGGAAATGACCATTAATCTGGAATAATCGCGTTGTTCATAGGGCAACTGTGCGATAAAAGATGCCGGCAATTCGTAATTAAAATCTTCAGTGGGCAACATTCTAAAATTTATACATAAAATACTTGATTTATGAAAATAGCAGTGTTTAATTAAATAATATCTGTGAGTATAACACAATATTTTACAGAGTAAAAGTTTTACAGGTATGCCCTGATCACCCGATGTAACGACGGGGAAGTAGGGTTTGAAGGGAGTTCGTATGGCAGATGAAAAAAGCGCTTCGCAACTTGGGATAACGTATCATATAATAATCAGCCGGGTGGATGAAACACAATTCGATAATGTGGTGGAGCAGTTTTCTAAATTATTTAATATTTCCCCTGATTCAACCGGACAAATCCTAAAAAGCGTTCCAGTTGTTTTCTTAAGCAACTTGGTTAAAAACGAAATAAAAACGATTAAGCCTAAGCTGTTTGACTTATCAAAGATAGGCATGGAATTTACGATTTCTCCCCAGCTAGCACAATCTATTCCTAGGGTTATCTGGCCGACCCAGCCGCATTATAAGGATGGCCCGGCCGGCAATATCGTGCAATATGTTGATTTTCAGTGGAAGGGAAACGCATTTGTTTGCCCTAATTGCGGGGAAACTTTTGTCTTTCAAAGAGTAGGTAATCCTTTTAATACATATCAAAAAGTTAAGGAGCAAATGCCTCAGCGTCAGCCAGCGCAATCTCTTCCTTTAGCGGCAGAAGTGACGGAAGAGGAGGATGTTATGGTTTTATCTCCGGTGGTAGAACCGACTGTCGAATCGGAAGGGGAGGTTCTTGAGTTAAAACCTGTTGAGGCTCAATCCGAATGGGCGGATGAAAACGCTTCTGAACCGATTGATATCCTGCAGCCGGAAGCGGTTACTGAAGAAGGAGGTGCTTCTTCTGTGCAGGGGGCTGAAGAAATTGCTGAACCGGAGATGATTGAAGAGCCGCCGGTTGAAGAAGCCAATTGTACCGTATTCCTTTCCGGCCTTAGTTCTGCTGAAAAGAGAGAAAAAGCGGCAAAAATAATTTCTGAAATAAAAAACATACCATTGGAAAAAGCACAGGAATTAACAAACCGCGTGCTTGTTCCGGTTTTAAAAGATGTCCCCGAAACAGAGGCCAATGAATGCCTGGAAATGTTTAAAAAAGTAGGCGTTTCCGGACGGATAACCAAAAAGAAGTAATTAACCCTTTGTGTTTATGCATGATTCTGAAAAGCTAGTTCCGTCTATTCGCCCGTTTGCAAATCTTTTTAATCCGTATTTTCAATCTTGTTATTTTAAAATAAAGCTGGGAGCGGGATTCGCACCCGCAACCTCCGATTTACGAAACCGGAGCTCCACTGTTGAGCTATCCCAGCTTAGGGGCTTTTAGATAACTATAACTAATTTTTTATTTTAGTCAATATAAACCTGCCTCGAGATAGGCAGGTTTGAGAGAGGCTTTTTATGAACGAAGTTGTGATTGTCAGCGCGGTGCGTACAGCTGTTGGGAAATTCCAGGGGGCATTAGCGTCTTTTGCCGCTCCGAAATTAGGAAGCTTTGTGATACGCGAAGCGGTCAAACGCGCCGGTATAAAACCCGAAATGGTTGATGAAACAATAATGGGATGTGTTGTCACCGCCGGTTTGGGCCAAAATCCGGCAAGACAGGCTTCTTTGTGGGGCGGTATTCCTAACAGCAAGGGGGCTTTTACCGTTAATAAAGTCTGCGGTTCCGGACTTAAATCAGTAATGCTGGCGGCAACCGAAATCAAGGCGGAAAACTCCAAAATTATCGTAGCCGGCGGAATGGAAAGTATGACCAATGCTCCTTACCTTTTACCGGAAGCCCGTGTCGGGCAAAGGCTCGGCCATGGCAAGCTGGTTGATTCCATGGTTAATGACGGACTCTGGGATATTTATAATGATTTCCATATGGGCATGACGGCTGAACTCGTTGCGGAAAAATACGGGGCTACTCGCCAACTGCAGGACGAATTTTCGTTTAACAGCCATCAAAGGGCTTGTAAAGCCACTAAAGAGGGAAGGTTTAAACAGGAAATAATTCCCGTGGAAATACCGCAACCCAAAGGCAAGCCGCCGATTATCTTTGATAAAGATGAAGGTCCTCGCGAAGATACAACCGTGGAAAAACTGACGACCCTGAAACCGGCATTCAAAAAGGACGGGACCGTGACCGCTGGCAATGCTTCCCAGATAAGCGATGGTGCGGCTGCTGTGGTGGTGACGGATGCCAAAACCGCTTCTGAAAACGGGATAAAGCCTCTGTGCCGCATTACCGGTTATGCCACAGGCGGGATGGCTCCGGAATGGGTTATGGCGGCACCTCTTGAAGCGATTAAAAACCTTCTCGCAAAAACTAAGATGAAAGCGGAAGATTTTGATTTAATAGAACTCAATGAAGCTTTTGCCGCTCAAGGCGTTGCATTAACCAAGGCGCTTAAACTTAATCCTTCCAAGGTGAATGTTAATGGCGGAGCGGTGGCTATCGGGCATCCAATCGGCTGTAGCGGGTCCCGTATCCTGACGACCTTGATATATGCTTTGAAAGACAGGAAGTTAAAAAAAGGAATGGCTTCGCTCTGCTTAGGCGGTGGAAATGCCGTTGCCATGAGTATTGAAATAATATAAAAATAAGGAGATTATCATGCAAGTATCAAAGGTTGGTGTTATCGGCGCCGGTACGATGGGATCGGGGATTGCCCAGGTTTTTGCGGTAGCTGGCTATAAGGTTTTGATGATGGATATCAAACAGGAATTTATTGATCGGGGAATGAATACTATCCGTAAAAGTCTTGAACGCATGCGGACTAAAGGCGCCATCACTCAGGAAAAGGAATCCGCAGCTTTGTATAACCTAAAAACTGCTTTATCTCTTGACGAACTTAAAGATGTCGATTTTGTGGTTGAAGCCGCTACGGAAGATAAGAAACTTAAACTGGATATATTTACCAAGCTGGATAATCTTTGCAAGCCCGGCGTGATATTATCAAGCAACACTTCTTCCATTTCCATTACGGAAATCGCCGCCGTAACTAAACGCCCGAGCAAGATTATAGGCATGCATTTTATGAATCCGGTGCCTGTAATGAAACTTGTGGAAATAGTGCGGGGATTGGTTACCGATGATGAAACAGTTAATGTTGTAAAAGAACTTTGCGTTAAGCTGGAAAAAACACCGGTGCTTGTTAATGACTATCCCGGCTTTGTCGCCAACCGTATTTTATTGCCCATGATTAACGAAGCCATTTATTCGCTGATGGAAGGCGTGGCTACCAAAGAAGCCATTGATGAAGTGATGAAGCTTGGGATGAATCATCCTATGGGGCCTCTGGCCTTGGCTGATTTAATCGGGCTTGATGTTTGCCTAGCAATTCTAAATGTTTTGCATGATGGGTTGGGTGACCCGAAATACCGTCCTTGCCCGCTGCTTAAGAAAATGGTCTCTGCCGGCCATTTGGGCAGGAAAACAGGTCAGGGGTTTTATACATACAATAAATAGCCAAAAAATATTTAATAAAAAATATTTTTTCTGAAACTTTTGCTCATTTCTATTGTATTATATAGTAGAGAAGACTATGGAATTAACCCATATTGCCGATGAAAAGCTGGTTGAATTGTCTCTTTCGGGCAAGGAGGCCTTTAATGAAGTAGTCCGCCGTTATTATCGGCGTATTTATAATATTGCCTTTAGAATGACTAATAACCAGGCTGATGCCGAAGATATTACCCAGGAAACGTTTTTAAACGTATATCGTTCTTTGAAACAATATAATCCTAAATACAGGGTTTCTAGCTGGATTTTAAGAACAGCTACGAATGTAACCCTTAATTATCTTAAAAAGCTTAAAATGAAACCGGCTCCTTTGATTGATGAAAATCTAGTAAAAGGCAAGGATTATGCCCGATGTGATATTCCGACTTTAAAGAACGCCGTGAATTATATACTGGATTCTTTGAAACCGCAATATAAAATGGCTTTTGTCCTGGTTTATCAGGAAGGCTGTTCTTATGAAGAAGCGGCTGAACAGATGGATTTGCCCATTGGAAGCTTTAAAACCTTTGTTCATAAAGCCAGAAGGGCGGTTATCGATAATATTATGAATCCGAAGGAGTGAGTGTATGACTTGTGATAAAATAAAATCTCTTTTGCAATATTATCTTGATGCGGAATGTTCCAGCGAGCATAACGCGCTTGTGAGTAAACATCTGGATGAATGTTCTGATTGTCGCAATCATTGGGCTATGCTTAAAAAGATAACTTCTCTTCCGGTTTCTCCGGTTGAGGAGCCTTCCGTAGATTTGTGCGATAGAATCATTGCTAATATCCAGGAGGAAAATATCAGGGTTGCTGAAGCCAAAGCAGCCGGTGGTCGCTGGCGTTATTTCTTGCCGCTCTATAAAAACCACGGGCAATGGAAATTCGCCGCAACGATTATTTTACCTCTGGTTTTGGGGTTGGTGTTTTACTGGAAATATTCTGCCGAACGTGATCAGGAGATAAACCCTGCATCTGGCTTGGTAGCTGAATATACCACTAATAAACAGGATAATGAACCAAGCACTGTCAATACCGGATATCAGGATGATTCTGGAAAAACAGACGAAGCAGGGTCTGAATATAGCATTCAAAGATACGGGAATAGAATTACTGAATCAGAGATAGAACAATTAATACAGCAGTTGGGAGATGAAGAAATACAAAAGCAAGAGTTTGCCCAGGAGCAAATAATCCAACTAGGGGTAACAGTGTATCCGTTTTTAGTCCAGAAACTGGAAAAAACATCTGATCCGGAAGTGAAAAATCGTTTGGTTAGTATTTTATTTTCAGAATAATAAATTAATAGAATATAAAAGGAGGTATTTAAAATGGGAAGCAAAAAGGCATATAAAATAACGGTTTTGTTGGGAATTGCCTTATTGGCTTTAATGGTAATTCCTGTTATGGCATGGTGTCCGTGTGGTGACCCATGGGAGCCTGGATTTTGGGATAAGGTGAGGAAGTGGCAGGATGCTGGCCGTCCTGGTGAACAGCCACCCAAGGTTCAGCCTGCGCCAAAGCCTGTACAACCGGCCCCGCAGCAACCGGCACCCCAGCAACCCGCTCCAGAGCCGGAACCGGCGCAACCGGATCCTCAACCTGAACCAACACCGCCTGAGACTACGCCGGCTCCTCAACCGGAACCGGTCCAACCTGCTCCCGTGCAACCTGCCCCGGTAGAACCGGTTCAGCCGGAGCCAACGCCGACCCCGGCTCCTACTCCGGATCCGGGTGCAACCCAACCGCCGGTAGAAACTCCGAATTCGACACCTACCCCCCCAAAACAGGATCCGGGGGTTAACCCTCCTGATAATAAAATTGCTGTGCCCAAGCCGCCGGCTCCTCCTCCAAGGCCGCCGGCCGGTACGGGATTAGAGCCTTTAGTTTTTAATCCGGTTGTTTCCGTTCCTATGTGGGAAAACTGGTGGGCAAGGAATCGCCTTCATTATCTTCCTTTCAAGCAGCCTATTAAATGGAATGAGGAAGATCAAACCCAAAAGGACGGTACCATATCGGTAGAGATGAATTCTATCAGCAAACAGGCTCTGGATAATTTGATAAAGTGTCTAAAAGAAGATGTCAGCCCGTTCCTGAGGGCGAATGCTGCTTTAGCATTAGGAAAGTTTAAACATAAGAATGCGGTGGCGGCTTTGAAAAGCGCAATGCTCGATGATAAAACACCCGATGTGAGAAATGTTGCGGCTTTATCATTGGGTATCATGGGTGAGGAATCAGTGGTCAACGATTTAAAAGCGATTTTATTAAACGAAACAGACCGGAAATCACAAATGATTAGCCAGGCGTATGCCGCATTAGCTCTCGGCTACATAAAAACAGAAGCCTCCATTAATGCGCTTAAAGAATCCTTGAACCTTAATAAGAAACTGCATAAGGAAGTCCAGGCATCGGCCGTATTGTCTTTAGGCAATCTTCAGGACAAGTCTCTTGTCGAGTTTATCGGTAAGGTGCTTACCAATGAATCATACGATGAGGCCGTCCGCTCATACGCCGCGATTGCTCTAGGCCGTATTAAAGATGAATCGGTTTTGCCGTACCTGAAAAAAGCCATGAATTCCCGTGATATTTCCGTAAGGTCCGGAGTGGCCATAGCGTTAGGCTTGCTTGAGTTACCTAAGGCAAAAACGGACTTGCTTAATTTATTGAGGGATAAATCAACGGAAGTGCAGGCGTTTGCCGCCGTTGCCCTGGCACAGTTGGGTGATAACGGTGTTTATAACGACCTTAACGCACTTACCAAAAAGAGTGATTTCAATATAGAAGGAATGTCGTTTATCGCGCTGGGGCTTTTGGGCAATAAATCCGCTTTGCCGGATATCCAAAAAATAGTCGTTAAAAAGACCAAGCCCCTGTCACGCGGCGCAGCCATATTGGCATTGGGATTGATGAAGGATTCGACTTCTGTTAACATCTTGATTGATATCGTCAAGAAAGAAGTTACTTCTGACCCGGTCAGCTGGGATTATGCGGTTCTTGCTTTGGGTATGATTGGCGATAAGAAAGCGATTCCCGCTTTGGAAGAAGCTTTCAAAAAGGTGCAGGACCGTGTAGATTTGGCGAAAGTCGGTTACAACAACCTGACCGTGGCGCTGGCGATGCTTGGCAAAAGGCAGGAAGTCCTGGATACTTTATACAAGAAGATTGAAGACAAACTCACTCCTACGGATATAAAAAGCCGTGCCCTTAACGGCATCGCTTATATCGGGGATAAAGGCTCCATTGACCATCTGGTAAAATACTATGATAGCGAAAAAAATGATGAGCTGCGGTTTTACTCCATACTGGCCATCGGGTTTATCCTTGATAAAGATACGATTAACCCTCTCTACAAAATTACCGCGGATATGAATTTCAAGGTGAAAATGCTGATTCAGGACCATATATTCTTTAGTAAACCGGATTAATCGTTCCAATGCACCCACCCCGATGATTTTTCGGGGTGGGTATGCATCCCGTATAGCTGTGTTCAAAACCGATATCAAACTGAAAATCCTCCTCGGCATAATGCTTATTCTTTTTATTCCGCTTTCTGCCATTCCCTGCCCGGAATGCGGTTGCTGGTCGCAATTGCTCGTCTTCCAGAAACGTTCTTACCTTGATATCTACGCCTCTTTCCCGATGAAGGAAAAAGTAATCATTTCCGGTGAATATGAGGTTTTCCTGACCGCGGTCCAAATAGCCCCGGAAAGCTTTGAACTCTTGGTCTACGCCCAGAATCCCAAGACGCGCCGCCCTTATATCCGGTCGAAAAATATTACCATTTCAAAAACGGATATGCCGGCTCCGGTTATCCAAACCACGGATGATAGCATGATTTCAGAAATGCGCTATATTGATCCTGCTCCCGGCTCTTACGAAGCAACCATCGAACTTGAAGGCGATTTTAATAAAGTCACCGCGACCATTCCCTTCCAGCTGGGTTCTTCCAAACCGAATATATTTTATCTTGCAATTCTTTCCTTATCCGTCATAATGGCTTTTGTGCTGTCGCTAATCAGGCGGCATAAGAAAACAACCTTATAATTTCTGGGAATCCTTGCGAAACGGAAAGTCCCCCTTAGTAAAGGGGGTTAGGGGGGTGTCGGTTATAATATGAAAAAAGTAGTCGTAGCCATGAGCGGCGGGGTGGATTCATCCGTCGCCGCCTATTTCCTGAAAAAAGAAGGATATGATGTCTCCGGCCTTTTTATGAGCCTGGGCACGTGCCTGGAGCGGCTTGCTCCCAAGCGAAAGGCATGTTGCAGCATCTTTGATGCCAAAGACGCCCAGGCAGTGGCGGATAAAATCGGGATTGATTTCTCGGTCCTCGATTTCAAGGCGGATTTCGAAAAACTCATCGAATACTTTTGCTCAGAATACGATAAAGGCCGGACCCCGAATCCGTGCGTCCGCTGTAACCAGCTCCTAAAATTCGGCCGGCTCTGGGACTATGCGGCCAAACTCGGCGCGGAATATATCGCCACCGGTCACTATGCCCGCATTGAGCGGCAAATCCCAAATCCCAACTCCCAAACTCCAAACTCTAAACTCCGCACTATCCTGAAGAAGGGCATTGACCAGACCAAAGACCAATCCTATATGCTTTCGCTCCTGACGCAGGAACAGCTTTCGCGCACCATCCTGCCTCTGGGCAGTTATACTAAGACGGAAATCCGTAAAATCGCCTCGGATATCCCCTTGCACGTCAAGGATAAACTGGATAGCCAGGAAATTTGCTTTGTCCCTTCGGACCTGCCTACCGGCAAGGCAGGCGGGCTGGAGAAATTCCTGAAAAGCAGAATTCCGGAAAAGATAAAGCCGGGTGTGATTACGGATTTATCCGGCAAAGTTATCGGCAGGCATCCGGGTTACCAGTTCTTCACCATCGGACAGCGCCATCTCAAAATAGCGTTAGGCAGGCCCGTCTATGTGGTAAAGATTACATCCCAGACTAATACCATTGTGGTTGGCGATAAAAAGGATGTCTTTAATAATGCCTTTATTGCGGAGGGGGTGAACTGGATTTCCCGCGAAGGATTGGCAAAAGGCGAGGGTCTCCAAGCCGATGTCAAAATCCGCTATCTCCATAGAGCATGCCCGGCGAAAATAACTTCTAACAACGAAAAACTAACAACTAATAACGAACTGCGTATAGAATTCTCCGAGCCACAAGCGTCCATCACTCCCGGACAGGCAACTGTCTTTTACGACGGCGATACTGTCTTGGGTGGCGGCTGGATAAAAGAAGTCATCGGTTAAGAAACATCATTTTGCCCCTGATTATCCCAAATGCGAAGCGGACTATTTTCATCATTTTACATTATTTTTGACCCTGAAGTGACCACGAAAAAAAACAAATAAATTTTTAATATATTTGTATTTTTCATGAACCATTCCCTTTTTCATACGTTTATATAGATGGAGAAAGGAGGGTGAGAATATGACAAACAATAACCATATCCCAAAAGCGCAGGCAAAAGATGAAATTGAAATAACCGAAGGGTCGGTTGCCGAACACCTCGTAACGGAAAAGTTCGATTTCGGTTCCTGGCTCCATGCAAATATCAATGCAATGGGAATTCCCGTGGTAATCTCTTTGTTTATCCATGTATTGGGTCTCATTATCCTGACCATGCTTTTCATCCAGGACCCGGTGGTTGTAGCGGACGGGGGAAAAACTATTATCTACCAGCCGCCGGATATAAAGCCTGAAATGGAGATGGAAATACCTGAGGATTTGATAACCAGTGACAAACTGCCCAAAGACGATAAAATTACCGAAAACCAGCCTGTCTGGAAAGATGCCGAGGTTGCGGAACGCACCGAAACAGCTGATGAAGATGATGCACGTGAAGCCTTGGGGGAAAGCTATGACTTTGTTTCTGATAAACCGCTTAATGCAAACAGTGTTCTTGATGCGCTCGGCCTTGGTGGCGGTGCCTCTGGTCGTTACGGCGGTCCGCGCGGAGGCCGTATTGAAACAGTTGCTCCTGGCGGTGGCGGTCAGCCGGGTGAACGGGAAAAGGTGGTTAGCTCAGGCCTTTTATGGCTTGCCAGGCACCAGAATCCGGATGGTTCCTGGGGCGCGGTTTCTTTCCAGAATCAGTGTGCCAATCACGGAAGTCCTCTTTGCCAGGGCACGGGCCAAAAAGACTTTGATTTAGGGCTTACCGGACTGGCGCTCCTGGCTTTTACCGGAGCTAATTATAGCCCCGGTTCAATGAGCAAATATGATACCTTTAATGGGATAAGGTTTGGCGACGTAGTCAGGAAAGCCGCTCTTTTTCTCAAATCAATCCAAAAAGAGAATGGTATGTATGGCGACGGCGCCATGCTTAAATTCATGTATAACCAGGCAATCTGTGCTTATGCCATGGCGGATTTGTATTGCGTGATGAAGGATAAGAAGGAGCAATCCGCATATATGTTTAAGGACGCCGCGCTTAAAGGTGCCCAGTTTATCATAGATTCCCAAAACAACGGCAAGGCGTGGCGCTATAAGCCTAAAGACGGGGATAGCGATATGTCCGTCAGCGGCTGGTGCATGATGGCGCTGAAAACCGCGGAAGATGCCGAATTGCTGACGGTTCCGCAAAATGTCTGGGCGGGGGTCAAATCACACCTGGATGATGTTACCGACCTTGCTTACGGCGGAGTCGGCTATCGCGAAAGAGGCAATGTTGCCATCCTCGCCGCAGAAAAAGATAAATGGGATAGCGGGAAGCTTTATACGCCTCCCTCGCTTACCGCCATCGGCGTCATGTGCCGCATCTTCATGGGGCAGAACCGGAAAGACGCGGCAATCGCCAACAGCGCCCAAATGCTGGTTGAGGAAAGCAACCTTCCCAAATGGCTGCCTGATAATTACGGCAAGGTGGATTATTATTACTGGTTCTACGGCACCTATGCCCTGAACCAGTTTGACGGCACCCCAAAGAATGCCTCCTCCTGCTGGAGCAAGTGGGAGAAAGAGATGTTGCCCGCGATTATTAAAAACCAGCGGGGCAAAAAAGACGGCTGTGCCAATGGAAGCTGGGAGCCGGTAGACCGCTGGAGCGCGGAAGGCGGCCGGGTTTATTCCACCGCCATTTGCGTCCTTACCTTGGAAGTCTATTACCGCCTGAGGATTGTTGAGGATAAATAAGGCAATCGCCCCAGCCGAGAGAAGCCGGGGTTTTGCCTGTCCTTACATCTGCGATACCGCCAGCGAAAGCTTCAGGAGCGCGCCTTCCTTGACAAAATCAAGGTGCGAAGCGCCTCCCGTGGAAAAACCCGCCAGTGACAATCCACTATCCACAAACTTATCCACCAGAAGATTGGTCACGTCGTTTTCCCGGCTGATAACCGACGCGTCGTATCTGCTCTGGAAGATTTTCATCCCGGCCTGAATCAGCCTTTCCATCAGGGCTGATTGGAATGCCTGAATAAACTCATCCGGGCAAATCTGATACGGGCCGCCTTGCAGTCCGGTATCCTGCTCGCGCACCATGCCGACTGTGGTCGGCTCGCCGATTAACCAATAGGTGGCAATGGTCGCCGCGCCCTTTCCCCGGATTTTATCCCCGGTCAGTCGCAGTATCCCGTAGCCAATGCCTTGAGCCCAGTTGCCTTTGGTTTCCGTAATCCGCCTTTTAAACTCTTTCGCCTCAATCCCGTCAACGGTACCAAAGACATAATCAAGCTTATTGTTCCATTTGTTATAAGCGCCTTGCAGGTTCGTATTATGCTTGTGCCTGATATCCGCCGCGGTCCTGCCGTGCTTGGAGCGGAAAGACGCGTCAACGTGTTGCCAGAAACCGTTCCATGCCTGGATGGCCGGTTCTGCCAGCTTGTCGTTAAAAGCGCTTTCATCCGGTATTTTCTCTTTACGGCGCTGGTTGATAATCCGGGCAACCGCATAGAAAACCTGTTCCCACTTATCGCTCATATCCGGTTTGGGCGGCACATGCGCCGGTATCCATAGGTCTATGGCTGAAATAACCTTACTCATATTTATCACCTCCTTTCATCGTTTTCTTAACTACTAATTAACTATTTAACCAATTCACTTCCTCTCCCCCTCCATTAATAAATAAGGAAGCAGGGTACATGTCACAGGAAACTCTTAAAAACCACCTGTTTTTTACATAGTAAGCCTCTTCTCTCCCTCCATAAGTAAATGCAGGAGTGAGGCAAATGTTACAGAAAATCGTATAAATATCTGAAAATTTCTCAGATTTCTTACAGGATAGCCGGCTTTAGGGACTAAAAGTATGTTCATCAGGGTAAAATCGTATTCCCATTAGGGGCTAAAGATATCCTGATTAAGGCATAAAAGTAATGGGATATAGGCGGAAAATATACGATTATACGGCAAATGGATGCCTGCCCGTCCGTTCAGGCGGGTGCGCATTAGGGACCAAAGATACCTGCCTCGTCCGTTCAGGAGGGTGCCTATTAAGGCGCAATATAGGGGAGATTAAGGTGTAAAAGACGCCTATATTGCTTAAAAGGGTATCCCCTGTAAGGTATAGAGGGGTGGGCTACTCCCCCCGGGTCTGTGGCACTCTCTGGCACTTTTCTTGCTTTTAGCGGTATGATTTGATATGATTGAATCCATGAGAGAATACGACCGTTTAATGGCGTTAGATGAGGCCTTGGATTATTTACAGATAAGCCGTCGGACGATATTTCGCCTGATTAAGAATCATGAATTGCCCGCGGTCAGGATAGGGAAGGTATTGCGGTTTCGCTTAGATGATTTGGAGAGATTTGTCTCTGAACGGCTGACGACAAAAGGGATGCTGGCGACAAAGCCCTTTATCTTTCGAAGCCCTGTCCTGAATAAATACAAGAAGAGCCCTTTGAAATACTATGTCCATGATGAGGCGTTTTGCGGCAAGGTCGGCAATAAAGAAGCTAAAGATAAATTCGCCGAGGTATTTTATAACAAAATCAGATTGGCGGATGGTGAAGAAGCAATCGTTATCCAGCCTGCCGAACTTAAGAATATTCCTCCCAAAGAACTGGCGCATTGGTATAGATTTAAAATAGCAAGCATCTAATTTTTATTGCTTTTGGGGATTGGTTGTTCTACAATAATCTGATAATAAATCATTTCTCAAAAAAGGAGACAGGTTATGCGTAAGATGTGGACAATTTTCATAACGGCTTTCCTGGTTATCAATGCATTCGGTATCTGGAAAATCATTTCCGTGATAGAACGGGAGCAGAAGTTCCTGGTGGTAAAGTCGTTTACGCCGGATGGTCCGGCTGACCGGAACGAACACGTCATTATCCGGTTTAATAAGGAGGTTGTGGATTCAACCGCGGCAGGAAAGGATTTGCCGCAGCCTTATCCGGTTAAGTTTACCCCGGAAATCGCCGGACAATGCCGCTGGACAGATACTCGGACTCTGGAGTTTACTCCGTCTGAACCGCTTTGCCAGGCAACAGAATATACGGCGGAACTTTTGTCCTCTTTGCGTGCGCTGGATAATTCTCCTCTGCCTGAAAAGGCCGTATATACGTTCTCGACCGGCGCGCTGGGATTAGAAAGGGTCTGGCAAGTCGCTGTGGAAAATAATCGAACGGTGGTCATCGCCCTGGAATTTAGTGACGAGGTTGCTCCCGCAGACCTGGCAACGCATCTCAAGATTGAAAATGCGCAGGGCATAAATATTGATTATAGCTTAGCCGGATTGGTGAATAACAAAACACCCAAGGTGAAAATACAGGTTGCCCAGAACGAGACGGTCAAAATAAAGGTTGCCAAAGGGCTTACGGGCAAAAGCGGCCCGCTCGGGCTGGACGAAGACGTTGAGAGGATGTTAAATATAGAAATGAAATTAGCCGTTACGGACGTCACGGCGTATCCGCTCGAAGAATACGAGAGCGGCTGGATAAGAGTGGAGTTTTCCACGCCGGTGTCGCCGGATGTTGCCGCAGATTTTATATCAATAGAGCCGCCCGTTAAGTTCTTGGTGGAAGAACATTATTATGAAAATAACCTGGCCTTGCACGGGGAGTTCAACCCGTCATCGGTCTATAAGCTTACGTTTGCTAAAGGCTTAACCGCATTGAATAATATGGTATTGACCGAAGATGTCAGCCGGATTGTCGAGATTCCGGATTGCCCGCGTAATATCAGCTTCAAGTCAAACGGCATCTATGCCTCGCTGAAAGGCAACCTTATCCTGCCGATTGTCTCGATGAATAATGATTCTATAGTAGTTAAAGCGGAAAGGGTCTATCCGAATAATGTCATCCATTTCGCCCGTAATTTCCGGGAAGAATATTCTAGTATAGTTGATTTTAGTTATGAAATTGCAGAAGTAAATATCCCGATTAAATCAGAAAAGAACAAAGCCGTGGAAATCCCGCTTGATTTAAAGGCGTTACTTGGGGATAAATTGACCGGTCCGACGGTTATTAAGGTGTATAATTCCGAATACAAATGGGATTCCCAGAGGAAATTAATTTTAGTCACCGACCTTGGGGTATGCGTAAAAAAATCGGGCAATGATTTCCTTGTCTGGGTGAATTCCTTGTCCGATGTCCAGCCGGTGGAAGGCGCAATCGTCAGCGTCTATAACCGCAAAAACCAGGTCATCCTTGAAGGGAAAACGGCGCGCGACGGGATAATGCATTTTATGGAAGTGGATTGGGCAAAGGATAATGAACCGTATATAGTCATTGTCACGCATGGTGATGATATGTCTTACCTTAAATTAGAGCAATGTAAGCTTTCTGATACGGATTTTGACGTAGGCGGCCGTTCTTATTTAAGCAAAGGATACGAAGCCTATCTTTATACCGACCGCGGTGTTTACCGGCCCGGGGAAGAGATGCACTTGCGGGCTATCGTCCGTTCGGCGAATAATGAGTTGCCCGCCGGGTTGCCTTTGGAACTTCAGATTGAAAAGCCGGATAAACGCCCCTTAAGACGGCTGAAAGCAGTGCTTTCTGATTTCGCCACGGTAGAGTTTGGTTTTACCATACCGGACTATGCCCCGACAGGTTATTATACCACATCCTTATATATTCCGGGCGAGTCTAAGCCAATCGGGTACTGCAGTTTTAGCGTTGAAGAATATATGCCGGTTCGGCTCAAGGCGGAAGTCAAAGCTCCTGCCGAACGTTTCCATACGGGTGAAACCATTACTTTTACCGTAAAGAGCAATTATCTTTTTGGACAGCCTGCATCGGGCTTAAATGTCTCGGCTAATTATACGGTAAAGCCCGATAATTACCAGCCGCCGGATAATGCGCTCTGGAAAGATTATACATTCGGAGACCAGACTAAGGGATTCACAAATATTAAGGAGAAAATAGCGCCCCTAAAATTGGGCGCAAATGGCGAAGGGTCGTTTGCTATAAAAGTGCCTGAAAAACTACAGCCTCCTTCAGGGTTGCTTTTGACGGTATATGCGACTGTTAAAGAAGTAGGCGGTCGGGGTGTAACCACCGGCACGCGGATAAGAATGGACCCTTATCCTTATTATATCGGGTTGAAGCAGGCAAGCGAGGTGGCGGGCAGCGGAATAAGATTTGAAGCTATTGCCGTAACGCCCGAAGGCAAATTAATCAGCGGGGAAAAGGCGCTTAACATTGTTTTGAAAAAGGTCGTTTGGAATACCGTGCTTAAGAAATCTTCCGGTGATCGGTATCGTTACGAATCCGTGCGGACGGAAGTTGATGTCGGCAAGCCCCAAATGATAACTACTGATGATGGTAAAATTGAATTTACGCTCAATCCTGAAGAAAGCGGTTCATATATTGTGCGGGTGAGCGGACCGAAAGATAATGTCGTCACCGCTTTGGAATTTTATAATTCGCCCCAAGGGTATCTTGCCTGGTCAATGGAGAAGCCTGAACAGATAGATTTAGTGCCGGATAAAGGCTTATATCAAGTAGGCGAAGTTGCCAAGGTATTGGTAAAATCTCCCTGTTCAGGTCAGATGCTGGTTTTCGTGGAAAGCGACCGGGTGCTTTCTTCACAGTCCATTCAGCTGGATGGAAACACCGCAGAGCTTAGGATTCCCATCGGGGAAGGCTTTGCGCCTACGGTTTATTGTTCGGTGACGGTGGTAAAAGGTGTGGAAAAGGGCGGGATTTGGTCGGCTCATCGGGCTTATGGCGTTGTCCCGTTAAATGTAGATGCGCCGGGCAACCGGCTGAAAGTGTCCCTGGAAATCCCTAATGAAATTGTGCCGTTGACGAAATTAACCATTCCGATTACGGTTAAGAATGAAAAAGGGGAAGGCGTTGAGGCTGAAGTGGTCATTGCCGCGCTGGATGAAGGGATTTGCCTTTTGACCGATTTTAAAAACCCGGACCCGTATTCGTTCTTTTTCGCCAAGAAGCGTTTGTCAACCGAGATGTTTGATTTTTATTCCCTGTTATTGCCCGAATATGAAAAGAAGAACGTTGGTTCTGATTCAGAGGAAGGCGGAAGCGGTGAACCCGGTCTGATGCAGTCGTTGCTTAATCCGATTAACGCCAAGCGGGTAAAATCAGTTGCGCTCTGGTCCGGAACCGTCAAGACAAATCCTGACGGCACGGGTGAAATCGTTTTCGATGTGCCGGAATTTATCGGAAGCCTGCGCCTGATGGTGGTTGCCGTAACTCGTGATAAATACGGTTGTGACAGCCGTAATCTCCTGGTTCGCCGTCCCTTTATTATTTCATCCAGCCTGCCGCGTTTCCTTTCCACGGGCGATAGTTTCAGCGCGCCATTAACGCTTTATAATAATATTGCGTCGGAAACCTCGGCTTTGATAAGAATTTCCGTGGATGGTCCGTTAGGCTTGGCCGGAGCAAATGAAACAAGTGTTATAGTTCCTCCGAACGGGCAACAGACTATTTATTTTACGTTTAATGCGAGTGATTCGCCTGGGGTGTCGCATATAACTTTTTCTGCACAGGTAAACGGTGAAACGCTCAAAGAGGAAACTGAGTTGCCGGTCAGGCCGCTGGCGCCTCCGGTTCAGTTTGTCGGCAGCGGTTCAATCCCGGCCGGCAAATCCGCCGTATTTTCGTTTCCTTCAGGATTGATGAGCGGAACGGATACTTATACGCTCAATTTTTCTGTGCAACCGTCCTTGCGCTTGGGCGGCGCGATAAATTACCTCTTACATTATCCATATGGCTGCGTCGAGCAAACGGCTTCCGGCACTTTCCCCTTGCTTTATCTGGCGGATATTGCCAAGCAAACCATGCCGAATTGTTTCATTAAGCAAGAGGTAGCCGAATACGTGCAATCCGGAATCTACCGCCTGCTTTCCATGCAGACTTTTAACGGCGGTTTGAGCATGTGGCCCGGCGGGACTACGCCGTATGAATGGGGCAGTGTCTATGGAGCGCATCTTTTGGTCGAGGCGAAGAAAAACGGTTACTCCGTGCCGGAAAAAGAGCTTAAGGCGCTTATTAATTACCTGAAAGAGCTGGTTAAAATGAGCCGTTCTTCACGCGATGAGGAAAGCGATAATTTATCGATTAAGGCATACGCGCATTTTGTCCTTGCCCTGGCCGGCGAGCCGGAAATAAACCTGATGAAAACACTGCGCAATTATTGGGATAAATTGCCGGTTTATTCCCGTTACCAATTGGCGTCTGCGTTGGCGCTTGCTGGCGAGCCGAAGGCGCTTTCGGAATTAATCGGCACGCCTGTGCCTGAGCCGGGCAAACGGCAGGATACAGGCGGGATACTTGCTTCGCCGGTAAGGGAAACAGCCATAATCCTTTCCGTGCTGGCAGATACCGCGCCGGAAAGCGCAGCTATTCCTATTTTAGTAAACCGCTTGAATCAGGCGATGGAAAACGGGTGTTGGTATAATACTCAGGAAAATGCCTTTGCCCTGTTAGCCTTGGGGAAATACGCGCATGCGCAGGCTAATATAGTAAACGATTTTACCGCCGAAGTCAGGTTTGATGGAAAAGAAATAGCGTCATTTGCCCATAAAGAATCGCCTTCTTTGGACATACTTTCTGGCGGAGGCAAAGAAATTACCGTTAGTGTTAAAGGAGAAGGAAGGCTTTATTATTATTGGACGGCGCAGGGAGTTCCGTTAAGTAAAAAGGTTGATGAAGATGATAAAGGATTAAAAATCCGGCGGAGTTTCCTGTCCACCGATGGCAAGCAACTTGCTCCCGGCCAATTCAAGTCCGGCGAGATAGTCATCGTGCAATTGATTATCGAATCACCTGATAACCGGGATAATGTTGCCGTGGTTGATGCACTGCCTGCCGGGCTGGAAATAGAGAATCCGCGCCTGGTAACCAGCGAACAGACGGAATGGATGAGTTCCGCAAGAGAAAACAAACTTTTCCCGGACCGGGTGGAAATGCGGGATGACCGGTTAATATTGTTTACCGATTTGCCGGGCAGTAAATCCATGTGCTATTACTATGTTACTCGGGCGGTTACGGCAGGTAAATTCATGTTGGCGCCGGTAAATGCTTTTTGCATGTACCAGCCTTCAATTAAGAGCGTTAATGGCGCGGGAATCGTGGAAGTGAAGAAATAGTTAACCTATGAAATTAAGATTGACCAAAAAGTGGAGAAGGCGGCTGCTTAAATATGCCGGGGAATTATTTATCCTTTTTGTGGTTAGTTTCATTATTCTTTGGTTTGCCTTCCCGTTCCCGAAAGAAGAGTTTGTTCGGGATAGAGGCGGTCTAATCGTTTGCGACCGTGAAGGAAATATCCTAAGGGTTTACCTTAACGAGCGCGAGGATTATTGTTTTCCGGTCAAACTTTCGCAGATGAACCCGTATTTGGCTTCGGCAACGATTGCCGTGGAGGACAAGCGTTTTCGTTCGCACCATGGATTTGACCCGCTGGCGGTCAGCCGTGCCATGTGGAATAACATTACAAAATGGCGCCGCACATCCGGTGCTTCCACCCTGACTATGCAAACGATTCGGTTAACCTGGCCCAGAGAGAGAACCTTTAAAGCAAAGGTAATCGAAACATTCCGGGCATTGCAAGTAGAAACTAGGCTGTCTAAAGATGAGATACTGGAATATTACCTTAATTACGCCCCTTACGGCAGTAATATTTATGGTGTTGAAGCGGCGTCATTAAGATATTTCGGCAAGCCGAGTTGCGCGTTAACCCTTTCCGAAGCGGCTGTTTTAGCCGGTTTGCCGGCTTCGCCAAGCCGGTTCCGGCCTGATAAATATCCTGGGCGTGCCAGGGAGCGAAGGGATTATGTCCTGAAGCGGATGTATGATGAGGATTTGATAACCCAATCAGAATTCGCCGAAGCGCGGAACGAGCCGATTGTTCCGGATAAAAAGGTTGTTTCCCCGTTTGTTGCTCCTCATTTTTGCGAGTTGGTTAAAGGTTCCGTAGAGGGAACTTCCAGCGCGCGGGTTATTACGACATTAAACCGGCAAATACAAAGAAGCGCCGAAAATGCTCTCACCTTTGCCGTTGATGTCCTTAAGGCAAAAGGCGTAAGCAATGGCGCGGTGGTAGTTATCGAGAATAAAACAGGCGCGGTGCGGGCGCTGGTCGGCTCGTATGATTTCTTTGATGTGGCTCATTCCGGGCAGGTTAACGGAGCGCTTGCGTCACGTTCGCCCGGTTCGGCTCTTAAGCCATTTACTTATGCGCTTGCTTTCGATAAGAGTTTATGCCTTCCTGATGAGATTCTGCCTGATGTGCCGACCCCTTATCGGGATTATGACCCGGAAAATTATGAGCATCGTTTTGAAGGTATGGTCTCAGCCCGTGAAGCGCTTACCAGTTCCCTTAATTTGCCAGCGTTACATTTACTGACACGGGTTGGAGGCAAAGAGTTGTATCAATTACTTAAAGCGACTGGTTTTTCTAACTTGACTAAATCGGCTGATTATTATGGTTTAGGTTTGACCTTAGGTTCAGCAGAAGTAAATTTGTTAGATATAACCAACGCATATGCATCCTTAGCGCGATTAGGGGAATATCAGCCTTATTGCTTATTAGATTCAGAGATAATGAAAGGCGTTCAGCAACAAAGATGGGTAATATCACCTGAAGCGGCTTATTTGATTGCCGATATTCTTTCCGATCCGCAACGTATTATCCCTTTGCCCGGTTACGATTTGGTTAAGCCGAATATTCCCGTTGTTTCCACTTCATCTTACCGGTTGCCGAGAATCGCCTGGAAAACAGGGACTTCTTCCGGGCACCGCGATGCCTGGACTATTGGATATACTCCGGAGTATACGGTCGGAGTGTGGCTCGGTAATTTTTCCAGCCAGCCAAGCCGTGGGTTAGTCGCGGTTAATTCAGCGGCTCCGGCTGTATTTGAAATATTTAAACAGATATATGATGGGAAACCCGTTACCTGGTTTGAGCCGCCATCCGGTTTTGGAGCTAAACCTGTTTGTGTTCGCAGTGGAATGTTGGCGGGAAAAGATTGTCCGCAGGTTGAATCACGTTTAGTCATTGCCAAAGAGAGATATAAAACATGCACCGTTCATCAGCGTTTGATGGTGGATGATGGAACTGGTAATCGGCTGTGTTATAATTGTATGTCTGGCCGTAAGTATCATTATAAGGTTTTTGAGGTTTGGTCTCCGGAGATAAATAGTTGGTTAGCGAAAAGCGGCCAATTTACTGGTGTTCCAGCTCATTTCTCAGCGTGTTTAACCGTTAAGGATAATGGCGGATTGCATATTATTTCACCTCCTAATAAACAGAAATATAGCCTAATTAATGATAACATGCTTTCAGCGCAACAACTTAAACTTCAGGTGGTTGCCGCCAGTGGGGTCAATGATATTTTTTGGTTTATAGATGGTTGTTTCTATAGGCAGGCTGGTGTTTCAGAAAGGCTTTTTTGGCCGCTTCAGCCCGGGCGTCATACTATTACCTGTGTTGATAATGAGGGGAGAAATAATTCCGTGGCCATATCGGTGGAAGAGTAGTCATATAAAGCATATAATATTTTTCTTGCCTTATTCAATCCGTTTTGTTAAACTATCCGTTTTCAATATTCTGGAAATAGTATCTATATAAGGAATTAATTTATGTCAAAAGTCGTCAAGAAACAGATGATTAAGGAATTAAGCTCAAAGTATAAGAGCCTTAATAACTGGGTCATGGTCAATTATCAGGGCTTGAAAGCCCGCGAAGCAAGCGATTTGCGCTCCCACCTGCGTAATCAGGGCGTCAAGATGAATATGGCAAAGAACGCCGTAATCAGCTTTACTTTCCAGGATGTCGGCTGGGAAAAAGCCAAGGAAATCATCCAGGGACCGGTTGCCCTGGTTTACGGAGAGCCCGGAAGCAAATCCGATGACCCCATCACTATTTCCAAATCCCTGGTCACATGGAAAACCAAGAACGCCGATGCCGGTAAAATGCTCGTTTTCCGCGGCGGCTATACCGAAGGGCGTTATGTCTCGGCTACGGAAGTCAGCCAGCTTGCCAGCATACCTCCGCGCGAAGCGTTGCTCGGAAGGCTCGCCGGCGGATTCAAATCGCCGCTCACCAGGCTTGCCTGGGCGCTTGATGCCCTGCCTCAGAAAATGGCAAGGCTTGTCGGCGCTCTGGCGGAGAAGAAGAAATAAGTTCATTAGTCCAATTGTTCATTGGTTCAATGGGGCAGAAGTTTACCAGTTCATTTGTTCAGAAGTTCATAATACAATACTATGAAAATTGAACGGTTTGAGGATTTGATTGCCTGGCAGGAGGCAAGAAAACTGATGAACATTACATACGACATTACATCAGATACCAAAGACCCGGATTTAAAACGCCACGTGCGCCGGACAGCGGTTTCTGTCATGGCAAATATCGCCGAAGGGTTTGGCAGGTATTCATCCAAAGACCAAAAGACATTCTATTTACATGCGCGGGGTTCTGTTTTGGAATTGCAAAGCCATTTGTATGTTTTATTGGACCGGAAATATCTGGAAAAAGAAGCCTTTGATAATGCCTATAACCAAACGATTGCGGTCAGCAAGCTTATCAGCGGCTTAATAAAATCTTCTTTACGGCTGATAAAATCATCCGAACAGGATTAAGGGTCTATTGAACTAATGAACTGGTGAACCGTTGAACTGATTAGCTAATGAACTATCGAGCTATTGAACCAATGAACAATCTCTTATGCGTGGTCGGAGCCAGGCCTAATTTTATCAAGATTGCTCCGCTTATCAAAGCCGCCACCGTTGGGTTTCCCGATATAAAAATCACCCTCGTCCATACCGGACAGCATTACGATTATAACATGTCCAAGGTGTTCTTTAATGACTTGAAGATTCCCCGCCCGGATATCCATCTTGGTATCGGTTCCGGTTCGCACGCCTCTCAGACCGGCGAGATAATGATAGCTCTGGAAAAAGTGGTCCTGAAAGCGCGACCTGATGTCATCGTTGTGGTCGGTGACGTCAATTCAACCTTAGCCGGGGCGTTAGTGGCGGCCAAGCTTTGTATCCCGCTGGCGCATATTGAGGCGGGGTTGAGAAGCTTTGACCGGACCATGCCCGAGGAGCTTAACCGTGTCATTACAGACTCACTTTCGGATATGCTTTTCGTGCCGGGAAAGAACGCCGTTTTAAACCTGAAGAACGAAGGCATTCCGGCGAAGAATATATTCGTCGTTGGCAATATCATGATAGACACCTTAAAGCAATATTTGTCCGCGGTAAGGAAATCCCAAATAACCAAATCGTTGCGTATTAAGAAAAATGGCTATGCAGTGGTGACGATGCATCGTGCCGGGAACGTGGATAATAAGAGAGTCTTGACCGGATTGGTTAAGGCGTTGGTTGATATCAGCCGCGTTATCCCGGTTGTTTTCCCAATACATCCGAGGACAAAGAAGCAGTTGAAGGCGTTTAAATTGGATGGGTTATTGAGAGAAGAGAAGGGCATTATTATTATCGAGCCGGTGAGTTATCTGGATAGCATAAACTTATTGATGAATGCGCGTTTAGTCCTGACCGATTCCGGCGGGGTGCAGGAAGAGACATCTGTTCTGGATGTTCCGTGCCTGACCTTGCGGGATGAGACGGAGTGGACAGAGACCTTGCGGCAGGGGACTAATCAACTGGTCGGGACAGAGTCCACGCGCATTGTTTCAGCGGCCTCGCGGATATTGAAATCAAAGCGCAATTACAAGAAAACGAAGATTCCATCATATTGGGACGGAAAAACCTCAGTGAGGATTTTGCAATCAATCAGGAAGTGGGTTGCCAAACATAAGGTGAGCTAAATCTATTTTGCCGGATTCCAGCAAGCCGAGAATCCTTCGATTAATCTTGTCTGGTTATTACCGTCGATATCGACTATATAAATCTCGTATTTTCCGCTACGGGCGGATTGGAATGCTATTTTTATTCCATCCGTGCTCCAGGCAGGCCTGACGCCGTCTTTTATAAGCAATTTGCTCTTTCCTGATGCAACATCAATGATATATATGTAAAAGATATTATCCTGTTGCCTAACATCAAAGGCTAATTTAGTCCCGGCAGGGTTCCATGATGGGCGGATGCCGTCTGATTGTGTCGCTACGATACGTGTTGGATTTGAGCCGTCTGAATTCATAATATAAATCCCGCTATTTTCTTCGTCGTGGAGGTAGTAGGCGATTTTTGTGCCATCCGGGCTCCATGCCGATGCGTATTTATTGCCATTGCCGGAGGTCAGTTTTATCTGGTTCGAGCCGTCTGTATTTATGGTACAGATTTCATATTGATTATTTTGCTTGGATGAGAAGGCGATTTTTTGGCCATTCGGGCTCCAAGAGGGCAGTGTGGAGGGAAAATTATCATGGGTCAGCCGTGTTTGATTAGAACCGTCAGCATTCATAATATAGATTTGATTGACACCGTCACGGTTAGAAGTAAAGGCTATTTTCGTGCCGTCCGGGCTCCAGGAAGCTTTTTCGTCATAGGAATTATTGTCCGTCAGCTGATGAGTCGCTTCCCTCTCCGCATCAAATACGTATATTTCCTCATCGCCGTCTTTATCAGAAGAGAAGGCTATTTGTCTTCTTAGCCATTCTGGAACCCAGTCTGAAGATTGGCAAGCTGGTATAATGAGAGAAAAGGCCAGCATTAATGCGAATAACAATCTTCTCATATATAAACGGATTGTAGCATAAAAATATTAATATAGAATAAAAAATTACTTGACATAATACAGATTATGAGTATAATGTTCAATGGTTGAACAAAATGGTTCACAGATTGAACATAATCGCGTGTTTATTGTTATGATTGATGAAGCGGGCATTTCGGAAAAGGAATTTGAGGTTATCCGGTCGCTGGAAGAAAACAGCCATTATAACCAGCGTCTTATTGCCAAAGAGGCAGGTATTTCGCTTGGGTTAACCAATTTAATCCTCAAGAAGATGATTAAGAAGGGGTATCTCAAAGCGCGCCAGCTTACGCCCAAGAAGATACAGTATATTTTAACGCCTAAAGGCATATTGGAAAAAGCCAAGAAGTCGTATTGGTTTACCAAGCGAACGATTAATACCATGCGCGGCATGAAACAGCGCATCCAGGAAGCGATTCTGAAGGAATACGAGCAAGGTAATAAAAAGTTTGCCATTAAGGGAAAAGGAGAATTGGCTGACTTGGTTGAGATTGCCATGCGTGACTTGTCCTTAGGAGATGTAGCATTAGCCAGGCTGGCTGACGATTCTGTTCAAAACGATAACGAATATACATTAATCATCGCGGATGATGATAGCAATGTAAATATTAAATCTAAGAATAGCAATAACATGTCAAAGCCTAATAGACGAGTTATTAATATATTAGAGTTATTAGCCCAATAATTATTTTTATAAGGAGTTGATTTTATGAATTGGAAAAACCAGACCGTTTTAGTTACAGGCGGAACCGGTTCTTTCGGCAAGAAGTTTACAGAAACCATCTTGAAGTGTCCTATCAAGAAATTGATTATATTCAGCCGTGATGAATTGAAGCAGCACGAAATGCAGCAGCGATTCACGGATGACAGATTAAGATTCTTTATCGGTGACGTGCGTGATGCGGAAAGACTTTGCCGGGCATTTGAAGGAGTTGATATCGTGGTCCATGCGGCTGCTCTGAAACAGGTGCCCACTGCCGAATATAATCCTTTTGAGGCAATCAAGACCAATGTTTTGGGCGCCAAGAATGTGATTGATTCCGCCATAGATCGTGGTATTACCAAGGTAATGGCAATAAGCACGGATAAAGCGGTTAATCCGATTAATCTTTACGGAGCAAGTAAACTATGTGCGGAAAAGTTGTTTATTGACGGCAATGCTTATGCCGGCGCCAAAAACACCAACTTCAGTGTCGCAAGATACGGCAATGTCGTCGGCAGCCGGGGCAGTGTCATTCCATTATTTAACGAGATGAAAAAGACAGGGATTCTGACTATTACAGATGAGCGGATGACCCGCTTCTGGATTACGTTAGAGCAAGGCGTTAACTTTGTCATCGAATGTATAGAACAAATGCAGGGTGGTGAGATTTTTGTACCCAAAATACCCAGTATGAAAATGGTAGATGTGGCAAAGTCAATCGCTCCTAAATGTAAAATTAAGATTATCGGCATCAGGCCGGGCGAGAAGCTTCACGAGGCATTGATGACAGATGATGAAGTGCGCCGGGCATTGGAGTTTCATGATTTTTATGTGGTTCAACCTGATTTCAAGTGGTGGAGCGATGGTAACTGGAAAGGCGGGAAAAAATTATCTGAAGAGTTTAAGTATTCAAGCGATAAAAACAATCGGTGGTTAACCGCTGCCGAACTGAAAAGGATGATATAATGTCTAAATTTATTCCTTATGCGCAGCAATGGGTTGATGAGGCAGACATTCGTGCCGTGGTGAAGGTCTTAAAAAGTGATTGGTTAACTCAGGGACCAAAGATTGCGGAATTTGAAAAAGACGTTGCAGATTATACAGGTGCTAAATATGCCGTGGCTGTATCAAGCGGCACGGCGGCATTGCATTGCGCCTGTCTGTCTGCTGATATTAAAAAAGGTGATGAAGTAATTACCACTCCGATTACCTTTGCCGCTTCGGCTAATAGCGTGCTTTATTGCGGGGCAAAACCAGTTTTTGCCGATATCAAACCGGATACATGGAACATTAACCCCAAAGAGATTGAGAGAAAAATTAGCAGTAAAACAAGGGCAATTATTCCGGTAGATTTTACAGGACAACCGGCGGACTTGGATGAAATCAAAAAGATTGCCCGTAAACATAAATTAGTCGTTATTGAAGATGCGGCACATGCAATGGGCGCAATATATAAAGGCAAAAAAGTAGGCGGATTATCTGATTTAACTATCCTTAGTTTCCATCCGGTAAAACATGTTACCACAGGCGAAGGCGGAATGATTCTTACTAACAACTTCCATTATTATCAGAAATTGTTGATGATTAGAACGCATGGAATTACCCGTAGAAAAGACTTGCTGACTAAAGATGAAGGATCGTGGTATTATGAAATGCATCATTTAGGGTATAATTATCGTTTAACTGATTTTCAGTGCGCGCTTGGATTAAACCAATTGAAACGGTTAAACCAGTTCCTTGCCAGGCGTCGATCAATTGTAACGCAATATAACGAGGCATTTAAGAAGATTAAAGAAATAACCATTCCTTATGAAACATCCGGCGTGAATTCAGCCTGGCATCTTTATATTATAAGAGTAAAATCAAATCGGCGGGAAATATTTGAAGCATTGCGACGGAAGAAAATACAGGTGAATGTTCATTACATCCCTGTCTATTATCACCCTTATTACCGGAAATTGGGTTATAAAAAAGGCATTTGTTCGAATGCCGAAAGATATTACGAAGAAGCAATGACTTTACCCCTGTTTCCTAAAATGACTGATTCTGATGTTGATTACGTAATTAAAATTGTTAAAAATGTGATCGGTTTATATCGTAAGTAACTTATGAAAATATTAGTTGTTGGCTGTGGCTCAATCGGCGAAAGACATATCAGGAACTTAAAAGCTCTGGGCGTTGACGAGATAATCGCTTGCGATACCGATAAAGCAAGGCTTAATTCAATAAAGCAAAAATATCAGGTAACGGTTATTCCGAGCCTTAAGGATGCATTGAAGCAACCATTAAATGCTATGCTGATTTGCACACCGCCCCACCTGCATTTACCAATCGCTTTTGAAGGCATTAAAAAAGGGCAATCTCTCTTTATTGAAAAACCAATCTCCCATAACCTTTTAAAAGTTAATCAATTATGCCATTCGGTTAAAAGCAAGAAGTTAGTGTTTATGGTGGGCTTTAATTTCCGGTTTAATGCCGGCTTAATTAAGATAAAACAATTAATAGAGCGTAACCAAATCGGCAAGGTAATCAGCGGGAATGTCTCTTTCGGTTCTTATTTACCGGCACGTCATCCTAACCGGGATTATCGCCAGGAATATGGCGCAAAAGCCGAATGGGGCGGGGGAGTAATATTAGATGCCATCATCCATCAAATAGATTACCTTGTTTTCCTTTTGGGTAAAGTAGCATCCCTATTCTGTTTAGCTGATAAAAGAAGTAAGTTAGAGCTTAATGTAGAAGATTGTGCGGATATCCTACTGCAATTCAAGTCGCATGCTGTTATTACGTTGCATTCAGATTTTATCAGAAGGCCTTACTCTCACTCGTTTGAATTAGTCGGTGATTCAGGAACTATTATATGGGACATTTTCGGGTGCAGGGTAAAATGGTATAATGCTCACCAACAGAAGTGGCATCTTTTTGATTATAACAAGGACTTGAATAAAATGTATTTAGCAGAATTAAAACATTTTATTAATTGTGTCAGGCAGAAAAAGGTTCCTGACGTTACCTGCGAAGATGGAAGATACTCATTGATGATAGCCTTAGCCGCTAAGGAATCAGCATTAGCAGGAAAGATGTTAAAAATATGATTTTGTGTGTTCTGCAAGTGCGTATGGGTTCTACCCGTTTGCCTAAAAAGGCGGTAAAGAAAATTATGGGCAAGCCAATGCTTTGGTATATGTACCAGCGTCTTAAAGCCGCTCGGTTAGTTGACAAAATCGTAATAGCCACCACCACGCAAAAAGAAGATTACGTCATTATAAAATTTGCGAAGCAGAATCATTATGACTGGTATGACGGCAGTGAAAACGATATCTTAGACCGGACATATCAGGCGGCAAAGAAGTTTACTTCGGATGCCGTCGTCAGGGTAACAGGGGATTGCCCTTTGATTGACCCTGAAGTAATAGATAAGATTGTGGAATATTACCTGAAACATAAAAATAAAGTAGATTATGTAAGCAATGTAATAAAACCGACCTATCCGGATGGATTAGATGCTGAATTATTTACCAGTAGCCTGTTGGAAAAATTACGGCTAAAGCTCAAGGATGCATTCTGGCGTGAATGGGTGAGTTCTTATGTAAGAAAATATCATGACAAATCGCGATTGGCTAACATAGAAAACAAAACAGATCTATCCGCATTAAGATGGACAGTGGATTATCCGGAAGATTTTAAGTTTGTATCGGAGGTTTTTAAATGCCTTTATAATAAAAAGAGGATTTTCTTGATGCGGGATATACTTAACTTATTAGAAACCCATCCTGAATTAATAGAAATTAATAAAAAATATAGTAGAGACTCTGCGTATTTTGAAGCACTCAAAAAAGCGGGAAAGGAGAAGCAAACAAATGAAAAACGCCTTTATGCCAGGTAAAAAAAGTTACTTGAGAGGGATAGAAAAAGAAGACCTCCCGATACTTGCGCGCTGGATTAACGACTCAAAAGTAACTCATTATATGTTCATGGGCAGCCGGCCGGCTGTTTTAGACCGTTTATTAGAACAATGGGAACATGAAACAAAGAGTGAACACGACATCGTTTTTACGATTGTCTCACGAAAAGGCGAGAAAATAATTGGGAGCGCAGGGTTGTATACGATTAATTGGATTAGCCGGTCAGCTGAATTTAGGGTTATTATCGGGGAAACGTTATATTGGGATAAAGGAATTGGCGTGGAAATAACGAAATTACTTACGGAATACGGATTTAGCAAGCTAAACTTGAATAAAGTTTGGTTAGGAGTTAACGCATCAAATCTGGCAGCGGTTAAATGCTACGAAAAAGCCGGTTTTATCCGCGAAGGTGTCTTACGGGAAGAAATTTATCGCAACAACCAGTATTATAACGCCATCAGAATGAGCATATTAAGGAAGGAGTTTTATGCACAAAAAGGCCGGAGATAAAAAAATATATCGGGCAGCGATAATTGGCTGCGGAAGAATTGGATGTGGTTTTGACGATAATCCTAAAAGCAAAAGAATTGCCACTCATGCCGGTGCTTATTCTAATTTCAGGCAGACTGAATTAATGGCATTGTCTGATCTGGATGTTGAAAAACTGCGCCGCTATGGAGAAAAATATCATGTCAAAGGGGTTTATCAAAATTATGAGGAGATGCTGGAAAAAGAAGCGATAGATATTCTTTCTGTCTGCACCTACAATTCAACGCATTTAGAAATAATAGAAAATGCAATCAACTATAATATAAAGGCAATCCTATGTGAAAAACCAATTGCAGATACGCTTGCCAATGCAGTTAAAATAGTCAATCTATGCAGAGATAAAAATATCATTCTGTCGGTAAATCACCTGCGGAGGTTTGACCCTTCGCACCAGGAGGTTAAGAACTTAATAGAAAAAGGCGTTTTAGGTGACATACAGCAAACGACCTTTTATTATACGGCCGGCATTGCCAATACCGGGTCGCATGTATTTGACTTACTCAGGTTTTTCTTCGGAGATGTTGAATGGGTCCAGGCAATTTACAGCAACAGCAAATTTCCTAATCCGAATGACCCGAATATTGACGGTATACTGAAGTTCAAAAAGGGATTTATCTGTTCCTTGCAATCCTGTGACGTAAGCAAGTTTCTTATATTTGAATTGGATATAATCGGAATGAAAGGGCGATTGAAAATAATGTCCGGCGGTTATAGTTGTGAGTTTTATGAGCCCAATGATAGCCAATACTTCCCCGGTTATAAAGAACTAGCTAAAACAAAAGCACCAATTAATGAAACACAAAATTTTACTGATAAACTGACCATGATAAATATAGTTGTGCATCTGGTTGATTGTTTAGATAACAATAAAACTCTGATTTCTACGGGAGATGATGGCAAAGCCGCATTGGAACTGATTTGCGCCGTTCATGAATCAGCCCGGAGAAATGGAGCAAAAATAAATCTGCCGCTGGCTCACAGCGACGTAGAAATTAAGTCAAAATAGAAAGAGTAAAATATGAGCAAAAAATTAGCATTATTGGGCGGAAAGAAAGTGCGAACCAGCCCTTTTCCTCGTCATCCAATCATCGGCAAGGAAGAAAAAAATGCGGTTAAGGAAGTATTGGATTCCGGTAATTTATCCACCTTTATCGCCTCACCGGGCCAGTATTTTCTCGGCGGCAAGAAAATCAAGGAGTTTGAAAGCCTTTTTGCAGCTTATCATAAGATAAAATATGCGGTCAGTTTCAACTCCGCAACAGCGGCATTACATGCGGCTGTCGTTGCCTGCGGCGTAAAGCCGTTAGAAGAAGTATTAACCACCCCGTTTACTTTTACCTCAACAGCCACCTGCGCCTTAATGGCTAATGCCGTTCCTGTTTTCATTGATGTAGAGCCGGATAATTTCAATATAGACCCGGAGAAAATTGAGGAGCACATTTCCCCGCTGACCAGAGCGATTATTCCAGTGCATCTTTTCGGCTATCCCGCAGACATGGATAAAATCATGGAAATAGCCAAAAGGCATAATCTCAAAGTAATTGAAGATTGCGCTCAGGCTCCCGGTGCCGTATATAAGAAAAAACTCGTTGGAACCATAGGCGATTGCGGTATTTTCTCTTTTACGGAAAATAAGAATATTACGAGCGGTGAAGGAGGCATGCTGATTACCAATAATGAAGAAATTGCTGAAATCGCAAGATTAGTAAGAAATCACGGCGAGGCTATCGTTGCAGCTCAGCCGCGAAGTTACCGCTCGACTATTTTGGGATGGAATTACCGGATGACTGAAGTAGATGCCGCAATCGGGATAGAACAATTTAAGAAAATGGATTACTTCAATAACCAAAGAATCAAACTGGCGAACTATCTGGCGAAGAAACTAAGCAAGATAGACGGCTTAAAAATCCCCGGAGTCGATGCAGGCATGAAACATGTATATTATATCTTTGCCTGCAAGTATGATGAGAAAAAAATAAAGATTCCCAGAAGCCTTTTTGTCAAGGCGTTGAATGTGGAAGGAATACCATTTAGTGCCGGCTATATCAGGCCCTTGTATTTCAGTCCCATCTATCATGAGAATAAACCGTTTTTCTACCAGTATTATCATGGCAAGGCTTCTTATGAGCCGGGAATATGCCCGGTGGCAGAGAAATTATATGAAAAGGAACTGGTATTAACCGCGATGGCAAGACCTCCGGCAACAATTAAAGACATGAGCAATATCGTCAGTGCCATCTACAAAATACTTGATAACAAAAATGAGTTTGAAGGAGGCGAAAATCATGGCAAATAATACGCAGAATCTGGATAAATCCCTTAAATTATGGGAACGGGCGGAAAACATAATAATGAACGGCACCCAGCTTTACAGCAAAATGCCCTCGGTCAGCATTAAAGGCGTCTCCCCCATTTATTTCGTTGAAGGCAAAGGCTCAAAGGTTATAGACCTGGAAGGTAATAAATACATAGATTACTCCATGGCATTGGGTCCCTGTATCTTGGGTTATGCCAACCCTGAAGTAAATCACGCGGTGAAAAAGCAAATGGCTAAAGGCTCTATTTTCTCTCTCCCCCACCCAATAGAAGTGGAAGCAGCCGAGTTGCTCTGCAAGATTATTCCCTGTGCGGAAATGGTCCGGTTCCTCAAGACCGGCTCGGAAGCTACCAACACCGCAGTGCGCATGGCACGCGCTTATACAGGCAGGGAAAAACTCATTAAAGGGCATTATCACGGCTGGCATGAATGGTCCATTTGCGATACGCCTAAAAATGGTGGCATCCCGAAGGTATTGAGAAACTATGTGTTCACACCGAATTATAACGATTATGACGCCTATGAAAAAATATTCCGCAGACACAAAGGCGAAATAGCGGCGGTTATTATTGAACCAATAGAATTTGAGCCGCCTAGGGACAGGTTCTTGCACCGGATAAAAGAACTTGCCCATAGAAATAATGCTCTTTTGATATTTGATGAAGTGGTTACCGGATTCAGGTTTGGATTAGGAGGCGCACAAGAACACTTCGGCGTTATTCCCGATATTGCTACCTTTGGCAAAGGCATGGCCGGCGGGCTGCCTCTTTCCTGTGTGGTCGGGCGGAAAAAAGTTATCATGGGGGCCAAGGATAAAATATTTGTTTCAACCACATTCGGAGGGGATACCCTTGCTTTAAGAGCTTTCCTGACCACCATTAAAATCATGCAAAGCCACAACGTTGCCAAAAAGATATGGGATTTTGGTGCGGAATTAAAAGAAAAGACCAGCCGGATATTAAAAGATGCCGGCATTATCAATAATATCCGTTGTGTCGGTCTGCCGCCGAGGTTAGGTTTTGAATTTAAGGATAATCAAGGGAAGGATTCCAAGGAGTTAAAAACGCTGTTTATGCAGGAAGTGGTTAAACGAAAGATATTCTTTGTCTGGAATATTTTACCATCCTTTGCCCATGGTGGAAAGGACATGGCGGAAACGATTGAAGCATTTAAGGTTTCGGCGCAAATATGCCGGAAGGCTCTTAATGAAAATCGCTTAAAAGATTATTTGGAAGGGGAAATGCCAATAACGGTGGTATGAGAATATTATTCAGAGTTGACGGATCGACACGTATCGGGACAGGTCATATCATGCGTTGTTTAACCCTTGCTGAGGAATTTAAAAAGCAAGGGGGAGAAGCTGTTTTTGTAACTAAGGATTATGACAGGGCGATTATCCAGCGGATTAGAAGTGCCGGTTATTCCGTAATGGCTATTCCGGCAGGCTGTAATCTAAAAATGGATTTGGAGTTAACGCTTAAGTTGATAAAAGAACAGGCGCCTAAAATAGTTATAACCGACTCATACGATTTGACAAGCGGGTATCTGTCCGGATTAAAATCAGGGTTTAAGGATGGGCTTTTGGTCAGTATTGATGATATTTTTAAGAATCATTTTTATGCGGATATCGTCCTGAACCAGAATATTACGGCAACACGAGAAAAATATAAAGGAAAAATAGAACCATACACAAAACTATTATTGGGCACGCGATATGCCCTGTTAAGGAAAGAATTCCGGCAACGGGTAACAAAAGAGAGAAAGTTTAATAAAGTGCATAATGTTTTAGTGACATTGGGCGGAGCTGACCCTGATAATCAGGTGTTAAAAACAGTGAAAGCGCTTGGGGTTTCCGAAATAAATTTTAAAATTACGGTTGTAGTTGGGATAAGCTATCGGTATTTGAAAGCATTAAAAAGGTTTGTTGCAAAGGCAAAAAAATCGATACGAATTGTTCGCAATATCAATAATATGGCTAAATTAATGAGTCAGGCGGATATTGCCATTAGCGCCGGCGGAACAACCTGCTGGGAATTGGCTTGTGCGGGTTTGCCGAATATTATAATTGTCATAGCTGATAATCAAAAGGAAATTGCGGACAAGCTTGATAAAGCAGGAGTTTCGGTTAATTTGGGATGGTTTAAGAAAATTACAGGGAATAAGATTGTGAAAGTTATGGAAGCCTTGATTAACGATTCCTCCCGACGCCGGGAAATGAGCCGAAAAGGAAAGAAATTAGTTGATGGGTTGGGGGCGAAAAGGGCAAGCAAACTTATATTAAATAGAATACGATTTATTAAATCCGCATAATCCGCGGCTAAAAGAGGTGGAAAATGAAAAAAGTAAAAATAGGTAAAAGATGGATAGGAGAAGGCGAGCCTTGTTTTATTATTGCCGAAGCCGGCAGTAACCATAACCGTAATTTTAAACAGGCGTTAAAGCTGATAGATGTAGCGGCAGCGGCAGGCGCTGACGCGGTTAAATTCCAAACCTATTCTGCGGAAAAAATTTACTCGCGCAAAACACCCATGGCTTCATATCTGAAGAAAAACAAGCTGGTCAAAGGAAAAGAAACACTTTGGGATCTTATTAAAAAGATAGAAATACCGCGAAAGTGGCATAAGGATTTGATGTTGTATTGCCGGAAGAAAGGCATTCTTTTTATGTCCACCCCTTTTGACCTGGAAGCTGTTGATGAACTGGAGAAAGTAGGGGTATCTGCGCATAAAATAGCATCTTTTGAAATAACCCACTTGCCGTTATTGAAACACACGGCTGAAACAGGCAAACCGATAATTCTCTCAACCGGAATGGCCGATTTAGCGGATATTGAAACAGCCCTTGATGTTATTTATAAGGCTGGCAACCATAAGGTTGTTTTGCTCCATTGCGCAATCAGCTATCCGCCTAAATACGAAGATTTAAACTTACGGGCTATGCAAACGATGAATCAGGCGTTTCAATTGCCGGTTGGTTTTTCCGACCATACTTTGGGAATGACCTCTGATATTGCCGCGGTAGCCTTAGGCGCCTGCGTAATAGAAAAGCACTTCACATTGGATAGGAGTTTACCCGGCCCGGACCATCCATTCGCATTAGAGCCTGGTGAATTAAAAAGCATGGTTCAGGCAATCAGGGACACTGAAAAATCCTTAGGATCTCCGATAAAAATGCATACCAGGGCGGAGGAAGAGCTTTATAAGATTGGCAGGCGCAGCTTGGTCGCCGCTTGCAATATCCCAAAAGGCACAAAAATTACCATGGGAATGATAGATGTCAAACGCCCTGGTTACGGTATCCCGACTAAGATGATGGATATTGTTGTCGGCCGTGTCGCCAAAAAGAATATTGAACAAGATGATATTTTAACATGGGAAATGGTATGAATATCAAAAAATGCTATGTGGTTGCAACGATAAAAAGTTGGAATATAAAAAGAGCCAAAGAATTTATTAAAAATAATCCCGACAGTAAGATTTTCTTAGTGCGCGATAAGAACGCGTTAAATTATGAAAAAATGAATAAAATAAAGCCAAGGTATATATTTTTCCCTCATTGGTCTTGGATTATACCAGAAGAGATACATAATAATTTTGAATGCATTGTATTTCATATGACAGATTTACCGTTTGGGCGTGGCGGGAGTCCTCTTCAAAACCTAATAGTCAGAAAGATTTATCAAACAAAAATAACAGCTATCAAAGTTGTAAAGGCGTTAGATGCAGGCCCCGTTTATATGAAAAAGGATTTATCATTAAATGGTTCCGCGGACGAGATATACCGGAGAGCATCTCAAGTTATTTTTAACAATATGATACCATATATTATGCGAAATGAACCTGTTCCAAACCCCCAGGAGGGAATCGTTGCTAAATTTCAAAGACGTACCGCAAAGGATAGCAGAATACCGGAACAGGTTGATTTGAACGGCGTATATGATTATATTCGTATGCTTGATGGGGAAGGATATCCTGCCGCCTTTATTGAAACTAAAAACCTTAATTTATCGTTTACAAAGGCGATAAAAACGAGAAAGTACATTGAGGCAAAAGTACGGATTAGCAGAAAGGAAAACAAATGAAAAAGAAAATATTAATTGTAGCAGCGCATCCTGATGATGAAGTTTTAGGTTGTGGAGGTACAATTACTCGGTTTGCCGATGAGTCAGAGGTGAATCTTTTAATCCTTGGCGAGGGGATGACCTCACGGTTTCTCCGCAGAGAGACTGGGATGAAAAGTAAAGAAATGAAGAAGTTAAAAGCTTCCATTGATAAAGTTTTAAAAATATTTAAGATTGAAAAATCATTTATCTTAGATTTTCCAGATAATCAATTTGACAGCGTTCCATTGTTGAACATTGTGAAAGCGATTGAAAAGGTTAAAAACCAGATTAAACCAGATATTATCTATACTCACCACAGGGGTGATTTAAATATTGATCATCGAATAACTTATGATGCAGTGTTGACTGCTTGCCGACCCATTAAAGGGGAGACGGTTAAAGAAATATATTCATTTGAAATACCATCTTCAACTGAATGGAATTATCCTGTCCAATTTGCCCCTAATGTTTTTGTGGATATTACTTCAACGATTGAGAAAAAAATAAAAGGATTAAAAGCTTATCAGACCGAATTAAAACAATTTCCTCATCCCCGTTCTGAAGAAACTATTCGGGTTATTGGCAAGCGTTGGGGCGGTATGGTTGGGTTTAATTATGCTGAGGTGTTTGAGGTTGTGAGAGTAATACGATGAATCAATTGATTATATTAAAAACTGTGAATGAAAAAGATTGTAAGGATTTATGGTTATGGAGAAGTTTCTTTCGGGTCAGGAAAAACTTTTTTAGCCAAAGGCCTATTCTATGGAGAGAACATAAAAAATGGTTTTATTCTAAACTATTAGACCCTGCGACTAAAATGTATCTGGCTCGCCGGGCACGTAATAAAATCGGGGTTATTAGGTTTGAGACAGGAGGGCCAGTTGTTAAGGTAAGTGTTAATCTTAATCCGAAATTTATCGGTAAAGGTGTAGGTGCAAAGATTATTAGTCTGGGTACAGAAAAAGTAATGACTGAAACTAAAACGACTAAGCCTATTATTGCGGAAATCAAAAAAGATAATATTGCGTCCAGCAAGGTTTTTTCCCGCGCCGGATATGTCTTAAAAGAGGAGACTCCTCGGAAGTTAATTTATGAATACAGAAGAACGTAAACAAATTAATAGTAACTTTTGGGCACTCTCTGGCGTGAGGGATCCCCGGTCAGCAGGGGGTGATAGTCTTGGGATTAGAGGGGATGCGCCCAGCCCTGACGGGGGCTACTTTCTGTCCACAAAGAGGCTACGTTACACACTTGAGGGTATTACTCCCTGCGCTTGGAACTATTACCCGCTGTCCTTAGCCGCATTACCTGTAGTCATTAGGAGGGCTATCTCTAATCTTTATTATACCTACTGCCAGCCTTTCGGGATAATATCCGTAGTCTTTAGGGGTGGTAGCCCCATTTTTGATGGGGGGTATCCCCAATATCAAAGGGTAGTCGGAGATATGGCAGGGGGTAGGCTACCCATATACCCTATCCCCCTCCATATGCCGGAAAGTATATATGGCAGATAAAGTACTTACGAGAGTTATGGTCTTTATACCGGGATATAATTTCTATCCCTTAAGCCTCGCTTTGAAATGGATGCGGGGCTATTATAACCGCGTAGCCTATATCAACGAAGCACGCAAAGAAGCCATTCCTGACTTGAAGGCTTACCGCCGGAAAGTAGCCAACCCGCTCCTGAAAGTGTTTCCTAAATTCCTTAATCCTAAGTTTATCAGCAGAAGTGAATTGGATGCCCGCGAGATTATTTTGAAACATTCATATGGGATAAAAAGCGCTGACGCGGCTAAGCGATATCAAAAGCACGCTGAGATGAAATATCAGGGTAGAAACGGCATTCCTGCAGAATATATCAAAGCATCATTACCAATCAGCGCGGTGGATTATACGGAAAAAATGAGTTTTGGCCCTTGGGTTCTGGCAGGAGCGCTCAATCCCAGCCCGAACCTTTTGGCGATTAATCCTTATACGGGAAAATCAGCATTGAGTATTATTATTAGTTGGTTATCTGGTGATGTGCTTACTCCGGAATATCTCCGCAAGCAAGACCGGCTAATCAAAGGCCAGCCATGTTTAATTACACGCCCCAGCCGATTACGGAAATTTCAGGTAGAGCTGCGGACACGCTTGAGAAGAGCTGTCAGCAATATCCAAACGGCTAATTACGCCCCGGAGGCGGTCAGCCGGGAAAATGACCGGACCAATCAGTTAATTGATTCTTATAGAAATGTAGATATAGCATCTTTTCAAAGCGGTGGTTCATCCCATCTTTCCTTTATTGTGCATGAGAAAACAGCGGAGTTTAAGAATAGCTCAGCGCTTACAGCTATCCGAAATCAGATCCGGCGGTATTTTTTGGGGAAAGATGCTAACACAATAGAGCCAGTGTCTTTGGCTTACGCTGAAAAACCTGCGGATTTTATCGGGAGATTCGGTCAATCCATTTTGGTGGATATGCATTTGGATGTTCAGGTGGCAATAAAAGTATGAAGCATTAATTTTATGGTAATTTATAGGTTTTATAATAGTTTCTCCCAAGATAGTATTAATAACGGAGATGTATCCATTGTTTTGAATCCGGAAGTAGCCTATGAATTCGATAAGCGAAATATTTCTTATAGCATTTTAGAAAGTTATTATTCCGAGCAGGAACTGCTAAAACATCAGAGTCTTTTTGTTGAATTAGAAGAGTATATTTGCCGTTCTTTCTATGACATATTAAATGGAAACAAGTTAGATTTAAAACCAGATGATTATTTAATATATATGTACCATGTAAAGACTAAATTTGAATATATTTTCCTTAGAAAAGTAATATACGAAAGTTTTTTTAAACAGATAAAACCTGACTTAATAAGATATTATTCAGCGGAAGAAGATATAGATGCTTGGCTGTTAAAATATTTTTCTAAACAAGCAGAGATTGATTTTAAACACACTAAAGTAAGTGTTATTAATCATATGAAGAAGACTAAATATAGATGGCGGATTTCGTTGTCGAATATAATCGCAGCGATAAAAAACCGTATCGTTTTCCCTCTTCAAGTAGCGTGCAGGAATTCTATAAACAAAAAAGGAAACGTTTTGTTTTTAAGTGACAGCTATAATTTAAAAGAATTAATTAGGGAAGAACAATCAAAAAGGAAGAAAATATGGTTCTACAATAATAGAGCGGATTTTATTCAGTTGTCGCAATTACTATCTTTTCGAAAATATAAAATGGCGTCAAGCGGAAAACGAAAAAAAATTAGTATTGATTCCCGAAGTGTCAAGCAAAAATGCAATGATATCGGGGTGAAATTAGGCTTAAATGACATCGAATTGATTGAGCAGGCGCTTAATGAAATTATCAATAATGACGTTTTGGGCACTCTGAGTGTTTACGAAGATATGAAAAACAAAAAAACGCTGTTAAATAAATTTGCCGCAGTTGTATCTCCTTTCTATGTTTCAGCGCCTTTCCTTCCTTTTTATTTGTATTTTTACAAACACAATAAAGCCACCCGAAGAATTATTTTGTTGCACGGCGATAGTCCTTTTGATTCAAACCTTTGGAAGTACAGCGAGCTTTTGTTTAGTGATGAGGTGGTATGTGAGCAAACGGGGACCGATAATTTGTTGCAAAGGACGGCGGAAGGTAATAACTTAAATGTATTTATTAAACGAAAAAAAATACTTTTTAGTCAGTTCCGCAATTTTAAAATAAAACATGGGGCGAAGAAAAAAATAATTTATTTGCCAACATTTTTTATGTTAAATGAAAGAAGGTTAGATGGAGCTCAATATCCCGATGTTTTTTATTATAAGTTGCAAAAAAAAATCATTGATAGTTTCATTAATGAAAAGTCCTTTGTTTTTATTTGGAAATCTTTACGGGAAATAAAAAGAGGTGGGTTTTTGGATAAATGTATAATGGGATTGAATCTTCCAAATATAAAATATAGTTTTGTGTCTTTATTTGATGAATTACCGGATAGTTACGCCTTGATAACGGATTATCCTTCTACAGGTATGTATCAAGCGGCTGTTGCCGGGATTCCTGTTTTTGGCGTTTATCCATCATGGTTTGATATGAATCCGGATGCTCTTTCGTTTTGGGGGAAGAATTTAATGCCTTATAATAAGGAGAGAGAGGCTGTTTCTTATATAAAAAAGTTTATTCATTCGAAAAATATTAAGGACTACTGTCGGAAATTTTGAAAATAGTTACTATGCTTAAAAAATTAGGGAGAAATATAAAATTTTTAATTGCGAGTAAGATAATTTTCTTTTTTGTGCAATTATATCTTACTCCTTTTATTGTTTATGAAGTTGGTAAAGAAGCATATGGTATTTATCTTTTAGCTCTTACTTTTACAGGCTATTTTGGCGTATTGGATTTTGGCATGTTATCTGCTTTGGTGAAATATGTTGCAGAATATAAGGGGGCAAACGATAAGAATTCTCTAACAGAATCAGTTAATGTTTCATTGTCTTTCTTTTTTTTAGTAGGAATGTTAGTTGCTTTGCTTCTTTTTGCTAGTTCTTTTTTTGTTGGAAAATGGTTTGGCTTAAATGCTGAGCAGGGTATTACAATGAGGAATTTATTGTTAATTGCGGCAGTGTTTTCTGTCTTTTCATGGATAACTAATGTTTTTCGTGGAGTTGCTCGAGGGTTACAGATGTATAATTGGGAGGTTTTTGTGAATATAGGCACTCTTTTGGTAACACTTGCATCTGTTGTTATTTTATTAAATAATGGTTATGGAATAATTAGTGTGATGTTAGTAAATCAGATATTAAATAGCATCAGTGCGTTTATTTTGTATCTCGTTACACGTTCTTCATTAGGGGAATTAAAACTCAACATTTTAAGTTTTCGGCAACCGGTCTTCAAAAAAATGTTTAATTACAGTTTTTATCTGTTTTTAATATCGTTATTTGCTATTTTGATTTATCAAATCGATTATGTGGTAATTGGTTTATTTTTAAATGTAACGGCTGTTGCAATTTATAGTATTGCCTGGTCAATTCAACAAAATATTCGGTCAATTTCGCCTGTTTTACTGGAGCCTGCATGGCCATTAAGTGCCGAGATGGAAGGGGCGGGTTTATACGATAAACAAAAAACCCTATTGTTAAATGGAACTAAATTAACAACATTAGTCTATATTCCCATAATTTTAATTACTATTATTTTTGCTGAGCCTTTTATTAATAATTGGATGGGGGCGGATTTTAAAGAGAGTATTTTGCCCGCCCAGATATTATTGTTATTTTGGCTTTTTGGGGCTTATTTTAATTTAGGGAGTGCGATTCTTACTGCAAAAGGGATTGTCAAAATATTTTTTTGGATTACAATGTTTAATGCGTTATTAAATTTGATATTAAGTTTAATTCTAGTTAATTATTTAGGTGTTTTGGGTGTTGCTTTAGGAACTACTATTCCAATGATATTAATAGCATTTCCGTTAAATATTTGGATTATTTTAAAGGAATTAAGGGTTTCTTTAAATGAATTTTATTCCTTTACGGTAGCTCGCAACATTTTTACATACTTTTTTACAATAGTAGTCTCAGTGCTTGCTCTTTTAATGTATACGCCGAAGAATATTGTTGTTACGCTACTTGAAATGGGGTTAATATACATCATTGGTTTGATTTTTAGTTATATCGCTGTATTAAAATACGAGGAAAAGAAACAACTTAAAAAAATGTGGTCATTTAAAACATGAGAAAGGGATATAAATATGAAATGCTATCTTTGCGGTAGCGAGAACAACGAGTTGGTTTCGGAAAAATTAAGATACGAAAGCCCTAGAAAGGTTTATAAATGCAGGGATTGTTCGCTGGTGTTTTTGTATCCGCAAATGTCCCCTGAAGAAGAGCGGATATTCTACGAGAAAGAATACGGGGAAATTTATAGCCATGAAAAGGGGGCTACCCCGGCTGATTTATTCAAAGCCCGCCAGGGAGACGCTAAGGTTTATTTCGATTTAACCAAAAACTATTTGAATTCAAATCTTGATTGCCTGGAGATAGGCTGCGCTTCCGGGTATTTTCTTGCAGAGATAAAAGATAAAGTAAGGTCTGTTGCTGGAATTGAAACGCATAGGATACTGCGCGAGCACTGCGAGAAAATAAGCATAAAAATGTATGATTCATTGGATGACGCGCCCGCAAGTTCTTTTGACATGGTTTTCCTTTTCTTTGTCTTGGAGCACCTTGGGGATCCGTTTGTCTTCTTTAAAAAGGTTAATAGGATTCTAAAAAAAGGCGGTAAAATATTTATTGAAATCCCAAATGTAGATGATGCCTTACTTTCCTTGTATGATATTCCTGGATTTCGCATATATTATTATACGCCGGCACACCAGTTTTATTATTCGAAAAACACGCTCGCCAAGCTTTTTGATAAGGCGAGTTGTAAAAACTACGAAATAAAGATAATACAGCGTTATGACCTTTCTAATCATATGCACTGGATGAGTTATGGAAAACCCGGTGGCGTTGGTAAGTTTAACCATATCTTTAGCCCGGAATTGGTTGAAACTTATAAGAGAGATTTGGTTAAAGCAAGTAAGGGTGATGGCCTAATTGCGGTTATTACAAAGGATTGAAGCGATGAAGAAATGGGAAAAGATATGCAGGGTTTCTATTAAATTAGCTATGGCTCAAAGTAATCTTGTTAATCTGGTTGAAAGACTCAGGAGAATTGAACCTGATATTTCCATGCAAGAATTAAGCGAGACGCCGTATTTTAATGGGTATATTGAGCTTAAACGTCGCAGCCTTCAGGCGTTTCAATGCTCATTAATGCTTAAAATCATAAATGATTTTGCTTCAAGAGATTTGACTGTTGTTGATATCGGCGATTCTGCAGGAACCCACATGCTTTATTTAAGAGAGCTGACTAAAGATAAATTTAATTTAGATACCATCAGCGTTAATTTGGATCCTCGTGCAATAGAAAAGATTAAAGCACGAGGCCTCAAGGCAATGCTTTGCCGTGCAGAAGAGCTGGATTTAGGGGAACAGAGGGTTGATTTATTTGCCTCATTTGAAATGGTTGAACATTTGCATAACCCGGCGATTTTCTTTCGCCGTTTAGCCAAAAAAACGCCTTGTAATAAATTACTTATTACAGTTCCTTACCTCCGGCAAAGCCGAGTTGGGTTGCATCATGTTAGGCATAATATAGCTAAAAAAATAACTGCCGAAGAAGAGCATATATTTGAACTTAGCCCGGAGGACTGGACGTTATTAATAAAACATTCAGGATGGAAAGTAATATATAGTAAAATATATTATCAATATCCTCGTAATTTCCCTTTTATCAGTCAGCTTTTTGCCAAATATTGGCGCCGGTTTGATTATGAAGGTTTTTGGGGAGCGATATTAGAGAAAGACACGACTTTTACTGATAATTACCAGGATTGGGAAGAATAAAAAGAAAGGCATTGTTTATGGCTAAAATTCATGCTGCAATTATCGGTTTTGCGGGGATGGGACAAAGGCAATATAAAGCACTGCAAAATCTTGGCATTGATGTTGTTGCTATTTGCGATTGGGATACGGATAAGATAAAGAAAAACGTTCCCGGTTTTTCCGTAGGCCGCATCTATAAAGATTACAAGGATATTTTAGCGAAAGAAAAGATTGAACTTATTTGTATCGCCACAAATGGGCCAACCCATCACGAAATTGTTGTTGAATCGGCCAAACATGGCGTAAAGAATATCTTTTGCGAAAAGCCCATGACCACCAGCCTTCAAAAAGCCCAAGAGATGATAGATATATGCAAAAAATATAATGTTCGATTAACCGTCAATCATATAAGGCGATGGAGTGTCAATCACCTAAAAATAAAAGAAATCATAAAAGAAGGGATATTAGGAAATATTAGACATATTTACTTCCATTGCGGTTGTGTTGGTTTAGGTAATATGGTATCACATTTTTTTGATATGATGAGATTTATCTTTGAGAACGAGCCGGAATGGATTGTCGGATTTATAGATAAAACAGGGACTAAAAATCCCCGTGGGGACTATTTTATAGATCCGGGCGGTTACGGCATAATTAAATTCAAGAACAATGCTCGCGGATTCGTGGATACATCCGAAGATACTGGGGTGCAATACGTGTATGATATTGTCGGCGAATACGGGAGAATTAGAATAGATGAACTTAATAATATCTGGAAGATAAGAGCTAGGAATAAAAAAGACAAAGAACTTCCTTTTACACGTTATGGCACATCAATGCCGAATGTGCCTTTTGAAAGTCACGGACTATGGGATATTGTTGATTTAACACAACGAGGTGTTGAAGAACTGATATCGGATAGACTTATAAGTTGTAGGGGAGAAGATGGTTATCGTTCCTTAGAAATGGTGATTGCTTTCCATATATCCGATGAAAACAATAATAAGCCTGTTTATCTGCCGATTAAAGGGAAAGATTTAGAAAAAGATATTCCGATTACTTAAGGATAAGAAATGATACCTGCTTTGCTTTTAGGTCGAAAAGGGAGTGTTGGTTTTCCCGGTAAAAACACATATTCTATTTTAGGGCGAGCGCTAATGGAATATCCATTGCTTGCAGGAAAATATGCCAAATTGGTTGATAAGATATATGTTTCCACTGATGATGAGCAAATAATGGAATTAGGCCGTAAGCACGGAGCCGAGATTATTATTCGTCCTCCTGAATTAGCGACCAAAAAGGCTTTGGGAGAGCATGCTTTTGTGCATGGTTATAAATGGATTAAAGACCATTCTGGACAAAATATAGAGTTTGTTGTATTGCTTTTCTGCAATGCTGCTACTGTTTTGGCGGAAACTATTGATGAAGGGATTAAAGCGCTCCGTAAAAATCAATCCTATGACTCGGCGGTAACCGTTTCCTGCTATAATATGTGGAGTCCATTGCGTGCCCGCAGGATTGATTGTGATGGTTTGCTTAAACCTTTTGCTTCTTTTGAGACATTCGGCGATCCGAAAACCCTTAATTGTGACAGGGATTCGCAGGGTGATGTTTGGTTTGCTGATATGGCGGTTTCAGTCGTCCGGCCGAAATGTCTAGATAATTTAGATTACGGCATGCTTCCCCAAAAATGGATGGGTCAAAATATTTACCCATTGAAGCAATGGGGCGGATGTGATGTTGATTTTGAATACCAGATTGCGCAGACCGAATTCTGGCTGAAACAGCACGGTTTTACGGAAAAGGAAACGCCATATGATAAGGCCTAAAAAGCAGATTGAACAATTATATCGTGCCCCTGTCCCTACTGAATCAAGATTAGGGAAACTGCGCCTTGAAAAACACGAGCGTGTAATCGGATATAATAAACTTATCGTCAAGAAGATGCTGTCATTGTTTACTCCGGAATTTATTTCTACATACCCGGAATATCATAACCTGATCAGTAAGTTAGCAAGACAGTTAAAAGTGAATCCAAAAAATATTATTATTTCTGCCGGTAGCGATGGCGTTATAAAATTAATATTTGATGTATATGTAAATAAAGGCGATGGAGCTTTGCTCCTTAATCCGTCATTTGCAATGTATGAAGTTTATGCTAAAATGCAGGGGGCTAAAATAATAACCGTGGATTTTAAGCCTGATTTAACCGTATCGATAGATGAAATTCTTAAGAAGATTAACCGCGGAATTAAAGTTATTGCTATTGCTAACCCTAATAATCCAACCGGTACCGTTATCGCCGAATATGATTTACTGAGAATTATTAAAAAAGCAAAGGCGAACAATGCTTTGGTCTTGATAGATGAAGCGTATTATTATTTTTACAATAAATCAATGATTGATCATATAAAACGATTTGATAATTTGATCGTAACTCGGACGTTTTCCAAAGCCGGCGGTTTAGCTGCAGCTCGGATTGGCTTTGGCGTTGCGCATCCGCATATTGTTTCGAATCTTAAAAAAGGGCAGTGTATATTTGAAATCTCCGGATTGGCCGTTAGGCTTGCCGAGTTTATAGTTGATAATGATAGCCTTGTTTGGAATTATGTGAAAGATGCGGATATTGGAAAACAATATCTTATTCGTAAGGTAAAAAGTATAGGATTTGCTTTAAGAGATACTTATTCCAATTTTATTCTGATTGATTGCGGGGGGGAAACTGGTGAAATCGTTAATAAGCTTGCTCATAAAGGAATAATCGTTGCAAGCGGGTTGAAAATCCCTGGTTTTGAAAACTATATCCGAGTTACGACAGGTCCCAAAAAAGTAATGAAGTTGTTTTTATCTAAGTTTAAATTAGCTATTAAATAATATGAAACGATATTTAGTTACTGGAGGTGCAGGATTTATCGGGTCTCATATGGCTGAAAGGTTGCTTCAATTGGGTCATAAAGTGGTAATTGTTGATAATTTAATTACCGGTTATAAACACAATCTTCCGAAAGGAGCAGAGTTTATTAAAGGTGATATTTCCTCCCCTGTTTTATACAAGGAATTGTCCCGTTATAAGTTTAACGGCATTTTTCATCTTGCCGCTCAATCATCAGGAGAAATCTCCCATGAAAGACCGGAATTAGATTTATTAACCAATGCATATGGCACATTTTTACTTCTCCAGTGGGCAAAGAAGCAGGGGATAAAAAGATTTCTCTATGCCAGTTCAATGGCAATTTACGGCAATGTTAATAAATTGCCCGTTACCGAATCGCAAAGTTGTAATCCGTTATCGTTTTATGGCATAACCAAATTAGCAGCCGAAAACTACGTCCACCATTTCGCACATAACGGCCTTAATGCAACCGCATTCAGATTGTTCAGTGTTTACGGTCCTGGGCAGGATATGACTAATATGAAACAAGGGATGGCTAGTATCTATATGGCGTATATTCTGAATAATAAACCTATTTGGGTCAAGGGCTCCAAAGACCGTTTCCGTGATTTTATTTACATTGACGATGTAGTGGATGCTTGGGTAAAAGCAATCGATAACTCAAAGACATTTGATGAGGTATATAATCTTGCCACAGGTAAAAAAACGTGTGTATGGGAATTGGTGGACGAAGAAATAAAGGTGTTCGGATACAAGAAATACCCTGTTATATACAAAGGGACCACTCCAGCAGACCAGTTTGGTCTTTACGCTGATATCTCAAAAATTAGTAAGGATTTAAACTGGCAGCCTAGGTATGGGCTATCTGAAGGATTAGAATATATGGTTACCTGGGCGAAAAGCAAGTTTATAAAATAATAATTAACTTGTGTTGTTAGAAACTGTTATGAATAGTTATAAAATTTTAATATCAACGCGATCATTTGGCGAATACGACAAGACCTCTTTAGAGAAAATGAAAAAAGCAGGATATAAAGTGGTTCTCAATCCATATGGGCGAAAACTAAATCAGTCGGAAACGATTTCGCTTTTACAGGGGGTTGGCGGGCTCATTGCCGGCACGGAGTCTTTGTCAAAAGATGTGCTAGAGTCGGCTAAAGATCTTAAAGTTATTTCCCGTTGCGGGACAGGGGTGGAGAATGTGGATTTAGATGCTGCTAAGGGATTAGGCATAAAAGTATTTAATACTCCCGATGCGCCGACTGAGGCAGTGGCGGAACTGGCTTTGGGATTAATCCTGGCTGTTTTGCGTAAGATTGCGCAGGCAGACCATACGATTAGGCACGGTAAATGGTCCGCTTATATGGGCAATCTCCTTTATGGCAAGACGCTTGGCATAGCGGGATTGGGAAGGATTGGAAGGCATTTGATTGAAATAACCATGCCTTTCAGGTTAAAGGTGCTTGCTTACGATCAGAATCCGGACAATGCCGTCGCCAATAAACTGGCAATAAAATTAAGTGGTTTAACTAAATTATTAGCAGAATCTGATATCGTTTCGCTTCATTTGCCTTTAAACACGGAGACAAAGGATATTATCGGCGCAAAGGAGCTGGAAAAGATGAAATCCTCCTCGATATTAATTAATACGGCGCGCGGCGGGCTTATTAACGAGGATGCGCTTTTTGAGGCGCTAAAAGATAAAAAAATCGGCGGAGCCGGGCTGGATGTTTATAAAGAAGAACCTTATCAGGGAAGGTTGAAAGAACTCGAAAATGTGATTTTAACCTGCCATATGGGTGCTTATGCCGTGGAATCACGGAATCAAATGGAAATGGAAGCTGTGGATAATTTGATTAAAGGTTTAAACAGTAATGAATAATATACTGTATGTTTTTGATGATGGGGCAAAAATTGAGAAATTTCTGTCTCAAAATCTTCAAGATGAAAAAATACATCTTTGCCCTATTACCAGCGATGAAATCATGATTGAAAATACTGTGAAAACAATACGGGAGAAAGTAAAATCAGAAGTTGTCCGTGTTCCGTTTGTTCAGATCTTTCATGAAAAAGCGTTTGCGATAAAAGACGAATATGTCAAATTTATTGCTGATGTCGGAGATATTAAAATAGCAAAAAATAAAACATTAAAGAAGTATTTCAAGTACCCGGGTAAGGACTTTTCGGTTTGGTGGTTTTCTCTGATTGCGGAAAAAAATACCGCTAAAACAAATTCTTATCATAAATTAGTCAAACTGGTTACGATTTTAGATATACAGGTCAAGTATCAAATCGATATATTAGTGCTCGACCTGAAAGATAAAGAGTTGTCGTTGGCAGTAAAGGATAATGAGAAAAACAACGGTTTTATATTCAAGGATTTAAATGATTATTCAGGGGCAACAGAGACGTTTTTTGTTATTAAATCGGTTTTTAGAGCGGTCCAGTATGCTTTGCAAATGGTTAAATGGGTAGCGCTAATAAAAACAACAGGTTTGAGATTAAGCGGGCGAAAAAAAACTTTACGGAATATTTCTTATTTTTTGGTCACATATTTTCCGTTAGTAGATAAAAATAAAATTAAAGAGGGGCTGTTTATTGATAAGTATTATCAGCCATTGCAATTTGCCCTAGAGGAAAAATATTCCGGTAAATTTGCTTGGCAGGGTTTGTCAATCTTAGGAGATGATTTTACATTGAAAGAAAGCTTTATATTAGCTAAGAAGATCAATGAAACAGGAAATACATTGTTTTTATGCGAAGAGTGGCTTACACCCGGCGATTTTTTCAGGTTGGCAATGGCATATATGTTTTATCTAGGCATGTTTTTTTCGGCAAAATCAAGCGTTCAGAAAAAATTTAAGTTTACAGATAAGCATTATAAAATATGGCGACTGTTCGAGAAGGATTGGTGCGACTCGTTTTGCGGTCAGGTATTAATAGAGGGCGTAAAATATTATTTGATATTCGGTAAAACATTTGCTGGGTTGGATAAAAAAACGGCGGTTATTTATATTGCGGAAAATCATGCATGGGAAAAAGCACTGAATATTGCGGCGAATGAATACGGAATAACCACAATTGGGATTCAGCATACCACTGTTTCTTTGTTGCATTTAATGTATTTTAATTACGGCAAAGAATTGGAATATAAAGATAATATAGTAACAATGCCGAAACCCAAATACTTGGCTTGTGCTGGTAATATACCGGCTGATATATTTCATCGGATGGGCTGGAAAAACGATTCCGCTTTTTCTTGGGGCGCCATGCGAACGCAATATTTGCGCCAGTATATTTCGGATGAAATATTTTGGAAAGACAGGAAAAATAAAATAGTAATTGCTTTATCAATTATGCCAAAAGAATCTAAGGGATTGCTACGCTTTGTGGCACAAGCTTTTAGAGATAAGCCAAACTATCAAGTGGTTATCAAAAAGCATCCTTTTCTTCACTTGGATAAAATAGAAAAGTACTTAAAGAATAGCTTTTTTAAGATAGTTGCTACTTCTTTAAGTGAGCTTTTACCTACCGCAAAGGCGTTAGTGGTTAATGAATCATCAGCTTCAATTGAATCAATTGCTTGTCAATGTCCGGTTATTATACCAAGACTAACTGATGTGGTTGATATGAATCCTTTATCAGGAGTGAGTAATTTACCGGTTTATGTCGACAGTCCTGAAAGACTGAAAAAAGTAGTGGATGCCATTGTAAATTCAAAAACAGCTCCGATTACCTATCAGCAATGTCGTGATTTCGTTTGTAATTACTATGGTTTTTTTGATTCAGATAATGAATTCCTCCAAAGATTGGAGAAAAAGGTGGAATAAAAATGAGCCGAGATTTTAAATTGTTGTTTATTTACCCAAATACAATGATGGCAACGTTAGTGCCAATAAACTTGTCGTTACTATCTGCTTGCCTCAAGGAAAAAGGATTTAAGGTGAGTCTTTTTGATACGACGTATTATAGAACCGAGGAAGTGAGTTTTGAGCAGAAAAAGGTGGAGCTTTTGCAAGTTAAGGAGTTTAACTGGAAAGAGCGGGGTGTGAAGCTCATTGAAGCCGATATTTACAATGATTTGGTAAAAATGGTCAAGTCTTATAAGCCGGATTTGATAGGCGTGACTATTGTTGAGGATACTTATGATCTGGCGATTTCATTGCTTAACGCCATAAAAAGTTTTGATATACCGGTAATTGCGGGCGGTGTCTTTGTGACATTTTCCCCCGAAGATGTGATTAATAATGATCTGATTGATATGCTTTGTATTGGGGAAGGAGAAAAAGCATTAGAGGAATTATGCGGGAAGATGTCAAGAAGGGAAGATTATTCCAAGATACAAAACTTGTGGGTGAAAAAGCGTGGCAAGGTTATTAAGAATTCGATGCGCCCGCTTACGGATGTTAATAAATTACCTTGTATAGATTATGATATATTTGATAAGAAACGGCTTTATCGCCCGATGTATGGGAAAATATATACAATGCTTCATATCGAAATTGACAGGGGTTGTCCTTACCAGTGTACGTATTGCGAGGCGCCTCAGTTGAGGAAGTTATACAAGGCGAATAATTGCGGTGTTTATTACAGGAAAAAGGATGTTAATAGGGTAATGGATGAAATGGAGTTTCTGGTAAAGAAATACAAACCGGATTATATTAATTTCAATGCAGAATCTTTCTTGGCAAGATCGGTCGGCGAACTAAAGGAGTTTGCCGATAAATATAAAGCAATCGATTTGCCTTTCTGGTGCCAGTCAAGGCCGGAGACTATTACGGAGGAAAAGATAAGGATATTGAAAGGAATGGGTTGTCAAAATCTCCAGTTTGGGATTGAACATGGCAACGAAGATTTTAGGAAGAGGATATTAAGAAGGATTTCTTCCAATGAGAAGATTGTTGAAGGGTTGAAAATAGTTGAGAAATATAAAATCGCCTATACGGTAAATAATATTATGGGTTTCCCTGAAGAGACAAGGGAATTGATTTTTGATACTATTAATCTCAACCGGCAAATAAACCCGACCACGATAAATTGCTATTTGTTTACTCCCTATAAAGGGACCGATTTGTATTGGTATTGCATTAAGAAAGGTTATCTTGACAAAGATGCTAAGGTGCATCAGGCACTTGATAGTGTGCCTTTGAGGAATCAGCCGATAAGTTATGAGAAATTAAAAGGATTGCAGAGGACATTTCCTCTTTATGCCAGATTTCCGAAAAGCGAATGGAATAAAATAAAGATAGCAGAGCGTTTTGATAAAAAAGGGAATAAGGTTTTTGCCGAATTGAGAAAAACTTATTATGAAAGATATTTTAATTAATTAAGAAGACAATGAAAATATTGATGGTCTATTGCAACAGTATGCAGGAAAATGCGCTTCCCATGGGCGTATCGCAAATAATTGCTTCCTTGCGAGAAGCCGGATTTAACGTAGATTTGTTTGATACTACCTTTTATAAATGGGATAGAAAGAGTTCTATGGAGATAAGAATGGAACACCTTCAATTCCCTTCGGTTAGGATATCTTATATGGATGACGATGTTTATCAGGCTTTTAGGTCAAAAATAGAATCATTTTCTCCAGATTTAATCGGATTCTCAATAGTTGAGCCGACGTTTTTATTTAGTATGAAACTTCTTGATTCTATTAGAGATGTGATAAGAACGAGGCGGATTAAAATAGCAGTAGGGGGGGTACATGCAATTTATGCTCCCGAGACGCTTATAAAGAATGAACTCATTGATTTTATTTGTATAGGCGAAGGGGAGGAAAACTTTGTTGGGCTATGTGAAAAAATTAAAAATGGTGATGACATTACAGGGATAGCCGGATTTATTATTAAAACATCTAAAGGACATATAACAAACAAAACAACAAGTTTGGTCGATATTAACAATTTGCCCATTTTAGATTTTTCTCTTTTTGGTTCTCGTTTCCTTGATAAGCCTATGATGGGGAAGGTTTATCGTACGATTAGCCTTGAATTAAGTCGGGGATGTCCATATAATTGTACGTATTGTGGAAATTCTTTTCTTAGCAGAATGTTCAGAAAAAACGGTAGGTGGTATCGCCTGAAAACGATTGATAAAATAAATCGTGAATATGATGAATATATAAAAGAATATAGACCAGAGTTTATTTATAAACATTCGGAATCCTTTTTAGCTGTCAATAAGGATAGGTTTAATGAATATATGGAAATGTATTCTGACTATGCTATTCCATATTGGATCGAAACAAGGCCGGAGGATATAACGGAAGAAAAAGCTGCTTGGTTGGCTAAAACCAATTGTAAAAGAATAAGTATTGGGTTAGAAAGCGGGAATGAGCTTTTTAGGAAAAATGTTTTAAAAAGAAATTACTCTAACGACTTGGTAAAAAAAAGTTGTTTTATTCTAAAGGATATGAAGATTTCGTTTTCAATGAATCTTATCATAGGATTTCCTGATGAAACCAGAGATACCATTTTTGATGGTGTTGAGCTGTTGAGAGAAGTGAAACCCGACAGTATAAGTATTTTTCTTTTTACGCCTTATCGAGGATGCGAGTTGCGAAAAATATGTGAAGAGAGAAAAATGATTAGTCCTGATTTTATCGGGGAAGATTATTTCCAGATGCAATACGCTCTTGAAAATAATAGTATTTCATGTGATGAGCTTATTGGGCTTTTTAGGACAATTCCGTTGTATGTGCAGATGCCTAAATCAGAATTCCCCCGTATAAAAATTGCCGAGAAATTAAATTGTCAAGGTAATGCAATGTATGCTGTTTTAAAAAATGAATATTATAAAATTAAGGAATGGTGCTTCAGAGATCAGAAATAGGTTTTTAAAAAAGGATGATACTATGAAAATAGTTGTATTTGGCGGAGCCGGTTTTCTCGGAAGCCATGTGGCGGATGCTTTAACTGCCGTGGGGCATAAGGTGATTATTTTTGATTTAAAGAGGCCGGAACGTTTGCAACGAAATCAGGATTATATAATTGGGGATATTATGGATTCTAAATTAGTTGGTAAAACAGTTAGGGGGAGTGATGTTGTGTATAATTTTGCTGGCATTGCCGATATTGATGCGGCGTCGAGGCATCCAATAGAAACGGTAAAATATAACATTCTTGGGAACGTAATACTTTTGGAAGCGGCACGTATAGCTAATGTTAAAAGATTTATCTATGCCAGTACGATTTATGTCTACAGTAATTCCGGCTCTTTTTACAGATGTAGCAAATATGCCAGTGAGCAATACATAGAAACGTATCAAAAGCAATATGGACTCGATTACTCGATATTACGTTACGGAACTTTGTATGGGCCTCGGGCTGATGAGAGGAACAGCGTTTTTCGATATATCAAACAAGCTATGACTGAAGGAGAAATTACATATCAAGGGCATGGGGATGAAATTAGGGAGTACATTAATGTTATCGATGCGGCCAAGGCAAGTGTCGAAATCCTAAATAATGAATTTAAAAATGAACACATTATATTTACCGGACATCACCCGATGAAAATAAATGAATTATTTATTATGATAAAAGAAATTTTGAAGAAAAATGTTAAAATTAAATACATCAAGCCAAAATCTGAAGATCCTATGGAGCATTATACTATAACGCCTTACACTTTTATTCCCAAAGTCGGGAAAAAATATGTGAAGCATTACTATACAGATATGGGGCAAGGGTTACTCCTTTGTATGCAGGAGATGTTTGACAAAATCAATAAGAAATGATTCGAATATGCTTTAAGCCGGATGATAAAATATTTGTCTCATAAATTAAAACGGACTATCCCTGTTTATGGTAAGGTAAAAGAAAGTGTACTTCTTAAAGCAGTGAAATCAATTGCCGCGGGCGATTCATGTAGAATTTATCGGGTAGGTGTCGAAAACCATTGGGGGACTCATATTGATTGCCCGGCGCATTTTTTCCCTAAGGGCAAAACCGTTGTCGATTATGAGGCCGATTTCTGGTTTTTCAGGAAACCACAGGTCGTGTCTATGAAGGTTTTGCCTGGACAAATGATAGATATAACAGATTTTAAATATGATATTAATGTTAAAACAGATTTGCTTATTTTGAAAACGGGCTGGTGTGAATTCCGTGGACAAAGGGTTTATAGCTGCCAGAATCCCGGCATTAGTCCGAATGTTGGATTGTGGTTAAGGAAGAAATATCCAAAAGTGCGTGCTATCGGATTTGATTTGATTTCGCTTTCATCATTTCAGCACAGGAATTTGGGGAGAAATGCTCATCGGGTTTTCCTTAATCCTAAAGGGCAGGGCCATCCGATTTTGATTATTGAGGATATGCTTATTCCAGAGGGCTTAAAAAAACTGGAATCGGTTTGGGTTGTTCCTATCGTGATTGAAGGGATAGATAGTGCCCCTTGTACGGTTATTGGGGTGGTAAAATGATTAAGGCGATTGTTTTTGACTTTGATGGGGTAATTGCAGAATCGGTAGATATAAAAACGAAAGCCTTTGCTAAACTGTTTGAAAATCAAGGAAAAGAAGTTGTAAAGCAAATTGTTGATTATCACTTAAATAATACTGGAGTTTCTAGGCAAGATAAATTTAGATACATACACAAAAATATTATACAAAGCCATTTAAGCGATAGAAGATTTAAGCAGCTTTGTAATGATTTTGCGCGTATTGTTGTGGTTGAAGTCATAAATGCTCCTTACGTTATTGGGGCAAAGGAATTTTTAGAAAAATATTCAGATAGATATATGTGTTTTATCTGTTCCGCAACCCCTCAATCGGAAATAATAGATATAATACAAAAGAGAAGCATAAATAGTTATTTTAAGGGGGTATACGGTTCGCCGTCAAAAAAAGAGGATATTGTGCGTGATATAATTGTTAAGGAATCCATAAAACCAAGCGAAACGGTTTATGTAGGAGATGCATTGAGTGATTATAGTGCTGCCGAGAATAACGCTGTTAAATTCATTGCAAGAATGACCAGTGATAATAAGCATCTTTTTGATAAAATTGATTGTGTTAAAATAAAAGATTTATCCGGGCTTTTTGGTATTATCAATAAGATATAATTTATTTTACCGCTGGATAAATCAGCATATAATAAAAGGAGTTGAATATGACAAGCCTTAAAGTTGCAATTTTATGCGGTGGGTACGGAACACGCATTCGTGATGTAGCGGATAATATTCCGAAAGCAATGATTCCTGTTGGTGCGAACCCGATTTTATGGCATATAATGAAATATTATGCCCATTTCAATCACAATAAATTTATTCTTTGTTTGGGCCATAAAGGAGAGTCAATAAGGGATTTTTTTTTGAATTATGAGACAAACATGTGTGATATCACAGTTACTTTAGGAGGGGAAATTAGTTATCATGAAAAAATTTCAGAAGCCGGTTGGGATGTAACGCTGGCGAAGACCGGATTGCATTCAATGACCGGGGCAAGGGTTAAGTGTATTGAGAAGTATTTGAATAAGGATAAAAACTTTATGTTGACTTATGGGGATGGAGTTGGGGATATTAATCTTGATAAGTTATTGAAGTTCCATTTGGCGCATGGGAAAATCCTTACCGTAACGGGTGTAAGGCCTCCCGGGCGTTTTGGGGAATTAAACAGCGATTCAAAAGGATTGGTCACCGAATTTAATGAAAAGCCGCAGGCGATAGCGGGCTTGATTTCCGGTGGTTTTTTTGTATGCCGTAAAGAACTATTTGATTATTTAAATAATCGAGAAGATTTAGTTTTTGAACAGGAACCGATGCGGCAATTAGTTAAAGACAATCAAATGATGGTTTATAAACACGAGGGTTTTTGGCAGCCGATGGATACCTATCGCGATTACACATTGCTTAATAATCTTTATAATAAAGGAAACGCACCGTGGATGATCTGGTGAAAATATTCAATGGGAAGCGTGTTTTGGTTACCGGGGACACCGGTTTTAAAGGTTCTTGGTTGAGCCTGTGGCTCCATGAACTGGGGGCAAAAGTGCTTGGTTATGCTTTGCCTCCGGAAAGAGAAAACGACCATTTTAATCTAATCAAACTAAATAAAATTATTAAGCATATTAATGGTGATATCAGGAATTTTAACCGATTGAAAAAAGCATGCGATAGCTTCAAGCCGGAATTTATTTTTCATTTAGCCGCGCAAGCCTTAGTTAGTGTTTCTTATGCGGAGGCAAAACGCACTTTTGACACGAATATCGGAGGCTCTGTCAATATACTTGAAATCGCCCGCTTGAGCGGTTATTTACGGACGTTGGTTTATATAACATCGGATAAATGCTACAAAAACAAGGAATTAACGAGAGGCTATTGCGAGTCTGATGAATTAGGAGGGCGCGATCCATACAGCGCTTCAAAGGCTTCAGCCGAGATGGTTTTTGCGGCATACAATAATTCATTCTTCACGGAGAAAAAGAGTTTCGGTGCGGCAAGCACCAGGGCGGGAAATGTAATTGGCGGCGGAGATTGGTCTTCGGACCGGATTGTTCCTGATTGCATTAAGGCGTTACAGGATAATAAGCCGATAGTTTTACGCCGTCCAGAGGCAACCCGGCCTTGGCAACATGTTTTGGAGCCATTATCCGGTTATTTAACATTAGCCACTATGTTGTATAACAACCCCCGAAAATATTCTGATTCATGGAATTTTGGGCCAAGCGGAAAAGATATAAAAACAGTTAAAGATGTTGCTGAAAAAATAGTTTTTTACTGGGGCAAAGGGAAAATAAGAATCCAAAGGCCCAAAAATTATTTCTATGAATCAACCTTATTGCATTTAAATTGCTCTAAAGCCGCGAAGATTTTAAGATGGAGCGCTAAATGGGGCTTTGAACGCTCGATAAAAGAAACAGCGCTTTGGTATAAATCTGTGTTTGAGGGGAATCCAGCGTTGGCGATGACCCGAAAACAGATACAAATGTATATGGCAGCGAAAAATGATAGACGGCGTTAAAATAACTCCTCTTAAGCAAATTGCCGATGAGCGCGGGAAAGTTATGCATATGCTCAGGTGCGATGATAAGTGGTTTTGGCAATTCGGAGAAATTTATTTTTCCTGCGTTTATCCCGGTGTGATTAAAGCGTGGCATATACATAAAAAAATGACATTGAATTACGCTGTTCCACGCGGGTGTATTAAATTAGTCATTTTTGATGATAGGATTGATAGCCCGACAAAAGGGGAGATTCAGGAGATTGTTATGGGGCAGGATAATTATTGCCTGGCAATCATTCCGCCCCTGGTTTGGAACGGGTTTAAAGGCATTGGGGAGGAAATGGCGATTGTGGCTAATTGTTCAACTATTCCCCATGACCCTTCTGAAATTGAAAGGCTTGATCCATTCGACCCTAAAATTCCGTATGATTGGAAAATAAAAAACAGATGAAGAATATTTTGATAACGGGAGGATTAGGTTATATCGGCGGTCGGGTGGCAACTTATCTCAAAAAAGCAGAACCCGATTCTAATATTATTATCGCGGATAAAAGATACGGCAATAAAAAATTACCCGCATGGACAAAAGATTATAAGTTTGTACCGATCGATATTGCCGACAAAAAAACAATTGGCTTAGCGCTTAAAAATATTGATACTATAATCCATCTGGCGGCATTAAATGAAATAGATTCGATGCGATATCCCGAATTAGCTTTGGAGATAAATGCAAAAGGGACGTATAATTTATTGGACCAAGCAAAATTCAACAAAGTAAGAGAGTTTATTTATTTTTCTACTTTTCATGTATATGGCATGCCAAAATCTTCAATAATTACTGAGGAAACCCCGACGAGGCCTTTTCACCCATATGCTATAACTCATAGAGTCGCCGAAGATTTTGTTAATTATTTTAGAAATTATCATCATATAAAAGGGCTCGTTTTACGATTGTCCAATAGTTATGGTTATCCTGTAGATAGAAATGTTAATCGTTGGACATTGGTTTTTAATGATTTATGTAAACAAGCTGTTACTACCGGCAAGATAGTCTTAAAATCTTCTGGTAAGCAGCACAGGGATTTTATCGCATTAAAAGATGTTTCTCGTGCCGTGCACCATTTTATTTTTAATATTCCTGATAAATGGGGCGACGGTTTGTACAATTTAGGAGGGGCTTGTAGCATGTCAATTCTTCAGGTTGCTAAAAGAATCGCCAAAGCTTATAAGGAAAAATACAATAAGAATAATATTGTTATTAAAACTAGTAGTCGGCGTAATGAATTAAATCACACCAGGCGAGTTGAATTTAATATAAATAAGCTCCTTAAGACAGGTTTTCGGTTGCGCGGTAATATGGAAGAAGAAATCGATAAAACACTGGCTATTTGCAAGGAGTTTATTTAGTGCCAGAATACGTGCCCCTTGTAACCGTAATCATGCCTACCTATAATCACGGCCAGTTTATCGGGGAAGCCGTGGAATCTGTTTTAAACCAGACATATAAAAATATCGAACTTATAATCATAGATAATTATTCCGAAGATAATACCGAAAAAATCGTCAGCTCTTTTAAAGATACGCGGATTAAATATTTTAAACTCAGGAATAATGGAGTTATTGCCGCTTCGAGGAATGAAGGCGTAAGGAAAGCTACAGGGAGATATATTGCTTTCCTTGATTCTGATGACATATGGTTGCCGTTTAAATTAGAACGCCAATTAAATTTCCTTGAAGAAAATAAAGATGTAGGCTTGGTTTACGGACGAGCAGAGATTTTCGGGGAGTCCGATAGTTCAGGAATTGAATTTCCTCATCTTAAATATGTTAAAACAGGATGGCTTTTTGACGGTTTGTTAAAACGTAATTTTATCGGTATTTTAACGGTCTTGTTAAAAAAAGAATGCTTGGAAGACGTTGGGGTATTTGACGAAGATGTTCAAATTCGTTCGGCTGAAGATTATGACTTATGGCTTAGAATTTCCAAAAAGTATAAAATAGGGGGGATTAACGAAATAATGGCAAAATACAGGGTGCATGGGGCGAATGTATCGCTGGATGCAACTAAAAATTTAAGCGCTTGCTTACGGGTTGTAAATAAGATTTCTAGTAAAACAGAGATATCTAAAAATGCGCAGAATAATGCTATTGGTAAGCTGCATTTTAAAATGGCTAAAGAGTATATTTTATCCGGTAATAAAGAAAAATCGTTTGAGTCTATAAAAAGATCAGTTCAATACAAGAAGAATACACAAAATGCTTTATACTTTATTCTTATGAATTGCGGTTTATATTTCATGCTTAAATTTATTATTGTTGGCATTAAGAAATTACGCAAGTTATCATGAATATTTTGTGCAAGCAATATAGGAAATATAATCGGGAAAAGGAGTGTTATGGCAGAGATTATTTCGGGGAAGGATATTTCAAGAGAGATTAAGGATGAGGTTAAAAAAGAGGTTGCCGCGCTAAAGCCCAAAAACATCATTCCCGGCCTGGCAACTATCCTGGTCGGCGAAGATGAGGCCTCCAAGGTCTATGTCGGCCAGAAGATAAAAACCTGCGAACAGATGGGCATCGCTTCCCACCACCATAAATTGCCCCTTGACACAAAAGAAGCCGATTTACTTAAACTCGTTGGCCAGTTAAACAAAGACCCGAAAGTCCATGGCATCCTTTGCCAGTTGCCGCTCCCCAAACACATCAACGCGGATAAGGTTCTCCTGGCGATTTCTCCGGATAAGGATGTGGATGGATTCCATCTCCTCAACATGGGTAAACTCCTTTCTAAAAAGAACATGAAGGAAATAGAAGCCGAGCAGATGTATCTGCCCTGCACCCCGCATGGCATCATTCAGCTGTTGCGGCGAAGCAACATCCAGATAAACGGGGCAGAAGCGGTGATAGTCAGCCGCAGTAATATAGTGGGCAAGCCCGTCGCGCTTTTACTCATGTCGGAAAACGCCACGGTAACGATTTGCCATTCCAATACCAAAGATATCGGAGCGGTTACCCGCCGGGCGGATATTCTGGTGGCGGCTATCGGAAAGCCTAAATTCATTACGGCTGATATGGTAAAGGATGGGGTGGTGGTGATTGATGTCGGAGTCAACCGTTTGCCTGAGGGGCTCTGCGGCGATGTTGACTTTGAGAAGGTTAAGGAAAAGGCCAAAGCCATTACGCCGGTTCCGGGCGGAGTCGGTCCGATGACCATTGCCATGCTTATGGTCAATACCGTCAAGGCGGCCAAGAAGCTAAACGGCATAAAATAGCATACAAATAAGTTTTTCCGTTGGACTCCCTATTTCAACTGATTTGGAGGACTGGATTACATAATTATAGGGGGGTGGGGGTCTGGTGGGGATGGGTGGGTTAAAGATTTGTCTTAAGCAGGCTAAACTAGATTAGTCTGGTTAATTAAACGCTTTTGACCCCTAAATCAAATCATTTCAGCGTCTAGGCTAAATAATTTGACCGGGGGGAGGGATGGTGGGGGTAGGGGAGTGTTTTCAGTTTACTATGGGGGTGCAAAGCCTTTATTCTTTCCAAAGCTTATTGAATTCCGACTGATATTTTTCTATAACCTCTTTATCCGAAATGAATAAGGCGTTTTCGTAACGTGTATTCATTCAGCGCATTTGAGAGACAGAGAGAAGGGGAATTAAGAGAGGGATATCAAGGGCTTTGGGGGGAGAAAGCCCTTGAAAAAATTCGGCTCGACTCCGATAAATACCTTATTGCGGAAAGGAGTCAGCTATGGAAAACACAGGCAATGTGGTAGCATCAATCAAAAGGGCTACCAAGAGGCGCTATAGCGCCGAGGAAAAGATCAGGGTTGTCATTGAGGGGTTACGGGGCGAAATATCGGCTGTCGAGCTATGCCGCCGCGAAGGCATATCAACCGCGGTATATTACCGCTGGAGCAAGGACTTCCTGGAAGCCGGCAAGAACGGCCTTACCAAGGGATACCCAAAGGCATGCCAATGAGGACGAAGTAAAGCTTCTCAGGCAGGAAAATGACGACCTTAAATACGCCTTGGCTGAGAGCGTCTTAGAAACCCAGAAACTGAAAAAAACGCTTGGTTTGTCGTAAGCCGGAGGTATAAAAGAATGAGCCTGGAAGAAAAGCTTACTATTATAAATGCAATTGAAAGCTCTAAGTTTACGGTAAGGGAAGCCTGCGCTAAATTAGACCTGTCTGAGGCGACTTATTACCGTTGGAGGAAGAAGTTGCGCTTAAATGGGCTGTTAGGGTTGCAGGATAAAAGCTCGGCCAATAAGGGCAAGCCTTGGAACACGCTGATGGAAGCTGAAAAGGACAAGGTGTTTGAGGTGGCCACGCTGTATCCGGAATGGTCCTGCCGCCAGATAGCCTGCTGGATATCGGATAATTACGGTTTTACGATATCCGAGGCTACCGCTTACCGTATTTTAAAGAAGAAAGGCTGGATAAAGGTCAAGGAAGAAAACGGCTTTCCGGCTTTAAAGGAATACCATATTAAGACCGTCAGGCCGAATCAGCAATGGCAGACGGATGCGACGTATCTCCTTGTCAAGAACTGGGGATGGTATTACCTGATATCGGTATTGGATGATTACAGCCGCCGGATAATGGCCTGGGATTTAAAGGCGTCCATGGATTATGAGGCTTTCAGCGATGTAGTGGAGATGGCCTGCCAGGAGTCCAAGCTGGAGTATGCTCCGATAGAACAGAAGGAAATAGTGAAGCTTTTGACAGACCGAGGACCGGCTTTGATGTCAAGGCCTTTTGAGGAATACCTGAAGGCAAGGAGAATCGGGCATATAAAGGCATCGCCGCATCATCCGCAGACTAACGGTAAAATAGAGCGCTTTCACAGGTCAGCCAAGGAACGGGTAAGCCTGGTGCTTTGGGGATCTCCGGAAGAGCTGAAATCGGAAATCAAGAAATTTATTGATTTCTACAACGGGGTGAGATATCATGAAGCCATAGGAAATGTCACGCCGAATGACGTATACTTTGGCCGTAAAGAACAGGTTTTAGTAAAAAGGGAATTGCTTAAAAGCGAAACGTTAAACAGAAGAAAATTATTTAATAGCAATAAGAGTTTGGGAGTCGAAAATGTCTCTTAGTTTAACCTTTCAAAACTCTCATATGCAAAGAAGACGTACACCAGACCACTTAAAGAAAGATGAGCTAACTGCTTTAAAATACTTCCAGGAAGCCCGTGCTATGGTAGATTTCAAAGAAGGGCGCTACAAATGGAAATGTTTTAAGAGCGTCAGTGGCAAAGCAGAAAATACCGTCTTTCAATTCAACCCGCCCCCTAAATATAAATACTGTTTGATTGTGCCTGTTAATTGGGATGACCCTGTCAGATAACACTAAGCCACAGATTACACAGATTCCTTATATAGGTAGATAATTCTTTTCCCTCTGGTTCCTCGAAATTCCTCCCGGCTTCCTCCCGATTGCATAATATATAGGCAGAAAGACAACCCGAAATTCATCGGGGGTCAAAAAGGAGGTATTTATGCAAGAACAAGCAAAATGTCGTTATTGCCTGAGCGGGGGGAAAGATTTTAGGGATGATTTTACCCGTGCGCTTTGGGATAAGATTCAGTCAGAGAGGTTTAGTTCCGTTTTCAAGGAATTACAGAAACAAATACCACTTTTAGCCAGATTTCCCAACGCCGAGACTTCGGTTTGGGGTTTTCAGGATATTAAAAGCAGCGCCGATACAATCAAGAATGAAATTGTGGCAGGATTGGTCAGTATTATTAAAACCCATCCTGCTTTAACCGAATCTACGGTTTCCTATCTTTTATTATTAATAATCCCTAATCTAAAATCATTAGGATGTCGTTATTGCGACGGCCTTATCCCGGTGTATGACCCATTTGATGAAGCATATCTGGCGGCTTATAAGGCAATCACAAAAGGGAAGTTTAAGAAGGGTGATTTGGTCTTAATGAGTATTATTCGTAGAATAAAAGGGGCTCTTAATAGGTTGTGCAAGAAGGAATTTCGTTTAAAGGAAGGAGCTTTCTATGAGTAAATTCTGGAAGGGTGTTATCAGGACTGTCGTTCAGATTGTCCTGAATATCATCCGTAAACGAGTTAACAAATAACCGTTACTTCGGGGCAGTTATAGGCGGTAGAAAGTACTGTGAACTTTTTACCGCAACTGCTTCCGGGGTGCGACAAAGATATAGCCACGGATACCCCTCTCCTTTTCCTCCCCCTCAAGGGGTGAGGTTGGGAGAGGGTGATGAATCTGTGGCAGATTGGAGAATGTACGATGAGTACGACGAAGTTACATTTAATCCTAGCGATTAACCCGCTGACCGAGGCAGCCGCAAAGATTGGCAAAGTCTGGTCAGACGGTTTGGCAAATAATGCCGAGAAGATAAACGACCGCCGGAAAGACAGTATTCCTGATGAGGTTACCTATCTATCCAAGATAGCCGAGCCTTCGGAACAGGCGTTCCGCAGTGTGCTCAATCCTGCCTTTATCAGCCGTTCAGGCAAGGATTTGAACAGCATCAACATCACGCAGGCTTATAAATCCAAGAACGCCTGGAAGAAGTATAAACGGAACTGGAACCACCAGTTTGAGACCGTTGACGGCGTCCCGGCAAAGCGCTTTAAAGACAGCGTCAAAGCCGCTGAAGATACGTTTGCGGAAAAGATAAGCGGAAGCACGCTTGCCTTTACCGGATTGAAATCCCTGGAAAGTGGACCGATAAGGATTGCGGTTTACTGGTTGACCGGTGACCCCAAAGGCAGGGGATTGCTCAGGCAGGCGGATAGGATAATCGTCCCAAGCGAGCCTTTCAATATTACCAAGGTGGAACAGCGGAACTCACTGAGGTCGCTGGTGAATTCACGGTTGATACAAAGCGGAATGGCGATTATGCACGCCTCGCTTTCCAAACCGGTGATTGATAATATGAATACTCTGGATAATTCGCTTATTCAGGGATTCATTGACCCGTCTTTAGGGCTGGAGGCGTTTACTCCGGGCGGGGCGAGCCACCTGGATTTTATCAAGGAGAATGGGCAGTTGTTTCTGTCGGTTAAAGTTTCTCAGGTATAAACGTGGAGACGTTTATAAGCTGATAGGCTGATAAGAGGGACGGTCGTTAAGACCGTCCCTTCTTCCTTATATATACTGTCCGCCGTCGACTTTGATTACTTCACCGGTAATATGGCGCGCTAAATCAGATGCAAGGAATGCCACGACATAAGCCACTTCTTCGGGCTTTCCTATCCTGCCCAGGACAATATCCGCTAATGCCTTCTGGCGGACGTCTTCCAGAGCGTTCTTAATCATATCGGTTTCAATCAGTCCCGGCGCCACGGCATTGACATTGACGCTGAATTTGCCCAGTTCGCGCGCTACGGATTTGGTCAAGCCGATAATACCCGCCTTTGAAGCGGAGTAATTGGATTGCCCGAACTTGCCCCTTAAGCCGTTGATGGATGTGATATTGATAATCTTGCCTGATTGCTGTTCCTTAAATATGGAGGCAACCGACTTGATATAATTAAAGCAACCTTTGAGGTTGATGGAAAGGACGCTGTCCCATTGTTCCTCGGTCATTTTCCAGACCACGCCGTCCCAGTTGATGCCGGCGTTATTGACGAGGATATCAAGGCGTCCGAATTTGGCAACGACTTCCTTGACCATTTTATCAGCATCAGCGCCTTTGGAGACATCCGCCTGGATGGCAAGTCCTTTCCTGCCCATTTTGGTTATTTCGGCGACGATTTTATTGGCTTCGTCCGCGTGCTTCCTGTAATTGATGGCGACGTTCGCGCCTGCCCTGGCAAGTTCAAGGGCGATTGACGCGCCGATTCCCAGGCTTCCTCCGGTTACGATGGCGCTTTTGTCTTTCAGGTCTATCATAGCAACTCCTTTGTCATATTAAAGATTAAATATCAAATAGCAAAAATACAGATTAAAATGTAAAACTATCTCCTTCCTTTAAGGGTTAAGATGCTGGATGCAAATATATTGCTGATTTCGTTCAGTTCTTTTATAAACCAAATAACATCTTCAGCGTTAGCGCGTTTTGTATCGCGTAGCAATGCAATCCATAATTTGCTCTCGTTAGCTGACTTGAGCGAAGTGTTAAAGAAATTAGTAAAATCACGTTTACTGCTGGCCGACTGCCCCTCCACATAATTCCCGATAATACTCGTTCCGCTGCGAAGCAATTGGTCGCCAATCCTCCTTGAAACATTGTCGTGCGGGAGTTTATCCAAAAACTCTACAAGCCGCAGCGTAAAGCCATATAATCTCTTCTTGAACTCATCTTTAAACTTTGAGTTGTCTCTTTGCATTTTGCTTTTTGCTATTTAATATGCGGTTGTTATTTTTGCATCCGGCGGACGACTATTTCCTTTATCGTATAATGACGCTTGATGAAAAGCATAGACATCCCTATTAATAAAACCCCCAATATAATAGGTAAAGTGAAATATTCGGTATTTGACTTAAAAACATAATCGTCTATCTGCGCTAAATAAGCGATAGGGTTTAAATAAAGATGATATCGAGCAGGAAGATCAAATACAGCTATGACTAAAGGCGGTATTCCGTTAGCAATAATTAATAAAATAAATGATACTATTGCCCCATAGTTTTTCATTAGTGTTTTAAATAGTTGCATTACTAAATAAAAGATAGCGACAGTTTCAAGGGCAACAACCAAGTGTAAAACGAGAGATTGTTGTAATGAAAAAGAACGAACTGCAACAATAAAACCTGCTATCATAATAACAAGACATATTAAAACTAATAAATGAGAAGGGGTCCTTTGATGGAATAGTTTATAAGGACGTTTTTCTGCATTTGCCCTGACATAGGCAAAATAGTCATCATAAGAAAGCGTGAGCCCAAAGATAAGCGCAAATAATAATACGATATTTGTAAATGTGTAAGCATACAAAACGGCATTAAATGTATATTCATAACGCACATTATCCATAAGAGGAAGTTGGCTATATTTCCAAATAGCCCCAACCATAAACATCTCAAATATCAGGAAGAAAATAATAGCCTGTAGCTTAGATAAATATATTCCTGCAGGATTCCTGATTTTACGGGCAACGGCAATGATTGCCCAATAAGTAAGATAGAGATAAAGTAATATGGTAAACAACGCCCCGTTTGTAGATAACCCAAAGAAGGAGGCTTCATTTATATATAGAGAACGGTAGTAATTTGCTCTGGAAAACTCTTCCCCTATTTCACGCATTAAAGGAATCGGGCTTAATGCAGAAAGGAAACGGGTTTCTTTTATATCCAGAAAGGCAGAGCTCATAATTATAATAATTATTACAGATATAACCGCGCCTCCGGTTGCTTCTGACGGTTTCTTTACGCTGATTGAGATCAATAAACCTAGTGAAGCGAAAAACAGCGTTCCTGATATTAAAACAAGGTGGAATGAAATAAGCCTGATGCCATCCACATGACCGGCAAGCCCTGATATAAGGATAAAAGGAAGGATAAGTAGCAACAAAAACCAGGCGTGTGCGGTTGAACCGATTAGCTTACCGATGGTTAACGACTTATCAGAAAGCGGGGTGAGGAATAAAAGGTCATAGGTATTTTTATCCTTTTCCCCCACAACGCATGATGCCGTGCTTGCGGCCCCATAAATAAAACCAATCAGCAGTGCGAAAACGGCATATATCATAAACAGGGCATGCCATTTTTCGATAATTCGCTCCGGTGAATTATACTCGCCCGGACCCAAAGCAAGGATGCCAATAAATAAGAATAGGGAAAAAATAATTACCCCGCTGATTATAAGAGTTCTGGGCCGTAACCTTGACCGGACATTGCGGATAATCTCCGGGTTATTAAAAAGCATATCTGCCATTACGATACCTCATGATGAGAGATAGACATAAATATCTCTTCAAGATTTTGCTTATGTTCGTGCAAAGAAACCAACTGGATATCTTTTGCGACCAATGCCTTGAGAAGCGCCGGCATATCCTCGCGCTTGCCGGAAAAGCCGATTTCAATCAGGTTGTTTTTCTCCGCCGCATAATCCACGCCGGCAAGTGTTTTAAGGAAATCCATGACCGGCGGTTTTTCCCCGATGATATCAAGATGTATGATTTTCTTGGTCTGAATGCGGGCAAGAATCTCGTCAATAGTGCCGGTTTCCACCATCACGCCCTTTTCCATAATGCCGACCGAGTTGCATATATCGGAAAGTTCGGTAAGGATATGGGAAGAAATAATGGTTGTCTTGCCCTGGGCGCTCAGTTTTTTTAGGGTATCCCTGAGGTCAATACGCGCCTTTGGGTCTAAACCGCTTGCCGGCTCGTCCAGCACGAGTATTTCCGGGTCGTGCAGGATGGTCTTGCCGAATAGCAGGCGTTGTTTCATCCCTCTGGAAAGGCCGGCAATAAACCCGTCTCGCTTGGATTCCAAATCGGTCATGGCAAGTATTTCTTTTAACCTGTTTTCTTTATTCTTAATCTCGTATGCCTCGGCAAAGAAATCCGGGTACTCCCAAACCTTTAAGTCGTCATAAAGGGAAAAGAAATCCGGCATATAGCCGACCATCCGGCGGATTGAAGTGGGATTATCGTTGATATTGATATCGTTGATAAACACTGAGCCGTGGGTTGGTTCGAGCAATCCGACCAGGGTTTTTAAGGTGGTAGTTTTACCAGCGCCGTTGGGGCCAATCAGCCCGTAGATAGCGCCTTTGGCGATATTAAGGCTTAAGTTCTTGACCGCCACCAGGTCGTCGTATTCTTTACGTATTGAATCTAATCTTATCATTTTCTATTTCGGTTTAGGGAGAACTTCGCTTATTAGTTCTTCATCAAAGTGATGCCCTTCGGCAAGGAGCTGGCGATATTTGATAAAGTCGATGACGTCTTTGCCTGTTTGCTTTTTGGTATTAAAGGCATTGAATCCGATGAATGCCTCGGTTGCCATATTTGCCGCCAGCCAGTGACGGTTGGGGAGTTTGCTCTGGTCCCAATAGAATTTCTTCTTCATCCTGACGCTATCAATTGTCTTTATCAAACATCCCGGCATCAGATTGGTAAAAGTCCAGATGATTTCGTTAACGGCTTTATCTAGGAACTCAAAATCAGTATTGGCATTTTTGACGAATTCCCTTGCCTTTGCGGCTTCATCGCCTTTCTTGAATTCGCCATAGACAATTTCCCCGTTTTCCACGTATTTATCCGTGACGACAAGCGGATTTCTGATGAATTTGCCGCTGTCCTTAATAACCGGAACGACCTTGCTAATAAGGCCAAGTTGCTTGACTTTATAGGCGCTCCACATTTCGCAGGCGGTGCAGCTCCACATCCCGTTTTCCAGACCCATAAAGAGCGGCAGGAAATCCGTGGCGCCGCCATCAGGGGCAGAGCCATGGCGCGGACCGGCTTGTCCGAATATTGCCAAATCAGATGAAACCGAGATATCGCAGGCGGTGCCGATTTCCTGTCCGCCGGCAACGCGCATCCCGTTGACGCGGCATATGACCGGTTTCTTGCAGTTTAATATGCCATCAACCATGGCATTGAATAAATCCATGTAGTTGCCGTATTCGGTCGGGTTCATTGAATAATATTCGGCGTATTCCTTGGTATTGCCGCCGGTGCAGAATGCCTTATCGCCCGCGCCGGTAAAGACCACGGCTACTATACTGTTATCCGCCGAGGCGCGTTGGAAGCCGGCTATCACGCCTTTTACCATGCCGGTGGTATAAGAGTTATATTGAGCGGGGTTATTAAGCGTAATCCATGCCGTATAGAGCCCTTTGGCTTCATTGCCTGTTTTTGGGTCGATGACAGGGCGTTTTTCATAAACTATGGTTGGCGGTTCGGTCCCGAAATGCTCTTCACTAAAAAGGAAGTGATTCTTCTTTTTGGTGTCTTTTTCCAGCCACGTAATGCTTTTCATCAGAGCCTCCTTTATTTGGTGAGTTGATTTATATAATTTTCATCTTCTTGCCGACATGCCCGCAAATATCCAGGACTTTATCGAGTTCGGTATCCGTATGGGTTGCCATGTAACTGGTGCGGATGAGAGAGCCGCCCGGATTAACCGCCGGCGGGATAACCGGGTTAGAGAATAATCCTTTTTCAAATAATGCCTTCCAGAAAAACAGGGTTTTCATATCGTCCCCGATAATAAGGGGGATAATCGGGGTTTGGGTTGGTCCGATGTTAAATCCGAGTTTTTTATAACCAGCGTGCATTTTCTTGGTGATTTTCCAGAGCCGGGTGCGCCGTTCGGGCTCTTTCTGGAGGATTTCCAGCGCCTTTAATACGGTTGCTACGCTTGCCGGCGGGGGACTGGCGGAAAATATAAGCGCACGGGCAATATGTTTGATATAATTTATAACCGGTTCCGCTCCGACCAGAAATCCGCCCAGCGAGGCAAATGATTTGCTGAAAGTTCCCATGATAATATCAACATCATCTTCCACGCCGAAGTGTTCTGACACGCCGCGCCCGTTTTTGCCTAATACGCCGATGCCGTGGGCATCATCAACCATCAAGCGGCATTTATATTTCTTTTTCAGTTTGACTATTTCCGGCAAGTTAGCCAAATCGCCTTCCATGCTAAAGACGCCATCCACTACAATCATCGCGCTTTCCGGATCCTCTAATCCTTTTAAGATGCGTTCAAGGTCTTCCATATCATTATGCCGGTATTTGATAGGCTTGCCGAAAGATAAACGGCATCCGTCAATAATGCTGGCGTGATTGTTGCGGTCGAGTATAACCGTATCGTTTTTACCGATTACGGTGGAAAGAGCCGCCTGATTTGTCTGGAACCCGGTGGAGACAATCTGGCACATTTCCTTTTTCATGAATTTGGCGAGTTTGTCTTCCAGTTCTTCGTGGATATCCAGCGTGCCGTTAAGGAATCTTGAGCCGGTGCATCCGCTTCCGTATTTTTCTATGGCTTTAATGGCGGCTTCCTTTACGCGCGGGTCCTGGGTTAAGCCCAGGTAGTTATTGGAGCCAATCATTATCATTTTCTTGCCGTCAATCAGTACTTCCACGTCCGCCCCGGACTGGATGGCTTTGAAGTATGGATAGTAACCGGCTTCTTTGGCTTCTTTAGCGCGTGTAAAACTGAAGCATTTCTGAAATATATCTGCCATAAAGAGATACAATATAACTAATAATCAAAGGCAAGGCAACTATTTTCTTATGTTTCTTTAGTTTTTGGCGAGGCCGTTTTTTGGGATTGGAATGTTAGCCATAACTTTTTCAAACAGGGCGATGGTTTTAGGGTCATACATGATGCCGGCTGTAGCTTTTAATTCTTTCAAGGCAGTTTCTCGGCTGGCTGGATGTGCTTTATACGGTCTGGACGAAGTCATAGATGAAAAAGAATCCGCCACCCGGATAATACGCGCCCCGAAGCATATCTCGTCGCCGGCAAGATTGTTCGGATAGCCTTCTCCGTTGTAGTCTTCATGGTGCTGTTCTATCATTTTTATTACTTCTTTGGAAATCTGGTTTTTTGCAAGCCTTTCCACAAAGATTGCCGTGGCTACCGGATGTTCTGTCAGGCGTTTCCAATCGCTTTCCGTGAAAGCATTCTTAGTTTTATTATAAAGCAAATCCAGCGGCCAATATATTTTTTCAAGGTCGTGAAGAAAGGAGGCCAGAGCTATTTCATACGTTTCTTTCGCTGAAGTTTTTGCCTCACGTGCGATGGCAGTAGCATAAAAAGCTACATTGCGTGAATGAGTAACGATATGGTCATAGGCATAACTTTCCCGGCTCTTTTGCCCGCCAGCAGGCTGATTGCTTAATTGGGTTTCTATCCTTTCATAAAACTTAATTATTCCATCCAGCGCTTCCTGGCTTTGCAGGATGGAATGGGTAATCAGTTCCCTCGGATTGATGTTAAGCTCAGCAAGTATTTTCTCAATCACAAAATAATATTTTACTTGTAAATCCTAATTTCGTCAAGAGGTTTCCGTATTTTATTTCTGGTTTCCTTGGAGGAAGCATACCCCATGCTTATGATAATATCTACACGGCTGGCTTTAGACAGGTTCAAAACCTTTTTTGACTTTTTTTCATTAAACCAGCCGATCCAGCATGTCCCTAAGCCTTCTTCGGTTGCCTGCATGACAAGATGTTCGCAAGCAATGCCGATATCAATTAGGTTATATTGGAGTCCCCTGAAAAACCCACCCATTCGCGCAAGATAGCCGGATGGCTTCCTGACCGCCGCGATGAGGACAGGCGCGGTTTTGGCAAAAGCAGATATGAAATAAATTCCGGAAAAAGCTGCTTCAGCAAGCTTGGTTTTCAATTCGGGACTTTCTACCACGATAAAACGCCATGGTTGTGAATTACTGGCAGAAGGCGCCAACCGAGTGGCTTCCAGGCATCTTTCAATAGCTTCACGGGGGACTATATCCGGCAGATAATTGCGCACGCTTTGACGCTTTTTTACCAGTTCCATAAAATTCATAAACATGATTTTAATTAAAAGGCGGTTTTCTGGCAAGGAAAAACGCAAGAGGTTAAATCATGCTTTTTGCTTTTTATGTAAAACGGCACGTTAGCCATTCTATAACAATAAATTACTTGACAGGTTTTATAGAGTAGTGTATACAAAGGGTTATTATAATGTCACCCTGTTTCTCCTCAGTTATAAGGAGTTTTAAAATGGAAAGTTTATTAGGTAAATCACGTTATTTTATTTTAGGGGCTTTTTGCCTGCTTATGTTTTCTTTGTTTAACACGCCTTTTTTACCGATTGCTACATCTCAGGATGATGCTGCTCAGGATGAACAGATTCGCCAGCTTTTCAAAGAAGTGAAAACGCATATGGATAAAGAAGAATATGAAGAGGCATACAAAAAATGTGAGCAGGCTCTCAGGATGAATCCCGCAGAAGATTTCCTGCGTTTTTTGCGCGATGAACTCGGGGAAGAATACCTGCGCCAGATGTTGAGCAAACCCGAAACATATCATACTGCTTTGAGGATTATGCAACTGGCTAAAGGAGTTTTGACACCGCTTATTCTTTCTACCGAAGAAATACAGGCGCTGGTTAATTCATTGGATACGGACAGCATTACAAAAAAATGGGATGCGGTTAACCGCTTGGCCTGCGTTGGTCAACGAGTTTGCCCTTATTTAATCGAAAACCTGGGTAATGAGCTGAATGCCAGATTACGGGCAAATAGTATTCATTGCCTAGAAAAGATGGGGATTGAATCGGTTTTGCCGATAATTGAGGCTTTAAACAGCAAGAATCGTTTGGTCAGGCAAAATGCTACTATCATATTAGGGACTATCAAGGATAAAAGGGCTGTGCCTGAATTAAAAAGGGTTTTAGAGAACCCGGAAGAATTATCCGAAGTGAAAACATACGTTGCCGATGCCCTCCAGAAAATTACGGGCAAATATCCGGAAACGCTTCCTTCTGCCAAGGAACTGTATTATTCTTTAGCCGAAGAGTATTACTATAGCCATCCTTCGGTTATGCTCAATCTTTACGGGACTTATATTGTCTGGCGTTGGGATGTTGAACAGGATAAAATCACTTCCCGGGATGTTCCCGAATTTTCCTATAATGAAGAATTGGCTGAAGAATGCTGTTATGACGCCCTTAAACTAGACCAGAACTTTGATAAAATAATCCCATTATTAATTAATGTTAATATGGCACAATTGGTGGAAAGCGATTTAGGGCTTGCAGCTACCCAATTACAACTCCAGCAAGGGGAAGTTACTGAAGAAATCATGAACAAATTAAAGGAAGATTTAAAACCGTCCCAGTTGGGTTCGCTTTTTGGCGCCATGGGCTCGCGTAAATATCTGTATCAGGCGTTAGCCCGTTGTTTGACTGATAGAAATGTCCTTATCGGAGTGGCATGCGTGGACGCACTTTATAGTTGCGCAACTGATGATGATTTGCCGCTACCCCCGATTAAAACGCCTACAGCGGAGGAGTTGAATAAAATGACTCCGGAAGAAAAAAACGCCTGGGTATTAAAACGCACTCAGTGGGAACAGGAAAGCATGCGTAAGCCGGGTGCTTCACTTGTTAAAGCCTTGGATGATGAGGATAAACGCATTCGTTATGCAGCAGCCAGGTTAATATTGAAAATCGCTCCGCGGCGTCATTTCCCCGGCGACGAAAAAGTAATGCCGGTGATTTTAGAAGCTCTAGGTGAATCCGGAGTCAGGGTTGTTCTTATTATTGAAGATAACGAAGAGATAAGAGCACGTTTGAAGAAAGAATTACTGAAATTGAATTGTTTCCCTGTTGAAACAATGACCGGCAAAGACGGTCTTTTACGCGCCAAGAAGTTTCCTTCAGAAGACTTGATAATTCTTAACGCCAAAATCGCCAACCAGGTCACTTTTTCCGTGGTTACGCCGTTAGGGACCGAGGTTGTTGAAACAGTGTTTGACAGCTTGAAAAAGGATTTGCGGACTAAAGACGTTCCTGTTTTTCTCCTGACCGATAAAGACAATGTGGAAACAGTTCGTTCCGTGTTTAAAGAAGAAGCGCAGGCTTATTTGGTTAAGCCAATCGACAGGGTTATTTTGGAAGAAGAATTAAACAAGGCTTTCAGTTCCGAAAAGGCCCAGCGTGATAGCAAAGCTAGGGCAGAAGAAATTGCCCGCCTTGCGGCTGAATCGCTTGCAAATCTTGATTTGGTTAATTGCGTTTATCCTTATCTAAGTGCGAGTGATGCACTTCTCGGCTCGCTGGAATCGCGTCCTGATGAAATCAGAATTCCGGTCCTGAAAGCGATCGGCAGGTTCGGAGACAAAAAATCAATCGATCCGCTAACCAGGGTTTTTCATAATATGGAAAATAAACCGGAAATCAGGATTGCTTCCTGCGACGCTATGGCTGAAATATTCAGGTTTACCAAGGAGTCTATCCCGCTTGAGACGTATAAGATTCTTAAAGACGGTATTCAGGAAAGCGATTTTGCCGTTCAATCAGCGGTTGCCAGGGTTTTCGGAAATGCCGTTTTGACTCCCGAACAGCGTAGGGAAATATTTGAAATAAAGAGGCTTCACCCAAAATAGATTTCCGTTGTATTACATCTTTGTTTTATTATGCCTAAACTGATAATTACCCAAGGAATGCAAACAACAGGGTTTCTCGTCAAAAACGACATCACGACTATAGGTCGTACAGATGATAATAACCTGCCTCTCAAGGATATAAAGATATCCAGAGCGCATTGCCAGATTGTCAAAACTCCTTCCGGCTATAAGATAGTTGATTTAAATAGCGGTAATGGGACACGTGTTAATAACGAAAAGATAAAGGAACGAGTTTTACAGGATAAAGACCTGATAAAAGTTGGTGATGTGCAGATAGTTTTTGATGCCACTGAAAGTTCCTCGGCAAGCCAGTCTCCTGTCAAAGTGCCTGTAAAAACTTCAGCTTCTGTCGCTCAGTCGGATATGGATCACCAGCAAACCGTGATAGTGAAACCGGCTGTTGTCGTTAAAGCTGTTTCTACTGTCAGCAAGCCTTCTGTGGCTAATGGCGGGGTAAAGACTGCTGGTACGCCTATCTCAGTTAAGCCTTCAACCATACCTGCCAAAAAAGGCGCTGGCGCCAGTTTTTCAAAGTTATCCGGATTAAAGAAACCGGGGAAACCACTTTCATCCAGGAAAACTAAAACAGGAAAAGCGAACGGTGATGATAATTCGGAAGAAAATGGTTCTTCTGTCGCCAAGCCCAAAAAATCGAATACTCTCCTTATCGGCATAATAAGCGCGGTGGTTCTTGTGGTTATTATCGGAACCGTTTTAATGATGGGCGGCTCCAAAGATAAAGGCAAAGAGGAATCGCCCGCAAAATCAGAAACGAAGGAATTATACGAAAAAATACAAACAGCTTCCCAGAAAGGCAATTATCAGGAAGGGCTGGAGCTTTGTGATAAGTTTTTAGAACGGTACAAGACTTCAAAGCTTGCGTCTAAGGTAAAAGAAACCCAGGAAGATTTGCAAAAGCGCATGGCGCGTGAAACAGAAGCGCAGTTACAGTGGAAACCGTTAAAAGCCGAAGCCGATGCGGCCGGGACTGATGAAGCCAGCGGTGTTTTGGCTAAACTGAAAACGTTTGCTGAAAAGTATAACGGGACTCAGGCAGCAACCTTTGCTGTTGACGAGGCAGAAAAACTTCAAAACTTGATTCAAATGACCAATAGTCCCGCAAGGCAATTCAATGAATTGCGTGCCAGAATTTACCGTGAGCTGGTTAGCCAAAATAAATACGATGAAGCCATCAAGGAGTTTGAGGATTTCATGAAACAGAATTCCGGCGATTCCATAATTTGCGAACAAATCAAGCAAGAAGTCAACCAGCTGAAAGAAAAGAAGTAGTTACGTTCAAGAAGAAGCAAGCTCTTATTTAAATACGCACAATATTTAGGAAATAACAGTCCCGATTTTTCCGCCTTTGACGACATTCAGAATATTACCGGGTTTTTTCATGTTGAATACGATGACGGGGATTTTATTTTCCATGCAAAGCGTGATGGCTGTTGAATCCATCACTTTAAGCCCTTCGTTTAACACCTTCATATAGGAGAGTGACTTATATATTTTGGCTTGCGGATTTTTCATCGGATCATCATCATAAACGCCGTCCACCTTGGTGGCCTTAAATATTACATCTGCATTGATTTCCACGGCGCGTAAAGCCGCCGTGGTATCCGTGGTAAAATGGGGATTGCCCGTGCCGGCCGCGAATATTATCACCCGCCCTTTTTCCAGATGCCTGATGCTGCGCCTCCTGATAAAAGGTTCGGCGATTACTTCCATCGGGATTGCTGTCAAGAGTCTGGTTGGGGTCCCCATCTTTTCGATGACGTCTTGAAGTGCCAGTGAGTTAATGATTGTGCCGAGCATACCCATATAATCTGCGGTTGCCCGGGTGACGCCAAGTTTGCTTAATTGAGAGCCGCGTACGATATTGCCACCGCCTACGATCACGGCTAATTGGGCTCCGGTCTGGGACGCAGAAACGATTTCCTGAGCGATGAATTTTATCTCGTTGATATCAATGCCTTTGCCGCCGGTGTGACAGAAACCTTCTCCACTAATTTTGAGAAGCACCCGTTTAAACTTCGCGCTTTTGGGCATGGAGAGATTATTCCTTGCCTATTTCAAACCGCCTGAATCGCTTTACCACGATATTTTCGCCGAATTTAGCGATTTTATCTTTGATTAAATCCTGTATCTTTTTAGCATCGTCCTTGACAAATGCTTGTTCTAAAAGGCAGCGTTGGGTGTAAAATATCTTTTCTATTTTTCCGTCAATTATCTTTTCGGTAACGGCCGCCGGTTTTTCCTTGCCTTCTTTCTGCTGCTGTTCCAGGACTTCCTTGCGGAAATATTCTTTTTCCTTAGTAATTACTTCAGGCGGTATTTCCTCCCGGCAGACATAAATCGGATTCATGGCCGCAATCTGCAGGGAGATTTCATGCAGGAGTTCCTTGAACTCCTCGTTATTAGCCACGAAATCGGTTTCGCAGCCCAGTTCCACAAGGACCCCGACTTTGCCGTTGGAGTGTATGTAAGAACCGACCCGTCCGGCGGTGGTTGTTTTACCTTGTTTCTTTTCCGCGAGTTTTACTCCGCGGTGCTTTAAATAATCGAGTGCTTTTTGTATGTCCCCGCTGCTTTCAACCAGGGCTTTTTTGCATTCCATTACGCTTGTCCCGGTTCTTTCGCGTAACTCTTTTACGGATTGAGCGCTTACTTCGGCCATTTTATATCTCCTTTGCGATGCGTAAAACTACTAAAATATCGTTACAACTGTTCCACGAGGTTTGCCATTTCAATGGCTGCCTCGGCTGCCTGCGCGCCTTTGTTGCCTTTCTTGATTCCGGCGCGTTCGATGGCGTCTTCCAGCGTGTCGGCCGTGATAATCCCGAATTCCAACGGAACGCCGGAAACCAGGCTTACCTGTGCAATTCCCTTGGCAGTTTCGCTGGCAATGTAATCAAAATGGGGCGTGTCTCCCCGGATAATTGCGCCTAAACATATGACCGCGTCGTATTTCTTCTTGCCGGAAATCTTCTGGGCAACCAGGGGAATTTCAAAAGAGCCGGGGGTCCAAACCACGTCGATATCGGTTTCCTTGACGTCATGGCGCAAAAGTCTATCCATTGCCCCGTCCAGAAGCTTCTTGGTCAGGAGTTCGTTGAAGCGGCTGACGATGATGCAGAAACGTTTCTTATCTCCGGACAATTTTCCCTGATAAACTTTGCCCATTATTTTGCCTCCTTTACTTTCTTAGGTTTTTCCTTTTCCAAGGGGGTGACTTTTTCAATCTTGGCGTTTGTTTGCCCTTCGATAATCGCATCCGCCATCTGTTTTAAAACCAGGTTTATCGCGCGCATGCCGTCATCATTAATGGGGATGACGATATCCACTCCGGTCGGGTCGCCGTCCGTATCGATTAATCCGATTGTTCTTATTTTCATCGCTTTGGCTTCCCTGATGGGTATTTTGCTGTCTTTATAATCAACGGCAATCAGGGCATCCGGCAGGCGTGCCATGCTTTTTATCCCGCTAAGGTTGCGCCTCAGTTTTGCCAGTTCCCTGTTAAACATCGAGATTTCCTTCTTGTTATACCTGGAAAGCGAGCCGTCTTTTTCCATGGTTTCCAACTCTATCAGCTTGCTCAACCTACTACGGATAGTGTTGAAATTAGTGAGAGTTCCTCCCAGCCAGCGTTCGCTGACATACGGCATGTTGCAACGGGTAGCTTCGTCTTTGACCATTGCCTTGATTTGCTGCTTGGTCCCGACAAAAAGGACGATGCCGTTTTTCTTGGCTACTTCAGCCAGATAATGCTGGGCAATGACCATACCTTTCAAAGTGTGCTTGATATCGATGATATGGGTTTTGTTCTGCTTGCCGAAAATAAACTGCTTCATCCTCGGGTTCCAGCGGCTGACCGTATGCCCCAGATGGGCGCCTGCCTGAATTAATTCTTTGACCGATGCTAATTCCATTTTGTTCCTTTCAATATAGTATTTTTGGAGATATCAAAATTATATATATTACTTAATAGAAGCAGAGATGTCAACATAATTTTAGCGTGTCAAATCCAGCCGTTTTCCTTATACCAGAGGGCCGTTTTACGGAAGCCTTCCTCGAGCGGTATGGATGCTTTAAAGCCGAAATCCCGGTAGGCCTTCTCTGCCGAACAGCCCCAGAGCATCTGTGCCAGTTCCCTTGCCTTCTGGCGGTTGAAAATGGGCGTTTCTCCGCTGAAAGCGCACACCGCTTCGCAAACCGTGGCCGCCGCGGATAAAAACCGGTCGGATAAATACAGGGTTTTGGCCTTTTTGCCGATTGCCTGCTCGGTCAGGTTTGCCAGGTAATTGGTCTTGACCGGTTCCTCATTGGCGATAAAATATATCCCGCCTTTTGACTTCTGGCTCGCGGCGGCGGATATGATTCCTCTGGCCAAATCATCTATATGAATCAGGCTGACGTGCTTGGTTTTGGAAAATACCGGTTTTACGCCAATGGACACCGCCTGGAAATAGAAATACAGTCCCGTATCGCGCGGCCCATAGACCACCGGCGGACGGATGATGGTTATGGGCATAAAATCCCTGTATTTAGTCACCTCCAGCTCGCCTTTTAGCTTGGTCTGGCCGTAATCCGTAATCGGGCAGGGCTTGGCATCTTCCGTATGGCAGATGTTCCCCGCGCACGGGCCGACCACGGCTAAGCTGCTTATATGGACGAATCTGGATAAATTGCGGTTATGTTGGAAGGTTGCCTCTATCAGGTTCTTTGTGGCTATGTAATTGCCTTTCTCGTATTCGGCGCGGTTGGGGGACTTGATTACTCCAGCGACGTTGTAGATGATATCCTTGGATTTGACCGCCTCGATGAGCGAATCCTTATCCGCCATCTCCCCGTAGATGTAGTTGACCTTGAGATTGGAAAGCCATCTCAGGTTGCTTTGCTTACGCACCAGGCAAAAGACCTCATCGCCTTGTTTGAGCAGGGTTTCTGCGAGGTGACTGCCGACAAAACCCGTTCCACCGGTAACTAAAACTTTCATATAGATTAATAAAGTAAGCGGATTTAACTGACAGTAAACTTGTTAATTATTATCTACCACATCCGCTTAATCCGTGTACGAAATATTATCATCTAACCATTAAAACTGACTGAAGGCAATAAAAATAAACTGCTTGCCTTGCTCAATATGTTTTGGAAAGGTAATAAACCATATAAAGCATTAAGTATTTCTATTGACAAATATGCCCGTTTTGAGTTAAAATATTATTAAAAGAAAAGAACCAATATGAAAATTTGTTTCCCACCTAAATATTACTTGTTCACGACCATTACTACAATAATAATAAACTTGATTTGTATTATTTGTTTCACTGGAGTCAGAATCACTGCCGAAGACTCTCCGACGGATAAAAACACGCAGATTGCGGTAGATTTCTATAAATTGGGCGAGCAAAAATTCAACGAGAAGAAATACGATGAGGCATTGAATCTTTTCAGCAAATCGTTGGAATATGTTCCTGATTTTATGAAGGCTTTGGTTAAAGCCGCAGAAACCTGCGAATGCCTCAAAGATGAAATAAGCGCATTAAAATACTATAAAACGTGCCTTCAAATATTGGAAATAAAAGAGGATTTATCGGATGAAGAAGTTAAGATTAAAGATAAGGCGGAAATCAAAATAAAGCAGATTGGCGCTTTTGAGGAGGCTTTGGTAAAATGCGGACAGGAGATTACGGCGGAATTGTTGCTATTAGGAAAGGAAACGATTGAAGAACTGGATTATCTTATTGCTGCGGATATATTTAACTTGGTATTGAAAATCGACTCCGGTATTACGGTGGCAGAAGATTCGTTGAAGCAGGTTGCATCTCTGGAAAAAGAGGAAGGGGTTTCTTCTAATGTAAATAAAGAACTGGAAAACCTGTATTACGGGCTGGGGCAGAAAAGCCTTGCGGAGTCGAAATTCAAGGAGGCCGAAGACTATTTCAGGAAAACCTTGGTTAACTCCGAAAATCCGTTGCCCGTATACATGAAATTAGCTGAGGCTTGCGAGAAATTAAATGAATCCGTCAAAGCGACAAAATACTATCGCCTGTCTTTGAAAATACTGGAAAACAAACGCAACCCGACAGCGGATGAAACCAAAACGCTTAATTCGGTCAGGCAGAAAATCAAGCAGTCGGATAAATTCGGGAAGACTTTCGCTAAAATAAAAACAGAAGGAGCCAAGAAATATTTGGCGCAGGGAAATACTGCTCTTAATAAAGGATACCGCTATTTTGCCGCCCAGGCTTTTATGATGACGCTAGTAATTGACCCGGAGAATCAAAGCGCGACAAAATCGCTTGAATCGCTGGAAAAGTTTAAGGTGAAGGTGGATAGCATTGGCGCCCGGGATAACCTGCCTGAATTAATCAAACAACTGGGTGACAGTTTCTCGGAGAAACGGGAGTCAGCCCATAAAAGGCTAATCGCCCTCGGGAGTGAATTAATCGTCAAATACTGGGAGACCCTTTATGCCAAGAAAAATACCCAGGCGGTGAAAGCGGATTTCAAGAAATTGGTTAAGGCGTTGCAGGATGCCGAACAGGATAAGGACCAGGAGGTGAAAGCCCGTGCCAATCAAGTTCTTCTCGCCCTCTGGGAAAGAGTCAAGCCGAAGATTCTTTTTGCGTCATCTACCCAGCCGCATCAGATTTGGATAATGGATACTGACGGCAAAAACAAGAAGCCGCTTACTAATACCGAAGCCAATAATAGTGCTGCAACTTGGAGCCGGGATGGGCAAAAAATAATATTCGTTTCTAATCGAAAAGGAAATCAGGATGTTTATATCATGGATGTGGATGGCGAAAATTTGAGGCAACTAACTAATGATGCGGCTAATGAAGGCATCTCTGATTGCAGCCCGGGCGGAAAAAAAATCACCTTTTCTTCGGATAAAGATGGCTCCACTAAAGTTTATTTAATGGATATGGACGGAAAAAACCAGCAAAAACTAATCGACCAGAATAATAGTTGTGTCGGCCGATGGAGTCCGGATGGGAAAAAAGTTGTTTATGAGGCAGCTGATGGCAAGCAATACCAGCTTTATGTTATGGATATTGCTGACAAAAAGACGGTTAAGTTAACTGATAGTGCCGGAGATAATTCGAATCCTAGTTGGTCGCCGGATGGCAAAAAGATCGCGTTTTGTTCAGACCGGGACGGTACGGCTGGAGACATGTTAAGCCGCCGGATTTATGTCATGGATGCCGATGGGAAAAACCAGAAAATGATAACTCCGGTTAATGGGAATGGCCCGTCATGGAGCCCGGATGGCAAAAAGATTACTTTTCTTTCCTGGACGGGCGGCGATATGGGGGTGCTGGTGATGAACGCAGATGGCTCTGGCGTTCAGGTATTAACCAGGGGAAGCAATCCTTCCTGGTCGCCGGTGTTTGAAGAGCTAATTGACTGCTTTGAATCCGAAGGTAAATAACTATCAATCCTCTCCGTGTTCTCTGCGTAGCGTAGCGAAGTCCCGACTTTATGTCGGGGCGATGAAAAAAGCTATATCGACAAGACCGGAAAATACGTTTGGGAACCGAGTAAATAACTGTCTAATACTATATTGTTCTTTGAGTTGTTTTGCCATGTCCTATTATGATTATATGCTGCCATAATAACGGTAATATTGAGCCGTGCCATCGGTAATATTAAGCTATACAAGCGGTGGTTTTGAGCCATTACGTAGGCGGCTTTGAGCCATAGCATCGGTAGTCTTGAACCGGCATAATAGTAATCTTGAACCATGCCAGCGGAGATTTTAAACCATAATAACAGCGGATTTGAACCGCTACTCTGGAGGAATTAAATAGTCATAAAGGTGAGTTTGTGTTATAACGGAGGTGTATTAGTGCTGTTATGGGGGTGCTATAGGTGGGTAGGACAGGATTACTGCCTTTTCCCCCAACCTCTTATTTTATTAAAGATAGAAAACGAACCATTATGGAAAATAAGACTTTGGTTACGTCATTTACCCTCCATGAACTGGAGGCGGAGTGTGTTAAATCGGGTTTTCCTAAATATCGCGCTAAACAAATACTTGATTGGGTTTACCGCAAGGGCGTGACGGATTTCAAATCCATGACCAATCTCTCCGCTGAAATCCAATCCACGTTTGCCGATAGTTTTATGGTTATTTCATCTAAGGTAGAGCAGGTCTTTGCTTCCAAAGACGGGACCAGAAAACTCCTCGTAAAACTGGCAGACGGCAATTGCATCGAAACCGTGGTGCTTTCTGACGCGGGGCGCACGACGCTCTGCATCTCCACCCAGGCGGGTTGCCCGGTCAAGTGCCATTTCTGCGCCAGCGGGCAAAAGGGGCTGATTCGTTCGCTTGAGGCGAATGAGATAGTGGAACAGGTACTGTTGGCACAGCAAATGAGCATTGAGCAAGGAGCATTGAGCAATAAAATAAAGGTGAATAATATAGTAGTAATGGGAATGGGGGAGCCGTTCCTTAATTATGATAACCTTATAAAGGCGTTGACTATCCTTAACGCCGAATGGGGAATGGGGCTTGGCTTAAACCGTATCACGGTTTCGACCGTCGGCATACCGGATAAAATCATCCAATTCGCCAGGGAGAAGGTGGCGACAAACCTGGCAATATCGCTCCACGCGCCGAATGACGAACTGCGCCGAGAAATCATTCCCATGGCGGAAAAGATTAAGATAAATGAGATAATCAAAGCCGCCGGTAAATATCGCGCCCTGACCCGCAAGGATGTCACGCTTGAATACCTGATGATAGACGAATTCAATACCGGTAAAGACCATGCCGGAGAACTCGCGAAACTCGCCAAAGAATCGTGGAGTAAGATAAATCTGATAGCATATAACGAAGTTAAAGGATTGCCTTACAAATCGCCTTCATATAAAACCATCGAGGACTTCCAGAATATCCTGAAAAGCCGCGGGATAATTGCTATGCTGAGGAAAAGCAAGGGAGCCGATATCGCCGCCGCCTGCGGACAGTTGGCATTGCAGGGGAAGTAATATAGCCACTGAGACACAGAGGACACAGAGATAGTTGTTTTTATCTATGCTGTGAAGAGAATGAAAATAGTAAAAAAGAATAATATGAAGCTAATAATAAAAACGATCGAATTGATTTCTAATGATTCAGAAGGTATTTTATTCTTTTTTATCCATAGATAAGCTTTTATAAAAAGAGGTATTTCGATTAATAATAATATAGGTAAAAGAATAATGGAAATTAATTGAATTACTGATGTTATAGGTGTTAATCCCCTTGCTTTTTGTATTACCGATTCTTTACAAGGAATATTTAAGGCCACTATTATTGTAAATAAAATAGCAGTTACCAATAATAGCATACTAATAGATGTTAATTTCTTGTTAGTATTTTCCATTTATTCTCCGTGTTCTCTGTGTCCTCTGTGGTGAAAAAACTATTCTATCTCGAACTGTTCCACCCCGTCAATCGCCGACATATCCTTGGAAATCTTATCCAAATCGGCTTTTTCCGGTATGGTAACCAGGGCGTTTAGCTGGACCTTGTGTTCCACGATGAGCTTATTGAGGCCCAGATTATGGATAGTGATATCGGAATCATGCAGGACTTTTTCCACGCTCCCGATGATGCCTTTGACGTCCTTTGCCGTGACGAATACTTTTTTATAGATTCTGCCGATAATGATTCTCTTTTCCAGCTTTTCAAGGAGATACAGGGTGAAGAACGAGATAAAGGTTACGAGGGTCGCCGGCAGCCACATAGCGGCTCCGGCAGCTAGACCGATTCCTGCCACGGTCCAAAGGCAGGCCGCGGTGGTCAATCCGCGGACGGAGATGCCGAACCTCAAGATTGCGCCGGCGCCCAGGAATCCGATTCCGGTCACCACCTGCGCGGCGATTCTTGTCGGGTCAACCGTTGCGCTTGCTTTTGCCATTTCGATTGAGACAATCATTATCAGAGCCGAGCCCAGGCAAACGATGATATGGGTGCGTAAGCCCGCGGGCTGGTTATTGATTTCCCGTTCTAATCCGATTACCCCGCCTAAAACCGTTGCCACGAGCAAACGTATTACAATATCTAAATCTGTCATATTAGTTTATACTCTACATTTTCGAGCCTATAAAATCAAGAATTCTTTACAAACACTAAAACACGAATAGTCCGAATAACACCGAATAGCACGAATAAAATTCTTAATTCGTTTCATTCGTGCTATTTGTGTTTTGGTCATTACCCTCAAAGAACTCTTTTATCCTCTTTTTATATTCCGGGCTCATCAGGCTTTGGACGTGGTCCATGTTTTCAACCAGCCATAGTTTGGCTCGCTTACCCGTTGCCTCATATAATCGTAAAGATTCTGTATATGGTATCATTGAGTCTTTTGTTCCGTGTATAATCATGATAGGGCGATTAGCTAATGAGGTGATATCTCTTTCAGGCTGGCTGTCGGCAATATCAACTCCTGTCCAGACCCATCCCCAGAATCTCCCCATTTGCCAGAAGACCGAGCTAAAAGGCCCGAAGATTTTTAAGATGGTTTGCCTGGCGACATTTTCGCTCCGGGCAAACGATGAATCTAGGACAATTTTATTAAATATATTATATTTCGCAGCCGCCCTGATAACCGCAGCTCCGCCCATGGAATAGGCAAGCGCATAAACGGGGCTTTGAGGATGCCTTATTTTAATCCAGTCATAAACGGCTTTTATGTCTTCGGCTTCCTTTATGCCGAAAGTGGTGAATTGGCCTTCACTGTTGCCATGCCCCCTGAAATCGCAAATCATGACGTTATAATTAAGGCTGTTCATAAGCAAAACCGGCTCCAGAAAGTTTTCCTTATTGGCCGCCAATCCATGAGTTACTAAAACGACCGGTCTTGTTTTACCTGCGGTTGGAATATACCAGGCTGACAACTTGAGTCCATCGGAAGTGATGGCAACTTCTTCGTAATCCAATCCCAGTTCGGATGGGTTTCCTGCAAGCCATGCGCTGGGGATGCAATTGCAGAGTAGTGATAAGAAAAGAACCGGCGATAATGGTTATGATAAGTATGTGTATGGCGCTCAGGATGATACGATAAGCAATCTGCTTATTTGGAATTATTTTCTTTAATAGATATTTTACAGCATAATTAAACAAGCGAAGTATGATAATAATCAATGACAGGGCGATAAGGTCGATTATGAAATTGGCGAATGGGTAATAACCGCCTACAGAATGTGCAATAAACCAACCTCTTCCTCCGACCAGAATGATTAATGCGATAAAATAGATTCCTAGGCGGATTAGTCGTTTGCGGTTTAACCCGAACCATTCCGCATAATGCTTGAGGAATGATTTTTCCATAGAGTCAATTATTTATCAAATGGGGAATTCGTTCTATTCGTGACATTCGTGTTCTATTTTCTCTTATAAAACGGATTCGCACGTTCCACGTATTCATAGAGTGATTTCTTATCGGCTTCCGGAATCTTAAGCTCAAACGGTATTTCCACGGCGTTGGCAATACGGCTGACAAGTTCCAGACCGAATTGCCCCAGGATTTTTAATCCCTCTGGGCCCATCTGATGGATGCCGTCAAGCGGTGTATGACCGGAATATCCGCTGTGGCGGTTAAGCGCGAAGGAAGGGATGCCTTTTTCGTTAAAGGGTATGTTGTCGCTGGAATAAGCGGAATGGTGCACATTCATTGGAATGCCTTTTTCTTTGGCAAATGAGTCTATGAAATTAGCCATGGATTCAGCCCCGCAAATGACCGCGCCATTATTACCCAGGACTGTTCCGGCGACATCAAGGTTAATCAGGAGTTTAATCTCTTCGCTTTTCAGGGAGATTGGCGGCTTTGGCGCAACTAATTCTTTCTTATGTTTTTCCGCATACGCCCAGCTGCCTTTTAAGCCCATCTCCTCGCTGCCGAACCAGATGAAGATAAGGGTGCGCTTGGGTTTGTTCACGGAGAAATGGCTGGCGAAATCCGCGATGGTTACCGAACCGCCGGCATTATCAACCCCGCCAGGGGACTTATTGACGCTGTCGTAATGGGCGCAGAGGATTATCTTTTCGTTTGGGAATTCGGTTCCCGGAATAGTCGCGATGATATTTCGCGAGGTGGCTTTCATCTCTTTCTGCAGGGAAATAAGGTGCACGAGCCTGGCGCCTTTTTGGACTATTTCCAGCCCGTCTTCGTAGTTAATGAGGACAGATGGAATCCTGCCGTAAGCCTTGGTGAAAAGGTCATTCTGTTTAAGGTTTTGCAGGGCGGCAGATGGTCCGGTGATGCGGATTAACGCCCTGGCGTTATTTTGCCGCAACTCTTGGTAAATGGTTTTTGTGACGGCGTTATAAGTGATGGCGATTTTGCCTTTCGCTTTCTTTAATTCTTCCGGAGCGGAGGAGATAAAATGCGCCAATTCGGCTTTTATCCCTCCTCGCGGCGTTGAGCCGCTGTTTCCCATGACGGACACCTTATATTTCTTGCGGTATGGGGTAAGCACTTCCAATGAGGCGGAGATATCCTTGAAGGTCTGCATCTGGAAAGTTTCTTCTTTGGCGGTTAAACCGATGGATTTCAGGTATTTCTTCAATAAATCCGCCGCGGCTTTTTCCTCTTTGGTTCCGCCCAGGCGCGGGAAGGCAAGTTGCTTTAGCAGGCGATATGCATTCTGCTCGTTAAATATAATAGCCATGTTTTTTATTCCTTTCTTATTACAAATATCGGATTAGAGATGATTTTTCCTCCGAATTCATCCGTGATATCCAGCCGGTAATATATCTTTTTCCCGGCTGGGGCGTTATCGTCCCGGAAAGAGCTTTCAAACGGCAAGGGTTCGTTATATTCTTTTATAAGTTTGCCCTGACAGATAAGTTTTACGGTAATGTGTCCGGCTTTATGTGATTTTACTTTTATACGGATGATTGGTTTGCCTTGACAGGTTAATTCCCCGCCGCTTAAAGCGGCCTTTGACTCGTTTTTAGTGTCTTCAACAGCAAAGTTTTCCAGGGAGAGCGTCGAACTTTTAAGCGGCTTAAGAACGGTATACATCCTGCCTGATTTTAAGGCGTCGATAATTGCTCCATAGGATTTATCTTTGAGAAGTAGCACTGTTTGGATAGAGTCAATCTGTTTATTGCCGTAATCATCCAGTTCGCCGATTGCCCAGGCAGGTGAGTTGCGTTTGCCATCGCAATATTCTTTTAGGACAGTATCCCAAATGCCGTTGATACGGCCGACTTTTTGGTAGCCATCGGATAATACGGCAAAGCCGGTATAATCGACCGTGTTGAGAAGCGATTCCGTATAAGGTTTGGTCTCAATCGCCACGCCGCCGGTATTCCATTTTTCTTCTGCCTCAGGATGTGCCCAAAAAGTGAGGCCTCCGTTTTGCCTGACGTAATCTATCACTTCCTGGTAAGGCTTGTCGCCGATATTCCCGTGATAGGCGTCAAACGAGGAATACCCGTTTGCCAGTGTCGGGAGTTTCTCGTACGCATCCGGCTTGTTAAGCCCGATTACCAGCATGTGTTTGCCGCGGTCATGCAGTGTCAGTTCACGCGGAGCGGATATAACGGGCATCTTTGCCGTGGCGAGCGTTTTCATCTGGAATGAACCCGTCCAGTAATAAAAAGGAGTGGATTCAACGCCATCAACAAGCATGACATCGGTTGAGCTTTTAGTGAATAATTCCAGGTAATCAGCTGCTCCATAAGTAAGGACAGAACTTTTTGTTACCGTCTTTTTAGCCAGCCAGCGCAAAGGGTATATGGAATACTCATAACTCAAGTTATCGTGGTCGTTAATAATCAGGACTTGGATATTATTTTCTTTGGCTAACCGGATATAGTCTGCGAATGTCCGGGTTCCTCCGCTTACCGGTGTTTGGAGGTGAATCACGGCGTTAACCTGTTGGTAATCCTTAAATTGCTCTGCTTTAGGCTGAGAATTAGCGCTGAAAAATGGCAGAGATAGTGATATTAAAGCTACAGAACTTAATGTGATTAAAAGATTGAAGAAGTTCCGCTTGACTATGAGCGGGAATCTGGTCATTTAAATAGTGTTACGCAGTTAGTATGCCGGTAACCTTGACCGTGGTATATTTCTGGCGATGGCCTCTTTCCACTCTTGTTCCTGTGCGCCTGTGGAACCTTATGCTGGTGACCTTGGGTGTGCGCATCTCGCCTTCCACCTTTGCCTTTACGGTTACGCCGTTTACCAGCGGAGCCCCGATTTTCACATCGTTGCCGTCGGCATAAAGGAGCACATCCTTAAGCTCTATTTCATCGCCCGGCTTGGCGTTTTTAAGCTCCAGATTAAGCTTCATGCCTTCTTTTGCTTCATACTGCTTGCCGCCATCCTTGATAACCGCGAATTTTGAATTAATATCTTTAATTTCTTTTGCCATAATCAACTCCTTGAATTGATTGTTTATATTCTTGAAAGTTTTATATAATATATAAATTAAGCCGTAAGTCAAGTAAAATCACCATGCGGAAGTTTTGCCACCGAGGCGCAGAGCGCACGGAGTAAATGGCTGATAAAAGTATTTCTGTCTCTGTGAACTCTGAGTCTCCGTGGCTAAATTGATTTTGCGATATAAGCGGCGGATTGGTTGTTTAGGGACGGATAAATCGGGATGGAAACAGCGGTTTTGTGAATATGTTCAGTTACTGGGAATTGCTTGGGTGATAGCCTCAGATAGCGGTGGAGAGGCTTAAAAACAGGGCGTTTAGTTTCTATGCCTTTTTTACGTAGGCGGCTGAAGAGAGCAGTTTGGTTCTTGATGCCTATGATATACCTAAACCAGGATGGATTGCTATTCCGGCGCACCGCTTGGCGGTAAATTATATCGGGATGCCCGGACAAAGCGTTATCATAGAGGCGGGCTAATTCCCTTCTCTTTTTAATGAAGCTATCCAGTTGGGCTAACTGGCTTAAGCCCAGCCCGGCTTGCCAATCGCCCATCTGGTAATTATAACGTGTGATGTAGTCGTTGCGGTTATCGAACTCACGCAGGTTTTTTATCCTTTCCGCCAGTTTTTTGTTGTTAGTCATAACCATTCCTCCGTAACCGGTTGCCAGCATCTTTGTGGCATAGAAAGAGAAAATGGAAAGCGTCCCAAAAGAGCCGAGTTTTTTGCCGTCATAGTCGGCGCCGATGCCATGGGCGCAGTCTTCGATAACCGGAATGCCTGTTTGCAGGAATTTATGGATATTGGCGGCAAAGCCGAATATATGCGGCACGATAATCGCCTTGGTGCGCCTGGTTATTCTCCGCTTGGTAGATTCAATGCAGATATTGAAATCAGAAGAAGCGATATCAACTGGGACGGGTTTGGCATGGCAATAAATTACGGCATTAAGGACCGCGGTGCAGACATAAGAGGGGAAGATAACTTCATCGCCGTCTTTTATTCCCAAAGAAAGCAGCGCCAGGTGTAAAGCGCTCGTTCCTGAATTAACCGCGCAGGCGTATTTCACTCCGATATATCGAGCCATGGCTTTTTCGAATTCAGCCGTAACTTTGCCCTGGCTCAAGTATCCGCTTTTCAGCGCTCGCCCGGAGGCTTTGATATCACGCAATGTTATCGTTGGTTGCGAATGATGAATCATATTATGTTAGTTTCCGCTTGGTTTCCATCCTTTTGTAGTTGGGTCTGCCGTGGGCCAGCAATCTATCCCTCCCGGGATTCCTTTTTTATCGAACGCCGCTATGTTTTTCAGTATCAGGTTAACGCGCATCTTTACCTCGGGGTCTTTTGCATCCTTTTCTTTCTCTAATAATTCCCTGGCGGTTTTTCCCATTTTAGTCAGGGTTTCCTGGGCTTTCTCACGCACTTCCCAGTCATCAGCGCCCAACTGTTTGATAAGCGCGCTAAGGGCTTTTTCCTGTTCAGGGGTGGTTTTTACTTTCCTGTTAACCCTGGTTTCGGTGATGGGGCCGAGATCTTTATAATAAATTATGCCTTGTTCATTAAGAATAAAAGTACGAATACCGGAAACGCCATATTCCGCAGGGAAAGCGCAGAAGCCAAAGCGATAATCATTGGCGCAAGCCACATTGGTTCCCGCATAGAAATTTTGGTTATAAGGCTTGCCCGGTTCGTATTCTTTCAAGGCTTTGATCCAATAGCCTGCCTTTGGTCCGCAAGTGCTTTTGATTACGTTCCAATCCTGTGTAATACCGTTTGCAATTGAATCATCCGGATGGCAATTGACGTCTGCTTTTGCCAGGTCAAGGGTGATATAAGCAGACGGGGTTCCTCCTTTTAGCATGCGGTATAATGTTGAGACATCATAGGTCCAGTAATCCGTCTTGCCGGTGCCGGACATGGAGGTTTGTCTCCATGTTGCTTCCCCAGCATGAATGGCTTTTAAGCTGCCGATAGCGACTGTTTCATTAGCTTCCATTCTGTCTGACCTTTTAGGCGCTTTCGTATCGGCGATAGCCGCTACCTTCCATGTTTCATTCTCCTTTATAAGGCTTGCTTTTTGGTGCCGGCATCCTTCTTTTTCACTTACCACGAAATAGAGGGATATGTTCTGGTCGTTATCGCCTTTTTCTGTCTTTATGATTACGCAGGGAGACAGAGTTCTATCTTTATAGGCTTCTATCTTTTCCTCAACAGAAACTTCCTTAAAGAGTTTTATGTTATTGGATTTTATAGAACAGCGGAATTTGAATAATGCCCCCTCAGGCTTATTATCAAATTTTGGTTCAGACCAGGAAAATTCGGCAGAGCAATACTGGCATTTGGTTGTTCCGATCTCTACGGTCAGGGTGCATTCAGGGCAGTAAGGCTCCGCATCCTGTATGCTCCATTGGACAGATGGTTTTTCAGGTTGGTTTTGTTTGTCTTCTGCGCGTGTCACCAATCCGCTGACCAATAAAATGAGCCCCAAAATGACAGCCAGATGCTTTCTCATAAAAACCCTCCATTTTGAGATAAGGTATTATTAGATAAAAAGGGCGTATCGTCAAATAAATATAGAAAGTTACGTAATTCGCTTTAGCTTGACTTGGCGATTGTTTTTGATTAAATTAGCTTCCTCTATGGAACGAGCAGAGTTTTATAAGAACCTTTTGGATAACCTTTCCGAAGGCGTTTATTTCGTGGATAACGACCGTAAAATAACCTACTGGAACAAAGGCGCCCAAAAGATTACCGGTTATTCGGAAGAGGAAGTTATCGGTAAGCAGTGTTCGGATAACATCCTGATGCACGTTGATGGAAAAGGGCAAAGCCTGTGTGTGGGTTTATGTCCGCTGGCTGAATGCATGGCTTGTAAGCGCGCCTGCTCCAATGAGGTGTATCTACACCACAAAAAAGGATATCGGATTCCAGTTTCAGTGCGTGTTTCGCCTATTAATGATGAAAAAGGGAAAATTATCGGCGCGGTCGAACTCTTCAGCGATAATACTGATAGGATGATTGCCTTGAAAAGGGCCCAGGAGCTTCAGCAGATTGCCTTCTTGGATGAGCTTACCGGAATCGGCAACCGGCGCTATACGGAAATAAATATCCGCGCCAAACTGGATGAACTTAAGCGGTATAAATGGGGCTTCGGGGTGATTTTTTCCGATATCGACCACTTCAAAAAAGTGAACGATACTTACGGGCACGATACGGGAGACGAGATTCTAAAAATGGTTGCCAAGACCATGTCAAGCGCTTTGCGGTCGTTTGATTTCCTCGGGAGGTGGGGCGGAGAAGAATTTGTGGCAATAGCGGTGAATGTGGATAAAAACGAGTTATATGGAATTGCGGAAAAACTGAGGCATTTGGTTGAGAAATCAGGGCTCAAGCTTCAAAAGGAAAACCTGACGGTAACGATTTCATCCGGGGCGACGCTTGCGCATCCCGATGACACAATAAGCTCTCTTATAAAGCGGGCGGATAAGCTTATGTACCAAAGCAAATCTAACGGGCGGAATCAGGTAACGATGGATAAATAAAAAAGGCGTCCCCCGACCGAAGGCATCGGGGGACAATCCTTTTCCGGCTTGGGTTTACACTTGGGAGACTTTGATTTCCAGGTATAGATCATTATTCTGCATAATGTAATCTACCTTGGAAGCACCGCCCGTGGTGAAAGATTCTAAACCGAGCGCGGGGTCCACAAATCCCTGAACAATCGAATTGGTCAGGGCGTTTTGCTGGGCGATTACCATCGGGTCAAAATTTGACCGGACAATCGCCGCGCCTGCCTGGATTAACCGGCCGGCCAACGCCGCCTTAAAGGCCGAGCGTTTTTCCAGCATAGTCATCAAGAAAGGTCCGCCTTCCAGAATCTTGTCACCTGAGCGCATGAAGTCTTCCGTGGTGGGATCCGCGGTCAACCAGAGAACGGTTATCGGCGCCGGTCCTAATTCTTCCACCTTAACTCCGGTGAAAGGCAGGAGCCGTGCGGCTGTTCCTTCCGAGAAATCCGTCTGGGCGAGATCCACCAGTTCCTTGAACCTCTTGGCCGGAACACCGTCCACCGTGGCAAAGACGTAATCCAAACGTTCGTTGTATTTCCTGAATGAACGCCTGAGATTAGCGCCCTGCTTGATAACGATATCGCCGGCTTTTAACCCCGCCCGGCTGATGAACGAAGGGTTCATCGTCGGCGCGTAGAAGAGATTGGAAATCTTGGCTACTCTTGCCTGGAACTTTTCCTCATTGGGAATCCGGGCCTTGCGTTTCTCGTTGATTCGCTCCGCGTTTGCCTTTAAGCCATCCGCCCATTGCTGGACGACTCTCAAAGGCGCCGTGACGCGGAAATCCACCGCCAGAATCACATGGCTTCTTACTATACTCATCTTAGTCACCTCCTTTCGTTAAGCGCGGGATTTATCCCTTGCGTTAGCCTGGCGGTTGCCGTCCCGTGCTTACCTGGCCGGGGTAAGTCTGGAACTCCTAAGCGCCCGCCTATCCCGCATGGGTTTTTCACCCGCGCCTTCCACCCTATAATGGTAACGGTTACAATTGAAAAGCATGATTTTCCGGAAATCTTGGCGGCTGTGTTTATAACGCCTATTAATTCAAGACGTTAGGGCAGAAAATATTTTGCTGATTTTTCACGGGATTTTGGTTTTTCCAAACGAGCCGTTACAATTGGGCTTTGAGCGGTTACAATTGGCGCTATCCTTAATTCACTTTTTAGAGGGGGGATACCCCCGCGGGCGCTACCCCTGAATATTGTGGGCATGGCTCTGTGCCGGTTAAAGCATAGCCCCCAAATGGCCGGGACGCCGCCCCAAACGGATAAAAATACCGGCGCGTATTGATGAAAGTATGGATTTAAGCGGATGAGAATATTACCCTTAATGGATTAAATCGGGGCATATTAGTAATCAGGGTGTGGGGCTATGGCAACCGGAATATGGGTTTGAAAGGATTAAAATACAGCTCCAATAAGATGAAGATACGGATTTGAACAGGCGGCGATATGGGTTTGGCGGGATTAAATCAGGGAGTATCAGGATTTATCCCGCCGGGTCATCTGGTTCCGGATAACCAGGAGGCCTTTTCTCAAAGGTGTTTCCTGCCGGTCCATCCGCCCGGCTTGACTGATCTTCCGGGTCAAATTTAAGCGGCATGAAACGCGGTTCTTCCGCGTCGCCTGCCTGTGCGCAAGAAGGCAGTATCCTGAATTTCGCGGTATATGAATAGGTTGCTTTATAATGGAAAAAGGGGCTGGATGGGATATTCATGATGGATTTAAGTTTCAAGGCTAAACGGGAAATTGCCATTTTCAAGCCGCGCCGCGCGGCAGGCGAATCCCAGGTAATTCTGCCGTTGCTGTGCGCCAAATCCCACAGGAGCTTCCAGGACGAATCCGGCAGTCCATTACGCTGGTTCTTAAAGCCCAGCTCCGCGTAATTATACTGCTTGGAAACCGGACCGATGGTAATCTTGACGCAATGGGTATTGATAAAATCTATAATAACATCAGCCCATTTTGCCCCGGACGGCGCGGGGAATTTTATTGATGCGTCTGTTTTTCCGGGCAGTCCGGGTAAATTCTTGACTATATCGCCTAACTTCGTTTCGTATTCCCAGAGGAAATTCTTGAATGCCTCAATGGAATGTTCCACGGCGGGTTTGAGGACTTCGGATTGGGCGAAAGCCTCGCCGAAGCTGTTGAACGGTTCCAGGATTTTCAGGAGTTGTTTTTGCCGCTCGGCGCTGATGGCGCTTAATTTCTCCGGCGCCTCGGCATGAACGAGCTCCATGGCAAACCGGCTTACTTGGGGGATAATTTCCGCGGCGCGCTCAAAACCGATTTCTATCAGGGACAGTTGCTCCTGCGCCAGCGCCCATTGGACTAAACGGGCGGGCGAGGCGGTTCCCGGTTTTGCCGGTTGACCGGTGCGGATGATTCCCTCCAGAACCGCCGACGGTAGTTTGCCCAGGAGATATAACAGCACAAAGCAGATATTCAACTGCGCCGTCAGGATAATATAAAATGTGTCGGAAACGTTTTCCAGTCCCATCTCATCCTGGAGCTCGCCCAAAGGCCCCATGAAATTATTCAGCTCTTCGGAAAGCTGGGTGAAATCCTTGGACTGCGCCAGGACATCTTCCAGCCTGTCCTGCAGAGGAACCAGCTTCAGGAATATTTGGGCGGGGAAAAGGAAATCTTCGCGGAAGGGCTGGGGTAATTCCAGGGTGATTTCCACGGCATGGGAAAACCCGCTCTCGGCGGAATCAAGGCGTCCTGCCCGGTAATCGGCAAAGGCGTTTGTCCACTCCTTAAAGAACCGGAAAAAGAGATGGACGGTCTCATCTTTTTTGCTTGCCGGGCAGAAGGTTTCGTAATCGCACAAAGCGGAGTTGAATAACTTGGCGGCGGCCTGGTAATTCTCGGCGAAGAGTTCCTTTAAGCCTTCGAGGAAGAACTGGTAGCCGTAATCAGGCTTGGGCTTTTTCGCGGGCATTTATCTTTCTCCTGTTTATTAGCGTCATTGCGAGTCCCGCTTTGCCCCCTTCGGGGACTCCCTATTAATTGGGGTCCCGTGGAACGGGGCGGGACGAAGCCCCATTCTGCCGAAGGTCCCGATTATCGGGTGTCCCCGAAACAAAGTGGAGCGGGGCAATCTCTCCCACTTAAAGTATACCCGCATATTAAGCGAATGTCAAGTCCATTAAATAAAATATCCTATAAAATATTGTTTTTCTTGACGCCCCCCCCTAGTGCTATTATATACTGTAAGAAGATAAAATTATCCTGAATAAGTTGAACCCGTACGCACCGGTTGATTTCGCATCATTGAGTGGCTTCAGTTTTTACGCCCGGATTGTTTTCTGCTTTGAATCCCGATTTCGCATCGGGGGAAAGGAAGAAAAAATATGGCTATAGTAAAAGACCCAGCGGCTGATTCTCTAAATGAGGAAATTGAATCTAAAACGATAAATCCAGCAAATCTATTAAGAAATGGTTCTTTTGAATCGTGGAGTGCCGGAACATCTTCCGCTCCAGATAGTTGGACGCTTGAAAGTATTGGCGCAAGTGTTTCACGCGGTGGTGTCCATACTTTTGATTCTTATTGTTCCGCTCTTAATGTGCCAATTGGGGCTACTGAGCATAATTATTTACACCAAGAGATTACATCTTTTAAACCATATGTTGGAAAGTTTTCACTAAGTTGTTGGGCTAAATGCGATACCGCTAATAAAGTTAGAATAGCTTTGACTGGTGGTTTTATTGCCTACTCAAACTATCATTCAGGTAGCGGTAATTGGGAATTATTAACAGTAACAGCAGACGCGTCTGACATAGATTCTGGCGAGAACATTCATGTTCAATTGCATTGTGATAGAGGTGCTACGACTGTATATGCTTATTTTGATGGCGCCTGTTTAGTTATGGGAGAAGCGCCTTTCATATTTGCGCCTAACCCGCTTGATATCGGCGGCGAGATTTACGGCGATTTAACGTTTAAGAATAGCAAAACGGTTAAAGGCCTTCCTGCGGTAACTGATAATGGCGATGCGATTGGAAAAGGTCAATCAGCCGGCGGGGATTTGAGCGGAAGTTATCCAAATCCAACCGTGGCGAAAATACAGAATAGAGCAGTTGATTCAGTTGCTCCAACGGATAAATATCCTTTAATCTGGGACAACACTAATTCTAAATGGAAACCAGGGCAATTAGATTTGTCATCCGGGGCAGGTGTTGTTACCGGCGAATTGCCCATTGCCAATATGACTGACCGGATAACTTGGCTGGAACCGGGCGTTTTAAAATTAAATACAAGCGGAGGGTCAGTAGATTGGGCTGATTTAGATTTTTCGGCACAGGCTCCAGGCGCAAAATATCTTTTGTTAAATCTCGGTGCTGAAAAAGGTAATGGAACTTACGAGTATTTGGAGGTAAGAAAAAACGGGAGCAGCGAAACATGGGGCAATGTAGTTGCGGCATCGGGTGGCAGTTGGTACTATAACGCTTGTATTTGTGCATGTGATGCTAATCAGATAATTGAGTATAAAGTAGTAACTAACGCTGGCAGTTGTTCCAGAGAAATTTGGATATATGGATATATAAAGTAAAAACCAATTAGGCGGTTCGTTGCAGAAAAATATTATAGACGGAAGGATATAAAAATGAAAGTAACAACAAGGATTATGGGTCAAACCAGTTTAGGAAGGAGCCCTTTGAAGAATGTTAAATGCCTTTCCAGTCTCAAGGAAGGCAAGGATTACAAGATGGACTTGGGAAACGGGATTATTATCCCGTTAAAGGATTTGGGCGATAAATCATACGAATTCGAGTTTGATTGGATAGAACAAAAACGCAAAACGCCTGAAGAAGAATTAGCAGAATGGAAAACCAAATGGCAATCAGCAAAGACCGTAGAGAAAAAACTTGATGTAATTGCAGAAAAATTTGGATGGGCACAACCGTAATTTTGATGTTCTATTGATTAATTGTAGAAATAACCCAGGAACCGGAGGCATTAGTAGCGTATTTGGGGCTATTATTGGTGAGACCAAAGTAACTAATATGCACCTTATTGTTAGTATCCACCATAATAGAATTGCACATACCGACTTGGGAATCAATTGTATCAATTTGCCAACTGCCTGAAACATTGCTAGCATATTTAAGGTTGGTCGAAAGGCTCTGAAAGTGAGTATCCGATCCTTCCCAATAACTAATATGCACTTTATTATTAGAGTCTAAAGCGATAGAATTCCAGCGGCCCACATCTCCCGTGCCGTCGACCGTGGACGACACCCAATCTCCCGACACATTAGTTGTATATCTAATATCACTATAAGGTAAGTTTACGAAATAACAAATATGTGCTTTATTATTTGTATCTATCCCGATAGAAGCCATATTATTCCCCTCAGAAGTCTGCGCTGGTCCGCTATTAATCACAGAACTAACCCAACTACCCGATAAGTTAGTAGCATACCGAAGGTCGTTTCCTTTCCAATAACTAATATAGATATTATTATTAGAATCCAATGCAATAGATGCTGCTCCATCAGGGTCTATTATGCCACCGTCTAATGTTGTGACAGTCCAAGCACCGGTAATGTTCGTCGCATATCTGAGTTCACAAGCACTATTCGCTACATAGCAGATATGAACTTTGTTATTTGTATCAAGTGCGAGAGAAGTTTTGGTTCCTCTTAAACCCTCGGCGGGAGTATCAATTATATAAGTACTCCATGTGCCCGTAATATTCGTGGCATATTTAAGACTTTTAATATCGGAATGCTGATAACTAATATGCACTTTATTATTATTATCAATGGCAAGAGAGCTCAATCCACCAGCGGCACCAATCGTATCAATTGTTGTGATATTCCATGTGCCTGTGATATTTGTTGCGTATTTGAGCAATCTGTGTGTAGTATCATCAAAACTAATATGTATTTTATTAGTTGTATCTACAACAATGGAATTAAAAATTTTAACATCATTACTTTCACTACTGCCTGTTATAATCTCATCGTCATTATCTGAATTAAACCACGAACATCCCTTCGCTCCGATTACCAGCCAAGCAGAGGCGAGGACTAGAAATACAGCAATTACTTTTATATGGTTTCTCATATTCCACCCCTCCATAATAGTATAAACGATAAATTACCGTTTGTCAACTACTTTCTTAAAAGTAACTGAAAAACTTATAAACTAATAAACTTAAAACCAAACTGTTTTCCGTTCTTCTGTTTCTTAGTCCTTTCGTTATTCCATTAAGGAATATATAGCAAATATCGTGCCAGGTTCATTAGTTTTTAGATAATAGTTGTTAGTTGTTAGCTAATCGATTGAATTACTTAGAGTTGGAGATACGATATAAGAAAGGATTGAGAGGGCTAAAACCAGTCAAAATCGTATAAATATCGTATGGTTATACATACGCCGTATGCATTTTCATACATACGCTTGGTTAGGATGGCAGGCATAGCCGTATTCGACGTAAGAAATCAGGCTTTGCCTAATATCCATTTCGCAGCGGATAATAGATTTGGCGCGATATAATCAGCCGGTTTTCGTGTGTTTGAGCCCATTTCCTTAAATGATTTCCTGCCATTTCCGGTGAGGACAAGTATCGTTTTTGCCCCGACCTTTTTACCAGCCCGAAGGTCTTTTAAGGCATCGCCGATGACAAACGACTTCCTGAAATCTATCCCGAAATCGCGCTTTGCCTGCCGGAGCATTCCGGTTGCCGGCTTGCGGCAGGAACAGGTTTTCCGGTATTTTAGGATTTGCGCCTCCGGATGGTGTGGGCAGTAATATATCCGGCTTAATTTGACGCCTTTGGCCCTGAATAGCTTAATAATCTTTTGGTTTATCTTTTTGAGCAAACTCTCTGTAATTATCCCGCGAGCCACGCACGCCTGGTTAGTAAAAACAACCAGCTTATAGCCGGCATCCTGAAGTTTCTTTAACGCTTTGGGGGCGTCGCGGTAAATCCTGATTCTTTTAAGAGAGATGATATAATTTTGCCCGGTGTTAATCGTTCCGTCGCGATCAAGGATGATTGCTTTCATTCTATTTCCAGTGTTTCCTTCAGCTCTTTTATGGTTTTCTTAAGCTTAGCGCTTAGCTGATTAACCATTTTATCTTCAACTGATTCTTCTACGGCCTTAGAGCAGGTTTCAATATACTTAACGAAATCCTGGGTAAACGGCGCAAGGTAAGTAGCATATATGTACTCCGAAGTTGCGTTGGACAGCTTGAATATTTCTTTCTGGATGGCGTCTTTATATTCGGCGGATAATTTCGCCCACTTTTCTTTATCCGCTTCGCTAAATAGCACCTCAATCAAGCCGAGATTCTTTTCCGTTTCCTCTACGGCTGATTTGACCAGCGGCTTATCCGGGATGGAGCCGAAACCCAGCCTTTGCAGTTCATAATCAAATGTCATGTCAAAGCTGTCAGTAAAGGGGACAAACCCGGCAGATACTTTTTGCATATCCGCGGTTGATAAAGCAAGTTTTTCGTAATCCGCGGCGAGTTTTATAAGCTCTGCGCACATGGCATCTATGGAGTGCTTGCCCACGGTTTCCAGCCGGTAAACCCAGCCTTCCAGTCGTGATTCATTGGCCTTTTTTATTTCATCTGTTTTTACCTTCAAATCGCTTTGCCATTTTTCCCAGTCTGCCTGATCAAATTTACCCTCCTTGGCGTATGAAGCTGTTTTGGCACGCAGGGAATCGTATAATTTCTTTATTTCTTCAAGCTCGATATAAATTTCTTTGCGGATATTCTTTTTCTGTCCTTCAAGCTCATCGGGGTTACCGTAGGCGAAAGAAATCTCCTTTTCAATAGGTTTTATATCAGCCGGAAGCTTTTGTTTTACTCCGGCAGGCTGGCTATTCGGGTTAAAAATTATTTTTACCCGGTAATCGCCTACATAAGGCCTCCTTTTGTAATTACCAGCTTTTAGAACGCATGCGCCGTTATTCAGCGAGGTGGTTTCGGTGATTAATTCAGCCGGCTCGGTTTCGTATTCGGGTTGGTCATGCTTGCGCAGGCTTGAAGGAATAAGATATTTCTTGATGTAACAGACGCTTATTTCGAGCACTGAATTTTCCGGCAGGCTGGATTTGATGTTGACGGTTATATTATAAGCGCCTTCGGATTCGTCGATCGATGCACGGGCATCCAGTTCGTAATCATCGGAAAAGGCCGAAAACGAAAGAGAAAATAGGAAGGCCGTCAGCCAATAAACAATTCTCCCCGATTGGGTCGGGACTCCACTGCTGTTCCGTAATTTTATCATTATACAAGTATCATACATTAAACAGCACTCTATGTAAATATTTTATGATACAGGAGTTATTTGTAATTTTCTCTTGACCCTTTAAGAAATTTAATGTTATATAATAAGCTATCATAATAAGTTAATAAGAAAGGAAATATATGAAGATTCTGATAAAAACGGTTTTGATGGCAGTGTTAATCACCTCGGTTTCCGGAGTAGTTGGCTATGCCGAGGACTGGACGATATACGGTCCCAGGGCTCAAGGGATGGGGGGTACGGGCGTAGCGATAGAGGATGGGGCGACCGCTTCTTACTGGAATCCGGCTGGTATTACCTTGAATGACAAGTTCGGTTTGTATATCCCTTTTGGGACATCCATAGGCGCTGAAGGGGATATCATGGAGAACGTTGATGCGGTTGTCGATGTTATTGATTCCTCTGATTGGAATTCCATATCCACGAAAATGGATACCGGAGCAGCGCTGAGTCAGGCTGAATTGCAAACCGCACTTGACCTTTTTACAACCAAGATTCCCGCCATGGATAAAGAAGGCGAGGGATTCCTCCTGAGTTTAAACGGCGGATTGAATATTGGATTGGGGCAAACGGAATTGTTTGGTGGGAATATCGGTTTGTTCGGTAATGTAATAGGCAATATCGGAGTTGACCCAACGGTTAATGTGAATGAAATGATGTCGTTTAACGCCGGCGCCACGGCTATAGGCTCAATAAACAACTTGGTCGGTGCCGGTAATGACCGTTCAGGAGTGTTTACCAATCCCGGAAGCCAGGCTTTGGCAGATTCGATTGCAACGATATTTGCCACCGCCGGCGGGACGCAAAATCAGGCAGAAGAGTTAGTTTACCAGGCGGAATTAGCCGGAGTAAATACGTCCGACCCGATAGTCCAAAGCACATTGACCACCATTGCGCAATCAACCGCGACTACCGGAACCGGCAGTTCAACGGTTTCTACCAATTCGTCCGGCGTCCTTGTAAGCGGGATTAGTGTGACGGAATTAGGCGTAACTTACGGGCGTAAATTAATGGATGGTAAGATGTCCTTAGGCGGCAACCTGAAACTCCTACAGGGAGAAACCGTTTACAAATTATACCGTTTTGACGATATGGAGGAAGGCAGTGACTTCCTCAATGAACTTACAGATGATAACAGCACTAAAAAATCAACTACATTTGGGCTTGATGTCGGTGCTTTGTATAAAGTTGGTGAGATGGTTAAATTAGGTTTAACCGGCCGTAATATCAATGGTCCCAAATTTACCTGGGACGGCCCGGGTGATTATAAATTGGACCCGCAATACAGGTTCGGCGCTTCGCTTAAAGTGCCTCTTTTGTTACTTTCTTTCGATTACGATTTGAACAAAACCAAAAGCCAGGTTCTTGAAGGTTATGAATCCCAGATGATGGGCTTAGGCGCAGAAATAAACCTGATAGGATTTCTTTTCCTCAGGGCCGGTATGTATCAAAACAAGGCGATTTCCGGTTCGGGTAAGATTTATACGCTCGGGACAAGCATTAATCTGCTTTTGTTTAAATTGGATTTAGCTGTTGCCCAAGCAGATAAGGAAGTAACAATAGAATCCGGAACGGAAACAGAGGAAATAAAAGAGCGTTATGGCGTTTCTTTCGCCTTGAGTTTTCGTTATTAATGGTATAGGATTATAGTCCTAACCATTGAAAATCATATTGTCATGCCAGAGACAAATTCTTCTCTGGCCGAAAGTTATCGCAAAGCGGTTTTCTTGAAATAAACCGGTTAATAACCTTTTTTTCTATGCTGATAATGAAATTCGGTGGCAGAGCGCTTGCCACTCCTGAACGCATCAGGCATATCGCCGGGTTAATCAAACAAAGGCTCCCTCAAAATCCCGTGGTTATCATCTCCGCGCTGGCAGGGGTAACCGACCTCTTAGAACGCTTTGCATTGCAGGCTGTTTCCTCAGGCAAGGTGAATTTTATTCCCGTCTATCACAAGCATGAACGTATGCTTAAAAAACTCGGCCTTGACCCGTATTTTTTAGACGACCTTTCCCGTGATCTAGAAATGGCCGGTAGGGGCGTTTCCCTGTTGAAGGAGCTCACTCCCAGGACGCTTGATTATATCATGTCGTTCGGCGAGCGCATGGCGGCCCGGCTGTTTTCTCGTTATTTATCAGAGAAGGCGGATATCCCGACATTTCCTCTTGATGCTTACGATATCGGGTTAAAGACGGATTCCAATTTCGGTAACGCACGCCCTTTGGATTCATCCGCCCGGTCCATCCGCAAAAAGCTTAAATGGCGCCTGACTGTCCGGCCGGTTCCCGTCATCACCGGATTTATCGGCAAGGATGCAAACGGTGAAATTACCACACTTGGGCGTGACGGCAGCGATTACACCGCTTCGTTTATCGGGGCAGCGCTTGAAGCGGAAGAAATCCAGATATGGCGCGATGTGCCCGGCGTCATGACCGCCGATCCTCGCCTGGTAAAAGAAGCTTCGGTTGTGGAATCTATTTCCCTTAACGAAGCTAGTGAACTCGTTTATTACGGGACCGGTGTGCTTCATCCTTATATGCTTGCACCGGCCGTTGATAAAGGGATACCGGTGCGGATATTGGATATCATGCATCCTAAAGAGCCTGGGACGGTTATTTCCAACCGGAGGCACGATAAAAAGATAAAAACGATTGCTTATAAAAAGAATGCAGTGCTTGTTAATGTGGTTTCTCCGGAAATATTCCACCACCGGCGCTTCGTGACAAAAGTATTTGAAACACTCAACCTGCATGGCGTGTTTTTCCATCTTCTTACTTCATCTGAAATAAGCGTGTCGTTCATTGCGGGTTCGGAAACGCCATCCTTATACAAGGCATTGAAAGAAATTGGAGTATTTGCACGCGTGGATAGCATGAAAAATAAAGCCATTATCTGTATTATAGGCGAAGGGATAAAAAATAACCAGAAAGCAATCGGCCGGATATTCACCGCCCTACCCGTGCTCGGCGTAAAACCGGAAATGATGTCTTATAACCCCTTGAAAACCAATATGGCTTTTACGGTTGGGAATAAAGACGTTGCCAAAACCGTAAGGAAGATACATAATATTATATTTAATTAGGAGGATAGCTATGTCAGGTGCTTATGAAAGCGAACGCCGTGAATTTGTCCGGGTAAAAACAGAAATACTAGTCCGGTATAAATTTTTATGCACTTATAAGGAAGATAAAATCTTTGAAGAGATTCACCAAGGGTATACTTCCAATCTCAGCGGAGGAGGAATATTGCTTAAAGGCCCGGTGCCGGATTTCAACTGGATACCGGATTTGTTAATGCAGAAAACGGTTATCGGGGTTAATATGATGTTGCCGACCGAACAGGAACCGCTAAAGGCCCTCACCCGTGTTGCCTGGATAGAGGCGATTGACGAGAAAACACATACTTGTATACTGGGCTTGAAATTCAAGGAGATTACGCGCGAAGACCAGGATAAAATTTTCAAGTATATTATCCGTTCCCAAATGCCTTCTTGATGAGTAATAGCAGGGGTGGGGCTCGAACCCACGACCTAGAGCTTATGAATCTCTCGCTCTGACCAGCTGAGCTACCCTGCCATTTTAAAAGAACAGTATATCAAAAATCTAAAATCCGGTCAAGGAACTATATTCACCAATCGTTTGGGGACAATAATCATCTTGCGAGGGGTTTTTCCGTCCAGCAATTCTTTTATCTTATCGTCTTCAAGAGCTTTGGTTTTTATCTCGTCTTCCGCAGCATTCGTGGAAACAATTATCTTGCTTTTTACCTTGCCGTTGACCTGAATTACCAGCTCGATTTTTTCCGCCACCAGCATATCGGCGTCATACAAAGGCCAGGGCTGTGTAAAGATACTGTTTTTTTCTCCTAGTTTTTGCCACATTTCCTCTGACAAATGCGGCACAAACGGAGCTAATAAAACAACCACGGTCTTAATGGCTTCTTTAATAACGCCGTGGTTTGGAATTGGAGAATTAGGATTTGGGATTTGGGCATAAAGCTCATTCACCAGTTCCATTATCGCGCTTATTGCAGTATTGAATTCTAATTTAGGATCAATATCTTCTGTCACACGTTTAATGGTTTGATGGAGTTTTCTCTTTAACGCAATCAGGTTGTTATTTGCCGTTTCCTCTTTGCTGTTTGTTCCGTCTTGGCGGGATTCTATGCTGGCATTAATGAGATTCCATACCCTTACGAGGAATCGTTTGGCTCCGATTAAACCTTTTTCATGCCATTTGATTTCCCAATCCGAAGGAGCAAAGAAAAGCATGGCAAACCGTGAAACGTCTATTCCCCATTCTTCCATCAGTTGGCGCGGAGAAACCACGTTACCTTTGGACTTGGACATTACTTCGCCGTTTGCATCCAATACCATTCCATGGTTAAATAATCTCTTTGCCGGTTCGTCGAATGTCAGCCAGCCAGCATCGTGTAATACCTTTGTTATAAACCTGAAATATATCAAATGCCCGCAGGCATGTTCGGCGCCGCCGATATACAAATCAACCGGCAGCCATTCTTTCACTTTATCCTTGCCGAAAGGGGCGTTACTGTTTTTAGGGTCGCTGTAACGCAGATGATACCATGAGGAGCAGACAAAGGTATCCATGGTATCCGGATCGCGTTGGGCGTGCCCCTTGCATTTCGGGCAGGTTGTATTCATAAACGAAGGCACATCTGACAGTGGGGAGCGCCCTTTCGGTATGAAATCTTTTACGTCAGGCGGTAAAAGAACCGGTAAATCTTTTTCATCCACCGGCACCACGCCGCATTTTGGGCAATGTATCATTGGGATCGGCGCACCCCAGTAACGTTGGCGTGATAATAGCCAGTCTTTCAGACGGTAGTGGGTAGTGGCTTTTCCCAGTCCTTTTTCTTTAACGTATTCCGTTATTTTCTTGATGCCTTCTACAGAATTGATTCCGTTAAAAGGACCGCTGTTAACCATAGTTCCAGGATCGTTATATGCTTCGGTCATGGTTTCCGTGGAAAGAGATTTGTCTTTTGGATTGATGACAACCTTCATTGGAATATTATATTTCTTAGCAAAAAGGAAATCGCGTTGGTCATGGGCAGGGACGCCCATGACTATTCCCGTTCCGTAATGTAATAGGACATAATCAGCCACCCATAGCTGGACTTTTTCACCCGACAGGGGATTAATCGCATAACTTCCGGTAAAGACCCCGTCTTTTTCACCGGTAGTTGTCCGGTCCATTTCAGATTTAAGAGCGGCTTTTCTTATATATTCTTCAACTTCCTTTTTATGTTCGTGGGTGGTAAGTTCTTTAACCAGCGGGTGCTCCGGAGCCATGACCATAAAAGTCACGCCGTAAATAGTATCAGGTCTTGTGGTAAAAACCGAAACTTGTAATTTGGGGTTTGGAATTTGGAATTTAATCTCAGTCCCTTCACTTTTCCCGATCCAGTTTTTCTGCATGATTTTAATGTTCTCAGGCCAACCATTGAGTTTATCGATATCATTAAGCAAACGTTCGGCATAATCGGTGATTTTAAAGAACCATTGTTCGAGTTTGCGTTTGGTGACTTCGCTTTTGCAACGCCAGCAGATACCGCCTTCTACTTGTTCATTGGCAAGCACAGTTTTACAGGAAGGGCACCAGTTGACCGAGGAACCGGCGCGATAAGCCAGCCCCATTTTATAAAGGGTAAGGAATACCCATTGTGTCCATTTATAATATTCCGGGGTGCAGGTAATGACTTCCCTGTCCCAATCGTAACTTATGGCAAGTTGTTTTAAGGTTTCGCGGGATGTTTTGATGTTGTTCATGGTCCAATCACCCGGGTGCAGCTTGCGTTTGATAGCGGCTTCTTCCGCGGGCAGGCCGAAAGCATCCCACCCGAAAGGATGGAGAATATCAAAACCTTTCATTTTAAGATATCGCCAGAATACATCCCCGATAGTATAATTGCGGAAGTGTCCTATATGGATATCTCCGGATGGATAGGCGAACATTTCAAGTAAGTAGAATTTTTTCTTAGGCGAAGCGGGTGTGTTAAAAAGCCCGTTCTTTGCCCAGTTCGCCTGCCATTTGGATTCTATCGAATTAAAATCTTTTGTTTCCATTTGATTATTTTTTCTCTTATGCTGTGGGCACTAGGTACAAAATATATTATCGGCATATTATAGCGGTAAACAGCACGCGGTCAAGGTAATTCATTTACCGTATAAATGGTTTTTAGGATGAAGGGGTGAAGTTCGATTAATCTTTTATTTCAAATCTTCCCAGGGCGATTTTTTCGGTTGTGTCAACCTTGAATAACTCTACGAGATAAATTCCTTTTGCCCAGCCTTTTCTCTTTTCAACGTATACGTAATTATGGGTGCTATTCGGATTAATCGGTTTAGTGCCTAGGTAGGCGATAGTCCCGTCGGTCGTATTGCTCCAGCGGACAATGACTTTGGATAATCCGGCAAGCCCGCCCTGGTTAGGGAATGAAGCGTATATGCGGGTGTCGGTGGTTTTGAAATTAGTTGACTGGTTTAGAGGGGTATTGTCCGGATTTACCTGTGCGCCGAAAACTATTTTTTCCCCGTCACCGGGAACAGTGCCGCCCTGGCTTATCATGAAAAGGTTGGTGGCATAATCGTCTAGTTTTATATTTGGTGTGATTTCCGTTTTGGTGATGCCGGTAAATTCTTCGATCTTCTCATAAATAAATTCCGGAGGCAAGTCTTTCAGCATCGTTTTTATTTCTTGTTTTATCTGCTCCATCGGCATCTTGGAAAGTTTTTCCCTGTCTATCGGATAGCTTTTGTATTCTTCTGGTTTAAGTGGGGTAGGCGTGTTACCGCTGCCTGATCCGGAGGCCAAAGTATCCGAGGCCGTAGTTAATATCAATTCTTCTCTCGTCCTGGTATTAATCAGGATTACTTTGCTTTTCTCTATCAGTTTAACGCTCCAGCCGTAGATATCATCCTCTTCATAATAAGGTTTCTCTTTGTTAAGAGGGAGATAATTAATAATAGCCGAACAAAGAAGTTTGTTTTTAGGGTCAAAGATGATCCCTTTTAACAGGAAAAGTTTTTCCGGTTCAGGTTTGGTTTGCGGCAGGTCCGGGGTCCGGCTGAAAATATTCCTGTTGGAAATTATATTCTTATAAAAATCAAGCGGTTTGGTGCTGCTGGGGTTGTTGTCCGTTTCTAGGCCGGTCGGGGTTCTTACCTCTAGGTTTTGGGGGTTATTGCCCGAGCCAAGAGATGTTATTCCGAATATTAGGGTTCCTATTGCCAATACCAGGAAAATCCAGTTTATTTTGGGAAGTAATCTGTTGGAAACCATAAATTTAAATATTATTTTTGTTCTCTTATTTCTTTATCCTGGCATTCAGTTTCTTCCACTAATTCGGAAAACTGGCGCATGATTTTCGGGCTGATGAAGATACAAATATTTGTTTTTCTTACCTCATCTTTGGTCTTTCTAAATAATAACCCGAGCAAAGGGATATCACCTAATAGCGGGATTTTAGATACTGTTTTAATCTTATTATCCCTGGTTAACCCTCCGATTACTACAGTTTGGCGGTCTGGGACGGTTACGGTTGTCTTGGCGGTCCGGTCTGTTATAGATGGCCTGGTTTCTGAATAGGCGCTGTCAAAGAATTGTCCAACTTTCTGTTCCAGCTCGAGGCGCAAATAATTATCCTCGCTTATATGAGGGGTGATTTTTAACTCAATGCCGGCTGTCTGGTATCCGCCGAAAGTGATGCCTGTTACCGTACCGTCCGGTCCTACTGTTTTTTGGTCATAGGGAATTTGGTCGGAGATATTGATCGAAGCGGCGGAATTATCGTTGGTAAGCAATCTGGGAGCGGCTTTGACATCTATCCCGCCGTCTTTCTGGGCGGCTTGTAAAAGGAATGGGATATTGCCGTTGCTTCCTTTCCAGATGCCGAGTGTCAAGCCTCCGAGGTCGGATTGAAGCGGTATTTTCCCGTCAGTGGTCGTGGTGGACATCCCAAAAGTCGTCCCCCCGAAACCGGTTCCGTTGTCCGTGGGGTTTGTCGCCGTGGCTAATTCAATGCCGAGTTCCACCATTTTTTCCATGTTAAGCTCTACAATTGCCGCCTCTATTAACACCTGTATCTTTTTGACATCCAGTTCTTTCAGGAGTTTTTCTATTTCGGCATATATTAGAGGGGCGGTGTTGATAATGAGTGCATTGGTTGATTTTTCCGTTGTGATGGATAATTCAGGCTTTTTGACAGAAGCGGGCATAGCCGTTATTTGCTTTACAAAAATAGATTCCAGTATTTTTGCCGCATCTTCGACATTGATATTTGACAGTTTGTAAGTGTAAACACTTGTTTCTTTTTTGCCCGTTTCCGTGTCAAATGTGTCTATCAAACCGCTTAGTTGTTTTAAGTCTTCTTCTATAGCAACAATGACAATTGAATTAGTTCTGTCATCAGCATAGATAAAAGGCCTTCTTGTTATATTCTTCTGCGGGCGGGTTGCTTGCATTATATTAAGGTATTCGGTAAGGGTAGCACGCATTGTTGCGGCGGAAGCGAACTTCAGTTGTTTTGTGGTGCTTTTATATTCAGCCGGTTCTTCATCAAGCTGTTTGATAACGGTATTCAGTTTCCTGATGTTGGAAGCATATTCAGTAATAATTAAAGAGTTGGTGTCGGTATCCGGTATTATATTGCCTTCCTTACTTTTTAGTTGGACCAATAGATTTACCATCGTAGGCGCTTTGGCGAATTTAAGCGGGATAATCTGGGTGACAATCCGATCTGCCCATTCGGCTTTGTTTATGTCATCCGCGCTAGTGATTACGGTGGGGTGTTCTTTTGCTTCTGCGGCAGGGATCACCTTGATAACCGGCCCGGTGGTGATAAGAGTGAATCCTTTCATTCTTAAAATGGATTCGATGACGTCCGGTAGCCTGTCAGGGGGAATGGTTACCCCTTTCGGCGATATAATGTTGATAGGCAAATCCTTGGGGAAACGGTCATCATAGACCAGCGGTTTATTTTCTCTTCGGGCGATATATTCAAGCAAAGAGCTCAGTTTTGCCCCTTCCACTACCATGGTTACCCCTTCATCCGAAGTAGGCGGCTGCTTTTCCTGGGCGCCTGTAAAAATAACCATAATCGGGCATAAGAGCAATGAAAGAAAACCCACGCATAACAATTTACTCATTTTTCCCCCTAACCCTATATATTTCATATAACTACCCCATAATATGTAATATTATAGAAAGAAACCCTCAAATGTCAATAGTTATTCCTTATTAATATTATCGGTTTACCCCGTTAGAAATCCGCACTTATAATACTGATTATGGAATGACCAAGGCGTAATCTTTGCTTATTCGTGATTTCTAATGGGGTTGATTTTACTTGAAACTTTAGACCGATTAGGATAATAATGATTTATGGTATAGGACTATAGCCCTAACGACTAAAAATCACATTAAAGTTATCGTGTAATGATTTTATTGATTTTATGAAAGTTAAATCTCTGGAATGGATTAAAGGGGAAAACGGGTATTTAAAGTTGCTTGATCAGACCCTGCTTCCGCATAAAGTCAGGTATATAATCTGTAAAAATACGGATATAGTTTACCGGGCAATACAAGCTTTAGCGGTGCGCGGTGCGCCGGCCATCGGCGTAGCTGCCGGATACGGTTTGTATCTGGGTGCCCGGTGTATTAAGGCGAAAACACCGGGAGAATTTCTTAAAAGACTGGAAATAATAGCGCAAAAGCTCATCTCTGCCAGACCCACGGCGGTTAACCTGGCCTGGGCGGTCAATAGAATCAGTTCATCAGTCCATAAGCTGAATAGTTCATCAGTCAGCGAAATAAAGAAACAAATATTGCTGGAAGCCAAAGCCATACACCGTGAAGATATTGTTACCTGTGATAAAATAGGTAAAAGCGGTTCCGGATTAATCAGGAATGGAATGGGAGTCCTTACATATTGCAATGCCGGTTTGCTGGCAACCGCCGGAAGCGGTACGGCGCTGGCGGTGTTTTATCAGGCTAAGAAAGAAGGCAGGAAATTTAAGGTGTATGTACCGGAAACACGACCTCTTTTACAAGGCGCCCGGCTTACAGCCTGGGAATTGAAGCAGAATAAATTAGATGTGATTTTGTTATGCGATAATATGATAGGGAAATTGATGTCTGAAAGAAAGATAAAACTGGTTGTAACCGGCGCGGACCGCATAACCGCAAACGGTGATACCGCCAATAAAATAGGGACTTATCAGGTTGCGCTTATGGCTCATCATCATCGTATTCCTTTTTATGTTGCCGCGCCTTTATCCACCTTTGATTTCAAGCTGAGAACAGGCAAAGAAATACCCATAGAATTCCGCCCGGAAACGGAGGTCACTTGCATTGCCGGAAAACCCGTCGCCGCCAAAGGCGTGCCGGCTTACAACCCGGCGTTTGATGTTACTCCATCCGAATTTATTAAAGGCTTTATAACGGAAAAGGGCATAATCACCCCGTCCCATTTATATAAGGAGATAGTTCATGTATAAAATATTTTTATCCTTAAGCATATTTATCATTGCCGGCTGCAGTTATCTGGAGTTCGCTAAAGAGGAGGTCAAAAACGGCGACGAGATGGCGAATCTCCGGGAGCATCAAAGGGCTTTGATGCATTATCAATCGGCCTTGGAATCAAAGCCGCGCGATTCGGAAATCAAGCTGAAAATCGCCTGGCTTTACCGCCGGATAGAGAAAAATGAGGATGCAATCAACTGGTTTAACGCAATCATTGCCCAGCACCCGGATTGCTACGAGGCGTATTACGGGCTCTGGAATACCATGCTGGCGGTTGCCGAAGATGATGCATCAAAAGAAAACCGCAAAAAACAGGTTAAAGCCAAGCTGGAATCGCTTCTCAAGACGGATTCGCCCGGCGATAAATTATACAGCATGGCTTTTATGGTTTTTATGGAGCTGGAGGATTACCCAAAAGCGGACGAGATGAAAAAGCTGCTTATTTCTTCCTACCCGAAAAGCAAGGAACTGGATGATGTCGGACAGGAAAGCTTTGAGCGGATTCTTGGAGTCAGCCCGGAGCTCTCAAAGCGGGCGCCGCTTTGCGAGATATTCGTCAAAGAGTTTCCCCATCACAAAATGACCGGCACCGCTTACCGCATCGCGCTTACTTATTATTGGAGAGACGTTAAGATTAAAACCAAGGTGGAATCGCTCTGCCGGCAATGGATTGCTTCATGCCCGCAAGACCCGATGGCTTTTTATATGTCAAGCCGTGTTCATGCGGAAATGGATATAGATTTGCCGCAGGCGATGGAATGGGCCGAGGAGTGCGTCCGGCTTATAAAAAACGATAAAACCCCCAAGCCTTCATGGTATGATGAATGGCAATACAAGGATGCCGTGATGTTGTACCAGGCTTACGACGCTTTGGGGTGGGTGTATTATAAGTCCGGTGATTACGCAAAGGCCGAGCAGGTCTTGAAACGCGGATTGGAATCAAACGATTTTAATGATGTCTTGTGGTACCACCTCGGCAGGGTTTACCAGGCGACCGGGCGTTTAAGCGACGCGCTTAACGCCATGGCGCGTTCTTTGATGTGCCGGGGCGATATGCCCGAAGTCCATGAGGCGTTAAAGGAAATACTTCCCAAGATGATGACGCAGGCAACCGAACTGACCGGTGATGAATTGACCGGGAATTTTTACCAGGCGTTCGCTTCCGGATACGATACGGCTTACTTTGTGGATATCAGCGAAAAATCCGGGCTGGCCAAATCCGGCGGACGGCGCGTTGCCTGGGGGGATTTCGATAACGATGGCTTCCAGGATTTGCTGGTCGACGGCGGCGATTTATGGCGCAATAAAGGCGACGGGACATTTGAGGATGTCGCCGCCAAAGCCGGAATCAATATGGCTTGCGGCGGCGGAGCTTGGGCGGATATCGATAATGACGGGTGGCTGGATTTCTTTTCCTCCGGCTGGCCCGATGTCGCCTGGAAAAATAACGGGGACGGGACTTTTAAGAATATCACGGCGGACCTCGAAATAGCCAACGATAATGCCTTGACCGAAGGCGCCGCCTGGGGCGATTATAACCGCGACGGCTTTGTTGATATTTATATGGCGAATTATGAAAAGCCCGGAAAACAGCTTTCTATGGGCACGCCCGATAGGCTTCTGGAAAACGTCCGGGGCAAATGGTTCAGGGATGTCACCCTGGATGCCGGAACTGTTTCGCTTGAGCCGATGTGCGGGCGCGGGGTGGTCTGGGGCGATTATAATAATGACGGCTTCCCGGATATCTTTGTCGCCAATTACCGGCTTGACCCGGATTTCTTATGGAAGAATAACGGCAACGGCACTTTCACCAATGTCGCCCGCGAAACCGGCGCGGAAGGCGTCGCCGGTAAATATGGTTATTTTGGGCACGGCATCGGTGCGGATTTCGGCGATTTCAATAACGACGGCAACCTCGACCTTTTTGTCGGGAACCTGGCGCATCCGAGATATATGGAGTTTTCCAATATGAGTTATCTTTTAAAGAACAGCGGGGCGCCCGATTATAAATTCAGCGATTTTAGGCAACCGCTCGGCATCCGTTACGAGGAAACCCATTCCAATCCCGCCTGGTGCGATTATGACAACGACGGTCTGCTTGACTTATATATTACGTGCGTTTATGAAGGGCTGACTTCTTTCCTTTATAAGCAGGGAAAGAACGGGCGCTTTATCGATGCCACTTGGATTACCGGCACCAGACTGATGGACGGCTGGGGCTGTGCCTGGGCGGATTTTGATAACGACGGCGATATGGATTTGGCGGTGTCAGGAAAGGAAATTGTCCTGGACAAGGAGAAAGATAAAAAGGGATATCGTATCTTCCTTTTCCGCAACGAGACCAAACAGCTTTTGCCCGAGCGGCATTGGCTGGAGGTGAAACTGGTCGGTAAAGACTGCAACCGGTCCGCCATCGGCGCGCGCGTGACTATAAGTAATGGCAAGGCGAAATACACCCGCGAAGTCCAGGGCGGCACGGGCACCACCTGCCAGAGTTCTCTGGTCCAGCACTTCGGGTTGGGCGAGGGTGTAGACACGGTCTCCGTTTCCGTCCGCTGGCCCTGCGGAAAGGTCGAGGAACTGACCACCGCAGTCGACCACATTATCACGGTTGAGGAGAAATAAAGACAGGCAATTATTTTCTCTTACCTGCCAATATTTTAGTTGACAATCTTAGGCTGTACTTATATAATCCGGCTAAGTAAAAATAAAGTACTTTCATCCGTCATTTGAGACACACTCCAAGTGTGCGGCTCTGCCTTCTGGGCAGGGGCTGCGACACTGGTCACGCTTGGAGTCTTGACGGATGAAAGGCGAAACCCAGCAAGTAGTTCCTTGCCCTTTTTTATTTATCCCGACAGGGCGTCGGGGTTGGGCATAGGAAAAATAAATATTGGCAATAAATGAAATTGCCCTTGACAAAGAGATTAATAAAAGTTATAGTATCAAACAATAAATAAGGAGGATTTATATGGGTAAAAAACACCGCGCCGTTAACATAGGAGCTTTC